>JABWAK010000044.1 GCA_013361065.1 Bacteroidota bacterium
GAAGAGGAGCGGCATACGATCCGATGCGCCGAGGTCATCCGTGATATTCTTCAGTTCATGCAGGTTCATAGTACCTCCCAGCAAAGGGAACGACAGCAGCGCAGTGAGGAAATCCCGTCGTTCCATATCCGGTTCAGTTGAGGGAGACGGACGGGAAGAGCGCTCCCGCCATATCGTGGAACATCAGTTCTGTGAACGAGTACCGGAAGTACCGGTCCATCGGCTGTTTCTGCAGCAGCAGACGGGCATCCTCTTCGGATTCCGCCACCATGACGATCCAGACCTTCGACCGGTCGGCCGCCAGGGTATAACTCAGGAACTTCCGCTTCATCAGCAGGTCCACAACCATAGCGCGCTGCGCCGGGATCAGTGCAAAGAACTCCTGCGGCGGTGAGAACGGCAGTCCCACTTCGACCATGTATGTCTTCATGCTTCCCTCATTCATTGATGGTGACTTCGATGACCAGCAGCGTGGAGCGTTCGGCCGTGTGGATCATGATCTGTTCCTCGCCGGACACCGCCAGAGCATCGCCCCGGCGCAGCACCTGCTGCTGCACGGCAGCAACGCCGTTGATGACATAGACGAACAGACCGACATCACTATTGTTGAGCGTATAACCGATATGTTTCCCGGCGTCGAACCGTCCCATCAATACAGCCGCCTGTTGCCGGACGGTGAGCGATGCCGGATTGTTCGGCGACACGAGTTCGACCAATGCATCGGGATGCTCCTGCAGATCGAACAGACCTTTGGTCTTGATTGGCGCCGTGTTCAGTCCGTTCGGGAGGAATCCGATACGCAGTGATTCTGCTTCCGTCTCCCCTGCATTGAACTCTGTCTGATAGATCCCTTTCCCTGCCGAGATCACCTGCAGCGTGTTCCCCGGGAAGTTGGAACTGCCGCCGAAGCTGTCCTGGAAACCGACGGACCCGCTCAGGATGATATCGACCAGTTCCATGTTCCGGTGCAGCATCATCCCGGAGTTGCCGCCGTTCACGTTCAGTGTGGTATGGGTGACCTGGACCAATGTTCCGAATCCAAGGTAGCGTTCCTGCTCCGATGCAAAGAAGGTATCAGCGGAGGCGCCCCAGAGTCCGGTGGTGTTCTGACGTTCGTCAGCCCGATAGAGGATATACATTATGTTCCCGCGATCCCTTCGACCGTCTGCCGCACGAAGGCGATCTCATCATCATTCACGGTATGGTCCATATCCGGGTAGAGCCGCATGGTCACCGCAGCGTTCATCGCTGTGAGCACGTCTGCACTCTCTCTGACCCGTTCTTTCGGGATATGGAAATCGACATCGCTGCATCCCAGGAATGCGGTGGTACCGTCCAAACGACCCGGATACGTGCGCAACGCCCCCAACGGACCGATCAAACCGCCGCTGAGTCCGAACACCGCACCGATCGGGCGCGCATTCCGTGCGGTCCATTCCAGCGACAGGGACGCTCCCTGTGAGAAACCCAGAAGCATGATCTTTCGTTCCGGGATCCCTGCACGTACGGTATGGTCCACGATCTCTGACACTCTGTTCAATGCAGCACTCAACCACGGCTCATTCTGCTCAATGGGAGCAAGGAAACTATAGGGGTACCACACATTCCCTGTTGCCTGCGGAGCAATATACGCAATTCCGCTCGCAGGAAGGTATGACGAGAGCCCGATGATACTGTCGGCGGTGGCCCCTCGGCCATGCAGCATGATCACTGCTGCGGAAGCCGAACCGAGGTCCTCCCCCGCGTTGACCACCATCTCCGCATGGTGCAAGGAGCCGGCTGCTGCCGGGATCCGGATCAACTTCATTGGAGATCCCTCCGTTCCGGCAGATGGATCGGCGGGAGCGACCGTTCGATCGCACTCCGGTGCACCTCGTACCACGGCGGCAGGACAAGCTTGCTGCCAAGAGACTCCAGCGGTTCATCCACGGTGAAACCGGGATTGTCCGTGGCGATCTCGTACAGGATACCGCCCGGTTCACGGAAATAGATGGAATGGAAATAGAACCGGTCGATCACTTCGGTCGGTGCCAGACCATGCTCTTCAACTTTCGACCGCCAGTATTCCTCCGATGCATCATCGGTCACCCGCCAGGCGATATGGTGCACCGAGCCAGCCGATTGGCGCGCATGGGGCATCGTTGCATCTGCGATGAGATCGATCATCGCTGCATGGTCCCCGACCCCGATGCTGTACCGCATCCTGTTCCCTTCACGGGAAACAATGGCGGCACCCAGCAGGTCACGGAGCACTTCCTCCGTCGGTCCGGCATCGGACAGATTCATAGTAACACCATAGAACGCTTTGATGGCATGCTCGGACGGCACCGGACCTTGCTTCCACGGTGCGCGGAGCGTCTGCCGTTCTGTGAACACCAGTTCGATCAGGAGTCCGTCCGGGTCCGGGAATGTCAGCACCGGTTCACCGAATTGTGTGTTCGGTCCATCCACAGCGATCCCGAAGGATCTCAGACGCTGCGTCCAGTATAACTGCGACGACGGCGGAACGGCGAATGCAACGCGGGAGATCTCTCCGCTCCCGCGCGTCCCCCGCGCCGCTCTTCCGAACGGGAAGAAGGTCATGGCGGTCCCCGGCGTACCGGTCTCGTCACCATAGTAGAGATGATAGACATCCGGTGCATCCTGATTGATGGAACGCTTGACGAGACGGAGCCCGAGCACGGAGACATAGAAATCGATGTTCCGCTGGGCATCACTTGCCATCGCCGTGATATGATGGATTCCGATGATAGGCGCTGTCATTGTTCCAACCGTCCTTCCTCCCACTGCAGCGCACCGGACGGACATCCCTTTACCACACGGACGATATCGTCGGTCGCCGTCCCCTCCAGGGTGATCCACGGTGTTTGCCGCGGACGGAACACGACCGGCAAACTGCGGGCACAATGTCCGGAGTGGATGCACCGCTCCGGATTCCAGAGGACCGTACCGTCACCGTTCGAATACCGCTTATTGAAAGTCACCATAGCACCCTCCACTATTGTTCACTGCCGTGCAAGATCGGACAATGCCTGCATCTGCTGGCGGATGGTCTCTGCGGTCCGCTCATCGGTCAGCCGGCCTTCGGCATCGAATTTGGACGGTGCCTGCGCCACGAAGACCTCCGGCTTGTTCACCGGACGCATGTTATTGAACAGGAACACCTGACGCAGATGCATCTGCATCCGCACGGTGCCCATCATCCCGGGTGTCGCTCCCATGATGGCGACCGGTTTGTTCTGGAGCGGGGAATCCTTCCCCCGCGAAGCCCAGTCCAGTGCATTCTTGAGCACACCGGGGATCGAATAATTGTATTCCGGGGATGCGATGACCAATGCATCGGATTCCCGCAATTGTTGTTTGAACGACTGAACGGCCGGGACCGGCCCGTCCGCTTCCAGGTCAGAATTGAACAGCGGCAGGGAACCGATATCGGCGATGGAGAACTCGACCCCTTCCGGCACCAACGACCGCACTGCGCGGAGCAGTGCGGTGTTGGTCGACCCGGCCCGAAGGCTGCCGGAAATACCGATGAAACGTACAGGACGCGTCATAAGGCCCTTATTTCGCCTGATTCAGTTCAATGTTCAGGGTCAATTCGATCTCTTCTCCGACCAGGAATCCGCCGGCTTCCAGAGCGGCATTCCACATCAAACCCCACTCCTTGCGGTTGAGTGTCGTAGTCCCTTTGAAGGCTGCAACGATCTGACCCCAGGGATTGACCATCTGGCCTTTGTATTTGGTATCCAGCACCACGGACTTGGTCACGCCCCGCATGGTCAGGTCACCGGTGATGGCAAGCTTCCCGCCGCCGTTGTTCTTCACAGCAGTGCTGGTGAACGTCAGCACGGGATGATTCTCCGCATCGAAGAAGTCAGCGCTGCGCAGGTGGTTGTCACGGTCGTTGTTCTCGGTGTTGATGCTCTTGGCATTGATGGTCACAGAGATCACGGCATCGCTGAAGTCATCCTTCGCTGCGGTGACGGTCCCGCTGAATTCCTTGAACGTACCGGTCACTTCGGAGATGACCATGTGCGACACGGTGAAATTGATGTTGGTATGGGCAACGTCGATGGTCCAGTTCTTGGTGGTCTCGACGGCGGCATTCTGTTCTACTGCGTTTGACATGATGGGTTCTTTCGTATCGGTGTGTGTGAGTATGGTGTACTGTATCAGCTTTTTGCTTCAACGAACTCGACGAGGATGGACAGATCCACATTCTCACCGACGAGCAGTCCGCCCGCTTCAATGGAACGGTTCCAGTTCAATCCCCAGTCCTTACGGTTGATGGTGGTGCTGGCTTTGAATGCGGTGACCATGCCGCGCATCCCTTTTATCTTTCCTTTGTTCTTGGCCTCGAGAATGACCTCTTTCGAGACGCCTCGCATGGTGAGCGTTCCGTGGATCTTGTACGTGTCCGCTCCGGTCTTCTCGACCTTGGTGCTGACGAAGGTGATGATGCTGTCCACCGCTGCATTGAAGAAGTCTGCACTGCGGAGATGGTTGTCACGGCCTTCCGTACCGGTATCGATGCTCTTCGCTTTGATCGCGACATTGATCTTCGCATCGGAGAAATCGTCCTTGGTGTTCTCGAGCGTCGCATCGAACTCGTTGAACGAACCGGTCACTTCGGAGATCACCATGTGGGAGACGGTGAAGTTGATCATCGTATGGGTCTTGTCCACTTTCCATTTGTTCTGCGCAGGAACGATGGAGGTAACGGCCAACAGGAGAAGCAGGGAGAGGGAAAGCTGTTTCATGAACATGGTCCTTCTAATAATGTGGAGTATGTGGTGATTGTTATTTGCTGTAGGATCCGAGATATGCCAGTGCGCCGCCCAGGAGACCGATGTCTTTGAGAAGACCGGACATGGCGATCTGCTGCATCATCGGATCGGGATTGGAAACGCCGGGAACATGAACGGTCGCAACAACGGCAATAAGGAATACCGAGAGTCCGATCAGCGCCTCTTTTGCAAGCTTATTGATGATGAGGCTCAATCCGCCGGCGATCAATGCGACACCGGTCAGGTAGACCCAGAGGACTCCGCCGGGCAGGAAGGAAGGGATCATCATCGCCATATTCTGTCCGGCAGCAACATGCATCAGACCGAAAACGAGGAACGGGAGCGCAAAGAGGACGCGGGCGACGACGGTGGTGAGGATCTTCATGGAAAAACTCCTTTTAGGAATGTGATGGGGTATTGAGTTGGGATAATTTCATTTTCAGGGAACATCCGAGTTTCTTCAGAAGTTCAGACAACTGTTCGATCTCCGTATCGGAGAGAGAGCCCCAGATCTGTTCTTCCACGAACTGTGCATGGGCCGGGAACATCTCTGCGAACTTTGCTTCGCCCTGCGGGGTCAACCGGATGATGGATGCCCGCCGGTCCTCCGGGTCCTTCACCCGCTCGATCAGACCGAGTTTCTCCAGGTTATCGACCACCACGGTCATATTCCCGCCGGTCATTAGCTTCTTGGAACACATCTCTCCGATCTTCATCGGACCGAGATGACCCAGGGATTCGATGACTCCGAACTGGGAGACTGTCACACCATACCGGTCGATGTCTTTCGAAGTCAGCATCGCCATGGTATCGCTGGAACGGGCTAATTTGACCCAAAGAGAAAGGGCCAATTCTGCTTTATTTCCGTATTTTTTGGTTGTTTTCATTTTGTCTCTTTTAAGTTAATTATTTACTAATTCAAATATAACTAATTAGTAGTAATTTGTCAAGTACTATTTTTAAAATAAAAAAGGCGGCTATAGCCGCCCTTTTGCTTTCAGGAACGATACCTTATAATCCATCTTCAGCGATCGCCCACGCCAAGATTGCCATCGCCACTGCCCCCAGTTCCAGCTCACGCGGATGCACTTTGTCGATCGTATCATGATTCGAATGATGATAATCGAAGTAGCGCTGGGACTCAGGACTCAAGCCGATGAGTGCCGTTCCGAACGGTTTCAACGGACCGATATCAGCACCCCCGCCCCCGGCAGTCACTCTTCCGGCACCGGCTACTTCCAGCAGCGCTGCATACCGGCTCAACCTCGCAAATGACGCTGAATCTGCAGTCACACCGAATCCTCTCGGCATAAAGCCGCCGGCATCACTTTCGATCGCAGCGATATGCCGTTCCCGCGTATTCTGCTCCCTGGCGGCATAGGCAAGCGCCCCCTTCAACCCATTCTCTTCATTGGCGAAGAGCACCACGCGTATCGTCCGTTTCGGACGGAGACCGAGTTTCTTCATCAGACGGATCACCTGGATGCTCTGGGCGACACCGCTGCCGTCATCATGGGCTCCCGTTCCTTTATCCCATGCATCAAGATGACCGCCGACCAGCACGATCTGATCCGGATGCTCCGAACCGCGGATCTCTGCGATCACATTGGAGGAGAGCACATCGGGGAAAGACCGTGCACTTAAACGCAGCGTTACAGTGATATCGCTTCCGCCTCTGATCATCGCGCTCAATGCATCAGCATCCAGTGTGCTGACGGCGGCGGCGGGGATCTTCGGCACCGCAGGATCGTACCGCATCATTCCGGTATGCGGCTCGTCATCGATGGCGTTGGTCATAGAGCGGACAAGAACACCGGCAGCGCCCACTTTCGCCGCTTCGATGGCGCCGCTGGAACGCTGATTCACAGCACCGCCGTACGCTTCGCCGGTATTCACCCGCGTCCTATCGAACGGACGATTGAAGAAGATGATCGCTCCCCTGGCCTTCTCCCCCAATGCACGGACCTCCTCGAAGGAACGGACCTCGATCACCCGTCCGGTGACACCATTCTTCTCCGTCCCGACGGATCCTCCTAAGGCACAGACCGTCAATTCAACCGTACGCTTCCCGCTCCGGGCGAATGCCTTCTCGATCGGTCCCCGTTCCCAGTGCGGTACCATGACCGGTTCGGTCCAGACAGAATCTGCACCGGCATCCGTCAACCGCTGCTGTGCCCAGCGGACCGCCTTCTCATATCCGACAGACCCGCTCAAACGATGTCCGGCCGTACTGGTCAGCTCTTTGAGCATCTCATAGGATGCCATGTCGGTCAAAGCCTGGTCCTTCAGCCGTTCTGCAACGGCACGATGCTGATCTTGCGCAGCAAGGTGAGCAGTAATGATCAACGTGATCAGGAGGGCACCGAGGATTCTCATGCTGTCCTCTTCTTCTTCCGACGCGTGAGGACCGCAACGATCTTCTTATACGTCGCATGCATATCATCCGATACCACCTTCACATCACCGAGGGTCGGCATGAAGTTCGTATCCCCGTTCCAGCGGGGAACGATATGGAAGTGGACATGGTCATCGATCCCGGCACCCGCCACGCGCCCCAAATTGGCGCCGAAGTTGAATCCGTGCGGCTTCAGCACTTCGGTCAGCACTTCCGTCATCTCGCTGACGGTCATCATGATCTCCGTCATCGTCTCAGCCGGTAATGCGCTCAATTCGGAGGTCTGCTGATACGGCACCACCATCAGATGTCCGCTGTTGTAGGGATAGAGGTTCATCATCACGAAGCAATGCTGCTTCCGGACGATGACCAGGTTCTTTGCATCGGTCTTCTGGCGGGCGATACGGGTGAAGAGCGATTCCCCCTTGCGGGGCCGTTCGTTCTTGAAGGTTGCGATATACCGGGATCGCCAGGGTGAATGGAGTCGTTTCATAGGTTTCCTTGCATTGTCATCGCTGTAATATAGGAATGATTCCGGTCCGCCCCAACACGGCACCCGCACCCGTGTCAGAGGAACCGTGTAAGCCGGCGGAGCAAATGGGTGTTGCGCAGGCGCGTATCGGCATTGTTGATGGCCGTGGCCAGTGCCTTTCGCTGTCCGACCAGGAACAGCCGCTGTTTCGCCCGGGTGACCGCCGTATACAACAGGTTGCGCTGCAGCATGATGTAATGGGACATGCTCAGCGGGATGACCACGGCATTGAACTCGTTCCCCTGGCTCTTATGGATGGTCGTGGAATACGCCAGCGCCAGCTGGTCCAGGTCATCATAGGAGTAATCGATCCTTCGTCCGTAGAAGTTCACATACAACGCCCCCTCGTCCTTATCGTACCCGATCACGGTCCCGATATCCCCGTTGTAGACCTCTTTCTCGTAGTTGTTCCGCAGCTGCATCACTTTGTCATTCAGAAGGAACTTCCGCTCGCTCCCCTGCCAGCAGACCGTTGCCTTCCCGTTCAGCACGTGCTGGAGTTTCTTGTTCAGCTCCTTCACGCCGCAGAGGGTATTGTTCATCGGCGAGAGCACCTGGATATCCGTCAACGGATCGTACTGGAAATTCTGCGGCAGGACCGTCGAGCAGAGTCCCACGACATGGGACTGGATCTGTTCCGGCGTGTCGGCATCGATGAACTGGAAATCCTCCGCGAACTCCGGCTCCCCGCCGCTGTTGATGGTGTGCGAATTCGTAATGATGGTACTCCGTTCCGACTGACGGAAGATCATACTCAGACGGATCACCGTCAGGACGCCGGAGCCGATCAGGTCGCGCAGCACCTGGCCGGGACCGACGGACGGGAGCTGGTCCACATCACCGACCAGCACCAGCTGGCATTCCGGCGGCACGGCATTGAGCAGCGCTGCGAACAACTGTACATCCACCATGGAGACCTCGTCCACAATGACGATGTCGGCATCGATGGGATCGTCCGTCCCCTTCCGGAACGCACCGCTGTTCGGATCGAACTCCAGCAGCCGGTGGATGGTCTTCGCCTCCCGTGCGCTCACTTCGGAGAGACGCTTCGCGGCGCGGCCGGTCGGCGCACAGAGGGTGTACCGCATCCCCAGTTCATCCGCCAGTTCGATCATACCGTTCACACAGAGGGTCTTGCCTGTTCCCGGCCCCCCGGTCAGGATCGTGACCGGATTCAGCACGGCGCCGACCACCGCCTGACGCTGTTTCTCATCGAACTCGATCGCGTGCCGTTTCTCCACATGCTTCAATGCGGCATAGAGTTTCTTCTGATCGAGCGGCCGTTCCCCTTTGTGCAGCAGGTGCAGCAGTTTCCGTGCGGACTGGTCCTCGGATTCATAGAGTTTCAGCGGGAAGACCGCATCCCCTTCCAGGATGAGGTATCCGCCCTCCACTGCCGATGTCACGGCACGGACGATCTTCGCCTCATCGACAGCCAACAGTCCTGCCGCACGTTCTGCCAGCTCATCCTTCGGCAGGAAGCAATGTCCGCCCGCCCGGCATGCATCATCCAGCACGAAACGCACACCTGCCGTCAGACGGTAGATGCTCTCTTCCTTCACTCCCATCTTCCGTGCGATCTCATCCGCGGTCTGGAAACCGATACCGGGGACATCATCGATGACCTGATAGGGATTGGTCCGCAGCACCTCGCCGACCGCTTTCCCGTAGAACTTATAGAGCCGTATCGCGGTGCCGGTCGTGATTCCGTGGGATTTCAGGAAGACCATCGTCTCCTGCATCTCCTTCATCGCCCCCAGTGCGGAACTGATGGCAGCATACTTCTTCCTCCCGATCCCCTCCACCTGCATCAGCTTCTCCGGATGATTGTTGAGCACATCCAGCGTCTGTGAGCCGAACTTCTCCACGATCCGTTCCGCCAGGGAAGGTCCGATCCCTTTGATCAGGCCTGACGAGAGATACTGCTCGATCCCGACCTCGGAACTGGGCAGATGGGCCTCATAATTCTCGATGGCGAACTGCTTCCCGTACTTGGCATGGGTCGTCCAGCGACCGGACAACGAGTATTCTTCGCCGTCGCGCGGGTCATGCACGTATCCCACGGCCGTGAACCGCTTTCCACCGCCGTCGAATGCACCGATCAGATATGAATTCTCATTATTGTAATAGATGATGCGGTCGAGGATCGCGCGAACGGTCTCCGGCGGAGGCTGCGGTATGTTCTTTCTCTCAAAGGCCATCTACAATCGTTCCTTTACCGCGTGAAGGACATCGTTAACGGTGATCGATGTCATGCATTCCATGAACCCTGCCCCCTGCCGGTGGCAGGCGGTCGTCCGGCACGGAGAACACTCCAGCTTCCGGAACATCGGCAGATGACCGGCGCTGCGGTCGTACGGGAACCAGATCTCCGGCGGCTCCGGACCGAAGATCCCGATGGTCTTTGCGCCGACGGCAACGCCGATATGCATCGGTCCGCAGTCGTTCGCAACGAATACCCGGCAGTGCGACAGGACCGCCGCAAGTTCACGGACCGGCAGCAGCGGCAAAGGATGGACACGGTTCCGGTATCCTTCCCGCAGGTAGTCCATCAGTGCACCATCATTCGGTCCGGGGCTCAAAAGGACGTCACATTCCGATTCAGCGAGCAATCTCCCGATCAATCCGCGGAACTGCTCCTTCAGCCATACTTTGTTCGGCCATGTCGCTCCGGGATGGAGTGCCACGATCGGTCTGGAGCCGTCCACGCCAAGGGAGCCCAGCAGTGCAGACGCTTCCGCCTTCTCCGCATCATCAAGAAAGATCTCGGTTCTGGTGTGCGAGGGTGCGATGCCCAACGGCTTCAATGACTGGTAGTGATGGAGGATGGCCGATTTCAGCGTACCGTCATCACCGACCCGGATGGTGTACAACTTTCCCCGGCCGCGGGTATCCCCGCCGATCCGCACCATCGCACGGGTGGCGAAGGTCATCAATGCACTTCGGGGATTGCTGTACAGATCGATCGTCAGATCGTAGTTCCCCCGGAACATCCTCCAATACATGGAGGCCTGATACAGGAAGTGATCGTTCTTGAAGTCGAATGGTATGATCTCATCCAGGTACGGGTTGTTCCGCAGCAAGGATACCGCTTTGGCATCACCGAGGTACGCCAGATGGGCGTCCGGATACGCGTCACGCAGCGCGCGGATGATCGGCGTGGTGAGGACCACATCGCCGATGTATTTCATCCTGGTCAGGAGGATACGACGGAAGTTCATTGGTACCGCCTCCAGCGGTCGATGAAGTATTGCCAGATATATTCATTCATGGAGAACGGATGGAGCGCATAATGCTGCGAACCCCGTTCCTCCCTTCGGAATTGGATCGGAAAGGCCCGGTCCCCGATCGTATAGACCCAGGTCTCGGTGTACGGATTACGGCATTCGATGAAGTCCGGTGCACCGCACACCAGATAGACGATCCCCATTGCCGTCTCACTGCCGTCCACACAGGTGGAGAAGAGCTTGTTCGCCTCCACCATCCTGCGCTCGAACTCCCGCTGCCGTTCGGAACCGCCCCGGCGCATCCAGAACCGTTCGATCCGTTGAAGCCGTTCAGCACCCTGCACAGCCAGCAGTGAATCGAACTCCGTGCTGCGCATGATGTACTGCAGTCCCCGCGTCACTTCGTCCAATGTTAGGGACATGCGGAGCCGGTGATCCCTGCGGAAGATCTGCCGTTGCACCGTGAGTGTATCCGTTCTGCCGGCGGACCGTGCGATGATCGTTCGGCGGATCTCACTCCCCCCGCTCGCCGGAACCGGATGGAACCGCACGACGGATCGCATACCGCCGCGGACCACCGCTACGGCCGTATCACTGGTATAGACCGTTGAATCATAGTTGTCCTGGCATCGATCCGCCGCAGTATAATACGGGGGATTCATGGCGGTCGATGCCGCTGTCCCTTTCCCGTGAGCACGATGGATCCCGTAAGAATCTGAGATAACAAGCGAATCCCCCGCCTCCAGTCCGTAGAACTCCTGATACATTCCGAGCGAATCTCGGAGCAGCGAGAAGGATTCCGGCAGCATCGGTCGGAGAACCAATCCATCAGGGCTGCGCTGAATCCCATCCAGGAAAAGGACAGTACTCGCTTTCAACGTGTGCTGCTGATCGTCGGTCCGGAATGGTACTAGTGTGCGGTACCGGAGATTCGACAGCCCGTCCACAGCGGTGATCTCAGCACTGAATGCACCGGGACCGGGGAGGAATGACTGGAAGAACAGGTCGAACCGCGGCGACACCGTCTCCTCGTATGTCCGCACCTGGATGATTCGTTCTGCTTCCTTTGTTGTGACCATCGCGCCGCTGCTGTCCCGCACCAGGAACGTGACGGTGTACGACGCACGAAAGCCGTTTCCCTTCTTCTCGAACCGGAGCTGCTGATACGGCAGCTGGACGTACAGATCGGTCCTCGGTCCGGAGGCGGTCCGGACGTTCATCACGAATGTGGTGAAGGACGGACTGACGGTCCTGCGGAATCGCTCCGTACCGAAGCAATCCTGGACGGTCTCGCTTCCTGTCGAACATCCTGCCATCAATACCAGCAGGAGGAATGGGATCGAGCGCCTCATTGCAGCTCCGTCATGGTGAAATCACACAACTCGATCCGTTCATCCAGCCGGTCAGCGAGAACACGGGTCGGTGCGTTGTTCTTGGCCTCCCAGAACAAAGCTTTCGCTTCTTCGAACGCTCCGCGTTCCATCGAGCGTTCGGCTGCTCTGACCAGTCCGGCATACATCAATCCTTCCGGAAGTCCGTTGAACGCCGGACGGACGGATGAATCCGACAATGCGGCCTGATGATAGAGCAAGGATACAGCATTCGGCATGGAACGATGAAGACTGTCCAGCACGGCAGCGCGTCGTTCGGCGGTCACACTCCCATAGAAGATCGTCCGGAAGGCAGCTGCATCGACCGCATCACGCATGTATTGGGAGCGCAGCAACGCTGCTTCGGTGAACCACTCGGAATAGTGCATCGCCGTCACCCGTTGATATACAGCCGCGGCACTATCCTGCATCCCCTGCAACAGATAGGAATCGCCGAGGGCCAACAGGATCGGCGGACTTGAGCGCAGCAGGGAACCGTTCGTGAGCGCGGCATATCGTGCAGTTGTTTCCTGTTCCTTTCCTTGTGCGTTCAGCGCATGGAACAATCCCCGCAGCGCAGGGATGGATGGCGCAAAATCGAATGAGGTCACATAGGAACGCTCGGCATCGGCGAACCGGCCGTTCCGCAAATCGTCTGCGGCCGTCCGGTTCAGTTCTGCGACGGTCCGGGGACACACCTTATAGAGGATCGAGGGAGAGGAGAACAATGCATCGACCGTGACCGGCGGGATGTCGGACGCATCCACTGTCCTCAGGAATGCTTTCCACTCCCCCATCAGTTCCTCCAGCGGTGCACCGAGCACGGTCACGAATGTTCCTCGCGGGAAGACCTCACGCACCCGCTCGCTCCCGAAGCGCTCGATCAGATACCGGATGAAGGAACCGGAGACGATGTATGCATACGTGCTGGACCGGGAGGCGAATCCGGTCAGTGTGAACAGCCGGGCCGCATCGTCCAATCGTCCCTCCCGCATCAGCGCGGCAGCATACTCATGCGGTGAGAACATGCCTTCATCCCAATCCGTTGCGACCGCCAATCCTTCGTTCAGGCCCATCCGCACGCTCGCCCGGATCAGCGGTGCGCCGAACTCACCGGCGATGATATGCACAAGTTCGTGCCGGAACGAGCCTGCGAATGTCCCGACGGTCAGATGCATCTCCCGCAGCCACGGTTTCGCGATATTGGTGTTGGCGGTACCGATGAACCGCTGTTTCCATGCAGCGTCGGGATACAGATAGACGGCGATCTTCCCGTTCTCCTGCGGTGCCGCACCAAGCCGGTCCGTCACCACACGGTAATGGTATTCCATCTCCGCTTTCAGCCGCTGCATGGAGGCGGCGGCATGGTCCTCCTGACGGTAGTAGACGATGAAGTGCGCTGATTCCGACCGCCTTCCCAGAGCGCTTTGAATGTATTCTGCGGATTGTTCGAATCCCAGGTCGTCACGATAGAGATGAGCAGCACCCAGGACCGCCGCACCGGTGAGCACGGCACCCCACAGCACCCGGTCACGGGCCGCCGTACGGCGCATGCGGCGCACGATGTCAGTCAACCGGTCATGCGGTCCGGTGGTCCGGAGCAGGATGAAGAAGAACGCGAAGAGCGTCACCGCTGCAACGAGTGTGAATGCGCGGTAGAGGATGAGCAGACGAAGATCGGTCAGTGTCTCATCGTACGTGATGCCCGGGAAGAATCCCAGGATGAAATTGTAGGCGTAGAGTTGCGGTTGCAGGAGCGTGATGAAGAGGATCTGAAGCAGCAGTGCAGTCACGATGATCGTGTACACGATATATGGACGGCGGAACACCATGCCGGTCACGGCAGCAAGCGCCACAGCCAGGACCATCGTGACGACAGGAAGGAGGAGATAATAAACGACACCGAGTCCGAACGAGCAGTTCTTGACGACGATGGCATTCAGTGCGATGATGCCGAACGGGATCAACAGCAGCAGCCCGTTGACCGTACAATAGACCCCGGTCACCTGCAGCCATTGCCGCCCTGTCATCGGGATGGTCCGGTGACGGGAGAGCCAATGCAATGTCAGGTATCCTGCGATGAACGCCGCAGGCACGGTCATGGCGGCGGAGAACTCGTAACCAAGGTAATTGAACAGCGGGGTTTGCGACAGCACTGCCGCAAGGAGGAGATAGATGGTCCCTGCGGCCTTCACCCGGGGCGTCCGGAGATATGCTGCGACGACGCCGGTCATCATGCGGAGATGTCCGTCCTGTGGCTGGTCATGGCTGGTGGTTCAACGGTTGAGAGGAAAAGGCCGCACGCCATCGGCATCAACGATGCTCAGCACCAGCGGTTCTGTCTTCGGTGCTTCCGTCCCGAAGGAATAGGCAGCGGCGATCCTCTTCGTGAGCGTTTCAAGTGCCGCGCTGTTGTCCGTGCGGCATTCGGCGATCACCTCGCCGGCGCGGACAGCGTCGCCTGCCTTCTTCTTCAGCAGGATCCCGGCTTTCGGATCGATGATATCATCCACCGCGGTCCGTCCACCCCCCAGACCGATCACCGACAATCCTAGTTCAAGGGAGTCGATGGAGGTCACGAAACCGTCCTGCGGTGCGGTGATGGTCTCACGGTGACGGGAGACCGGGTACCGTTCCGGATGATGGATGTAGGAGACATCGCCGCCCTGCCGCTGCACGAGGGCAACGAACTTCTCGAAGGCCGATCCGTTCTGCACGGCAGCACGGCAGCGTGCCATTCCTTCGTCGAGTGTCGAAGCCTTCCCACCCAGTACCACCATCATCCCGCCCAGCACATAGGTCAGTTCCATCACATCCGCGGGTCCTGCGTCGTGGAGACAAGCGATCGACTCCTCCGTCTCCACCCAGTTCCCGATCGCATAGCCCAGCGGCTGGTCCATATTGGTGATGAATCCGACCGTCCGTTTGCCGAAACCGGTGCCGATCTCCACCAATGCCTTGGCAAGTTCCAGGGACCGTTCGTATGTCTGCATGAATGCGCCGCGTCCTGTCTTCACATCCAGCACCAGAGCATCGATCCCTTCCGCCAGCTTCTTGCTCATGATGCTCCCGGCGATCAGCGGGATGCATTCCACTGTTGCCGTCACATCGCGCAGAGCGTACATCTTCTTGTCCGCCGGGGCGATCTCCTTCGTCTGACCGATCATCACCAGACCGAGGTCGGCGATCACTGCCTTGTATTCTTCGATGCTCAGGTCGGTCCGGAAGCCGGGGATCGATTCCAGTTTGTCGAGGGTCCCGCCGGTATGACCGAGTCCGCGGCCGCTGATCATCGGCACCGGTACACCGCAGGCGGCCACGATCGGCGCCAGCGGCAGCGAGATCTTGTCGCCCACGCCGCCGGTGGAATGCTTGTCCACCTTCACACCCGGGATCGACTGGAGGTCCAGCACATCGCCGGAATGGAGCATCAGTCGGGTGAACTCCCGCGTCTCATCCTTCGTCATTCCACGGAAATAGGTCGCCATCAGGAAGGAGGAGACCTGGTAATCGGGCACGGTCCCCTTCACATACCCTTCGATGATGTAGCGGAGTTCGGCGGAAGCGAGCTCGAGGCCGTTCCGTTTCTTTCGGATGAGTTCAACGACGTTCATAGGTTCTGTCTCTTTCGGTCCGCCAGCAGGATGCCGGCAATGGTCTTTCCGTCCACGATCTCGCGTCGTTCGATCATCGCGATCGCGTCACGCAGCGGAACACGGTGCACCCGCAGCGAGGATTCCCCTTCCTCCAACGCCTGACCCGACGCCTCAGGAAAGGGATCGCGTGCCAGGAACAGATGGAGCACTTCGTCACAGAAACCGGGGGTGGCATAGAGAGCGGTCAGTTTCTCCCATTGACGGGCACCGTATCCGGTCTCCTCGCGCAGTTCGCGCTGTGCACACACAAGCGGGTCCTCCCCGGCATCCAGTTTGCCGGCAGGCAGTTCAGTGACTTCCTCCCCGAAGGGATGCCGGTACTGACGGACGAGCAGGATGTCATCGTTTCCAAACAGGCAGATGATCACCGCGCCGCCCGGATGTTCCACCACCTCCCGTATACCGGTCGTTCCCGACGGGTACCGGATATGATCGACGGTGAGATCGATGATCTTACCGCTGTACTTTTTTTCCCGTTCGAGGATTGCGAACGGTCTCTGTGCTGTCATAAGTATTGTGCACCACATGGTGCGGGTATGGGATTTCGATCCGCTGACGCGTCAGTTCCTGATAGAGCGAGACGCGGATCGCTTCGGCCGCAGGGAACTGCTGTTTGAATTCCGCTACTCGGCAATGCAGTGCGAAATGCAGACCATAGTCCCCCAGTTTCATCAGATAGGCCTCCGGCGCAGGGTCCTTCAGTACATGGGGATGCGTTGCAGCCAGATCGAGCAGGATCCGCTTCATCCGCTGGACATCCGTTCCGTAGGCGACGGTCACCTCCACATTCACCCGGACCTCAGTATCGGGATACCCGAAATTGACGATCTTCGTCTTCACCAGCTCATTGTTCGGCACGATCAGCACATTGTTATCGAAATCCAGGATCTTGGTGCTGCGCAATCCGATCTCGAAGACATCCCCTGTTTCGCCGCTCGGGATCTTCACCCGGTCCCCTACCCGGAATGGCCGGTCGATCATGATGATGAACCCGGAGATCATATTGGAGATGGTATCCTGTGCGGCAAGACCCAGTGCCAGGGAACCGGCACCGAGGATCGTCACCAGACTGGTCACGCTCTGTCCGAAATGCTCCAGAACGATGATCGCCGTCAGCGCGATGATCACGATACTGATGATCCGGTTCGCCAGCGGGGCCAGCGTGAGACTCAGCTGCTCATGCCTGCTGCGGTCGGAGACCGCTTTGATGCCGTGGGTCGTGAGTGTCCGTGCGATCCTGATCACCACAGAGGCGATGATCACAACTGTGAGCAGATACAGCGCGGTATCCGCATACTCCAGGAATTGCAGGAAGAATGCATGGTCCTTGGTCAGTCCCCGCCGGAGCTCCTTCATCCCGAAGTAGATACCGGTGACGGACGAGAGGGCGATGAGCCGTGAACTGATGATGGCGAGGATCTCATCATCCAGGTCGGTCTCCGTCTTCGCAATGATCCGCTTACCGACAACGGCCAGGAGCCATTTCACCACTTTACCGCAGCCGATCACCGTCAATGCGATGATCAATCCCATGGTCGCATGGAAGAGCAGCGGGTTGCCGCCGGTGAGGGAGCGGACGATATTCTGGATCGGTTCGATCATAGATGGAATAAAAAATCATCCCCCTGACCGCTGCGGTCGCCGGACCGGCAGCCCGGAGGATGATCGGTGATACATGGACAGGTCAGCCCTGGAGTCCGCGGCTGCCCGGTTTCGTTATTGGAATGGCCGCCAAGGATTCCGGCACACCGTCCGCAGGATAGGTCTGCACATCCATCTCCATGACGGAATAGAACTTCGCGTCGAATTTCGCCTTCCCGTTGCTCCGGTCAACGATGCATCCGATGCCGACAAGCGTGGCTCCTGCCGCGGTCACAAGGCCGCACACTTCCTCTACGGAACCGCCCGTCGTCACCACATCCTCCACGACCAGCACACGCTCCCCTTTGCGGAGACTGAATCCCCTCCGCAGTTTCATCTGTCCATTCTCCCGCTCGGCGAAGATCGTCCGGACACCCAGCACACGCCCTACTTCCGTACCGACCACGATGCCGCCGACCGCCGGAGAGACGACCACTTCGACCTCGCTGTACTCGTAATGCTTCGCGATGTCACCGGCCAGCAGATGCAGATACTTCGGGTACTGCAGCACCTTCGCACACTGGAAATAGTGAGGGCTGTGCAGTCCGGACGTGAGCACGAAGTGCCCTTCCAGCAATGCATCCGTCTCTTTGAAGATCTGGAGGATCTGGTCTTTGGGAAGTTTCATAGGTTCCTTTACGGTATGTGGATGGTCACCATTCGTCTTCGAGCTCTTCCAACTCCTCGCGGAGTTCCTTGACGGTCTTCTCGTCGTTCTGTTCCGTCGCCAGGTCGATGCCGGCACGATAGATCCGCTTCGCGTCCGGGGTACGGTTCAGTTTGCCCAGCAACTGTCCCAGCATATGATAGGCGGGAAGGTACTTCGGGTCCAGTGTCAGCAATTCCTCGAGCAGTTCGATGGCGGTCACCGGTTCATTGATGCCGCTGTATTCCAGTGCGAGAGCATAACGGGAGAAAGAATCCTTCGGATCCTGGGCGATGAGGCCCTTCAGGGTTTCGATGCGTTGTTGGCTGGCCATGGTCATTCCTTGGATTGTGGTGGAACGATAGAGTTGATATGGAGCGCCAGAGAGAAATCCTTCTCTGTCAGTCCGCCGTCCCGGTGTGTCGTCAGCGACAGTGAGACGGTGTTCCAGCGGATGTCGATATCCGGATGGTGGTCCGCCCGTTCTGCCGCCAATGCGACCGATTGGACGAATCCCATTGCATGGATGAAATCCGGAAGGATCACGGTACGACGGATGACATCACCGGTCCGATGCCATCCCGGTACCGAGTGCATCCGGACTTCGATCTCATCTTCACGCAAAAGCGCCATAGATCCTCTGCAGTCATTCACCGCTGGAACAATGAAGTCATTGAATATAAATAAGTTTTCCCCCTGATGCTATAAGAGAACTGAGGGGGTCTGCAGAGCAATATCCTGAACAGGCGGGAACGATCTGCACATTGCAGCAGGTATTGCCGTGGGGTCAGCGTGTGATGCCGGGAAAGGAGCAGCGGTACAGGGTGGTCGGGGTCAAAACGATGATGCCCTGACGGGTCAGGAGAGCGGTCCGGAACGGCTCCGTGACAGTGGTTCCGATGAGATCGGAAGGTTTGATCCGCTGCTCGGCACCGCTCTCAAGGTCCTTCACCAGGATCATCGATGGCGAGACAAGAACAAGTTTCCCGGCGGATTCGGAGATGGACTCCCAGGGATCGTTCCCGGTGATGCGTAGGAGACCGGCGTAGTTACCGAACAGATCGAACTGATGTATTCCCTCACCGTCGAGCACAAAGAGACGGTCGTCCATGGTCACCACTATATCCTTCGGCGCAGTGAAAGTGCGGCCGCCCGCGGTGAACGTTCCGCGGACCGTGCCCCGTTGACCGGTCACCAGCACGGCATTCTGCTCCTCATCGAGGATGTACAGGTCACCCTGTCGGGACTGGACACTGGCGACCGGATGCAATGGAGGTGATGATCCGAGGGATGTACGGTCCACAGTCTGAACATACACCAACGATCTGTCGAAATGCTGTACCCGCTCGTTCATCCGGTCCGTCACCAGCACCTCCAGCAGAAACGTGGAAGAGATATCCACCGGCCAATCGAAGGCATCATTCCCCCACCCTTTCGTTCCGATCGTCTCCAGGACCGTATTGTCGGGCCCGATGACGGAAACGGTATGAAGCTCGGTATCGGTGACCAGCAGCCGTTCGTCCGCAGTGATCGCAGCGGCACCGACGTGACGGAACAGACGTTCGAATGACTCAACGATCAGCGGACCATCAGGGAGCGATTGTAAGAAGATCAGTAGGAATGTAAAGAGAGCTGCCATCGGACCGAAGAACAGGACGGTGAGAAACGGAACGAGGTATAGGCGCGGCGGTGAGACCGTGCATATACCTCGTCGTGTTCCGGGAATGAACACGGACACCCCATTGGATGCCCGCACTCAGAACGGATCAGAACTTGAAGCGGAACCCGATGCGGTTCGCGGCACCCAGGATACCGAGATCGGCGTAGGCATAATCGAACGAGCCGCGGAACGACTCATTCTCGAAGTTGATGCCGGTACCGAAAGTCAGACCGAACTCGTTGTAGCGCATCTGATACCCGCCGCGGACGGCGAACAGGTTGTTCCACACATACTCCGCACCCATGTTGAACTTCTCCGGGTTGTCGGACAGATGGATGAAATCAGCAGCAACGACGAGACTCTGGTCGGCCATTCCAGCCATCACATCGTAGGAGACACCGCCGCGGAAGGAGAGCGGCAGTGAGTACGGCGTGCTGTTCAGAGTGGCATTGAGCGGACGCGAGGTGATGCCGGCATCCCGTTCATCAAGGTTCGTATACAGGACCGTCAGCGACTGACCGGTGAAATCGGACTCACCACCGAGGTTGGAGACCGCGAAACCGATCTTCAGACCCTGGATCGCCGCTTCATAGATCGTTCCGGCATCGAACGCGAATCCGCTGGCGGTAAGATCGAAGATGTTGTTCTCGATGTACTTCATGGTCATACCGAACGAGAACTGGTCCGTGATGTTGGCTGCAAAGGTCACACCGACCGCCAGGTCCGTCACCGAGAACGTCGATCCGGTGCCTTCGGGCTGTTCGATCGTTGTGATCTCCATGCTCCCGGCATCGAGCATCAGGACGCTCACACCGAGTGTATAATCCGTGGAGATGGGAATGGAGAGACCGACGAAGCTGTGCTTCATATCGGCGAACCACTCATTGTACTCCACCCCAAGATTGGTCCCGCCCAGCCGGGCGATACCGGCCGGGTTGTAATAGAGCGCCGTGATGTCATTGCTGACACCGCCGAATGCCCCTCCCATGCCCATGGCACGGGAGCCGACACCGATCTTGAGGAACTGTGAGCCGGTGCTGCCGGCCTTTTCGAATGAACCGCCGGACGTTCCCGACTGTGAATACAGGAGTCCGACCGACATCATGGCCAGGACCATGATGCTGAACGCGTATTTCATTTTAGTGATTTTCATTACTTCCTCCATATCGTAGTCGTTAATCAGCAATCGTACGGAAACCGCCGACGATGACTGCAAATTTTTTGAATACTTTGGCACCATCCGGAGTTTCGATGTGTGCGACCAACAATTGACTTGCAACCTTCTGGCGGCCGTCGCTCAGCAGATCCCATACTTCCTGCGAAGTGCCGTTGGTATGATTGATCGTCTTGATCAGATCACCCGCAACGTTGAAGATCCGGATCGTGCAGACCGGGGGCAGATGGTTGAAGAACAATTTCGGCACATCCGTCGTGGTCTGGCTGATGTGGCCGATAAGATATGGATTGGGAACGATCTTGATCTGATCGAGTACCGCTTCCGTGTATTTGGAAACAGCGGCATTCGTTGCCTTTGTAAACAGATTCGAGTTCGGCGACGGCAATGCGGATGCACCGTTCGTACCGGCGATACCGCCCTTGAAGTTGACCGCGATTTGATCACCGCTCTCGAAATCTTTCAAAGCACCAAAATCGGGGATCCGCGCCCAGCTATACGAAACAACAAAACCGGAACGGAAGAATCCAGCGGTCCTGAAAGGATCGAATGCGATCGTCTGCCCGTTGATATTAAATTTATGAGCAAAGAATGTTGTGTCGACATTGTTCGGATATACTGACGACAAATAGTATTTATTACTCCACCCTCTCTCCATCACCGATGAACGGACTCCGTTGACGGATTTATAAACGATGGTGGACATATAGAATTTTCCGTAAGGGGATAATAGAGTGCCAGAATCCGCAGGAGTCCAAACCTCACCGGTCGTAGTGTTCGTTACGCGCAGATTAAGATAGGGAATCGCTCGGAGCTCCGGAGCACCGCCCACTGTGCCAACACGGATTGTATCCACACCACCTGCGAGAAAATCAATGTGGAACCGTGCCTCACCCAAGTTGACACTGGCATTGACAGGCAATATTTGAACTTCTGCGAGAGTAGGCTTCGTCGTACCAAGACGAAGTGCTGGCACATTCGCATCACCTTTGACC
>JABWAK010000045.1 GCA_013361065.1 Bacteroidota bacterium
CCGGATGGTGGTGGCAGGATTGAACGGATTGGGATAGTTCTGCGCAAGGACGTATTGTTCCGCGATGACCGGTTCTTTGCGGACGGAGAACGGGAACGATACCGGCTGCGTCTTCAGGACCGCGCCGGTCTGCAGATCGCATAGATAGAGCATCCCGCCCATCCATTGGCTGTGGTCCGGATCGATCTGGTAATTGTACGTATACGCTGCGGCCCAGTAACTCTTGGTCGTATCGATGTCCGGTCCCATGAACCAGTTGTTCTGCTGGTTGGAGAGCGAGAGTTCCGCACGGAATTCCCACTGCGGCGGGATCTGTGCCGTACGGACCTGCTTGCCGCCGGCAGCTTCCACGTTCGCGATCACTGTCGCACTCGAGGCTGCCTGCAGATATCCGACGACCGGCTTCATCATCCCGATCCACTGGAAGTACTGCATGTCCATCTCCTCCACCCGCATATCCATCGTTCCGATGCGGATCACCTTCCCGGCCGTGTTCCCGTTCACCGCATAGGCGAACTCCCATGTGCGAGCCCGGCCGAGCGTGTCCACATCCCATCCCGAGATGCGCCGCAGGGAGCGGTCCGCCGGCAGATTCGCCGCCGCAAGACTATCCGCGCGCTGCAGGATCTGGCCGAGCATGAACGGCGTCAGTTTGAAGAATGTCAGTTCCACGCCGGTCACCGATGCATTGTTCACCACGATGGAATCGCCGAACGCCATCACATCGACGCCGTTGTCCGGATCCAGCTCGCCGTCCTTATTCACATCCTTTGCCGCCAGCGGCCAGTAGGTGCCGTTCGAAACGTACGGGATCGTGAAGGTCCCGTTGGCATTCACCATGCCCCAGCCGCCGAACGGCGGCGCTCCGTCGGTCTTCTCCTTCAGAAAATTCACTTTGGCAAGGCCGACGATGGCACCGGCCGGTGCGACACCGGTCTCCCCGGCCAGGACCGTCCCGCTCACCGTGGTGGTCGGGAACGCCGCGCCGGTGGTGAAGTAGAAGATCTGCGGTTCGTTCATCACGGCTCCGCCGCGCGAACGGATGTACATGAACGAGATGAAGTACGGCGTGTTCGGTTTGAGCACGACGGTGCTCCAGATGGTCTTGCCGTCATCGCTCACGCCGCTCGCCACGAGACTGTCGATGCTGCTGAACCAGGTCTCCCCTGCCTCCTCCATCGATTCCATGTCCAGCGGTTCGCTGAAGGTGAGACTGAGGGTGGTTTGCAGCGGGACGTTCACGGAGAGATTGGCCGGCTGCACGGAGAGGAGCGAAAAATAGGTCATCGCCAGGTTCGTGATGCTGGCATTGTTTACCACGATGGAATCCCCCATCACCACCACATCGCCGCTGCGGCCCGGATCGATCCGGCCGTCCCCGTTCACATCCTTCGCCGCCAGCGGCCAGTACGTGCCGTTGGAGACATGCGGCAGGGTGAACGTCCCGTTCGCATTCACATTCGCCCAGCTGGCGAACGGCGGCGGACCATCGGTCTCCTGTTCCATGAAATTGACCGTGGAGAGCGCCACGACCGAGCCGGCCGGAGCGATGTTCACCGTTCCGGCGGAGAGGGTCCCGCTGACGGAGTACGGCGAGAAGGCACTGCCGGTCGTGAAGTAATAGACATGCGGTGCGGTGATGAGTGCACCGGACTTCGCTTTGACGTACGAGAACGCATAGAAGTAATCGGTGTTCGGTTTCAGCACATGGGTGCTCCATGCGGTCTTGCCGTCCGCACTGTACCCATAGGACACCGTGCTGTCGATGTTGGTGAACCATCCGCTGTCCCCCGCTTCGTTCATCGCGACCGTATCGAGCGGTTCGGTGAACGTGATACTGAGTGTGGTGAGGAGCGGAACATTCACGGCATTGTTCGCCGGCTGCGTGGAGACCACTGCGAACTGTGCCGTGAGCAGAGCAGGGATCAGCAGCAGGAAGAGAGAGGATCGAAACATGTTCATAGAGCCCCCTGGAAAAGTGATGGTGGTTTCCGGGGTCGTATACGCGTTGATTGCGGCATGCACTTGTTCACTCTTCAGCCACGCCGGAGCAACGGCACCGACCTGAGAGCTAACATGGCACGGGAGATCGAGTGGGTCTCGGGTGGGATGTTAGAGAGAGTCCCGCACTCCGGGACTGCTCGTGATGATTGTTCTGGTACGAACTTAGAACATTTTCACCCCGCAGTCAAGCCAACAGCGTCACACAACGGACGCGGTGCTCCGTTTTTGTGCGGACCGAATTGTCTTTTTTCCGTTTCGATTTTCTGTATATTCGAAGGAATCCATCATTGTCATACCAACCGGACACCGCTATGATCCTCTCCGACAAGGCCATCCTGCAGGAAATGAAGAACGGCACCATCGTCATCACACCCTTCCGACGGAAGTATCTCGGGTCGAACAGCTATGATGTGCATCTGGGGAAGTACCTGGCGATGTACGAGGATGAGATCCTCGACGCGAAAGTGCATAACAAGGTGCGTCATTTCGAGATACCGAAGGAAGGACTCATCCTGGTCCCGAGCAAATTATACCTGGGAGTGACGGAGGAATACACCGAGACGCATGCCCATGTGCCGTTCCTGGAAGGGAAGAGTTCCATCGGCCGGCTCGGGATCGACATTCACGCCACGGCGGGAAAGGGTGACATCGGATTCTGCAACACATGGACGCTCGAGATCTCCGTCCGTCAGCCGGTGCGCGTCTATGCCGGCATGCCGATCGGTCAGCTGATCTATTTCGCGGTGGAGGGAGAGGTGGAAGTATCGTACAACCGGAAGAAGAACGCGAAGTACAACCGGCGGACGATCAAACCGGTGGAATCGATGATGTGGAAGAATTTCAAATAGCGTGCTCCATACCCCGCCTCGCAGCCCGCGGTTTAAACCGTGGGCTACGAGGCGGGTGCATTCACCAGATCACGACACGCTGCTCCGGCGAGCGGTAGAGTGCACCTCCGGTACATTCGAATGCGTCGAAGAATTCCTGCATGTTGGAGACCGGACCGTTCGTCCGGAAGATGGCCGGCGAATGGGAATCGGTCCGCACCTGCAGCCGGAGTGCTTCCTCGCGGGAATTGCGCCGCCAGATGCGGGCCCAGGCCAGGAAGAACCGCTGTCCCGGCGTGAAGTCGTCGATGATGAAGAGGTTCGGCTGCTTGTCCAGTTCCTTCTGCAGCGCTGCGTACGCAATGGCGAGTCCCCCCAGGTCGGCGATGTTCTCCCCGCTGGTCAGTTTCCCGTTCACATGCAGTGAATCAAGGAGTGTATATCCGTTGTACTGCGCTTCCAGGAGCGCAACGCGCGCTTCGAACTGCTTCCGCGTCTCCCCGCTCCACCAGGAGCGGAGGTTCCCTTCCGCATCATACTTGCTGCCCTGATCGTCGAATCCGTGCGTCAGTTCATGACCGATCACTGCGCCGATGCCGCCGTAGTTCAGCGCATCATCGGCAGCGGGGTCGAAGAACGGCGGCTGGAGGATGGCGGCCGGGAAGACGATCTCGTTCAGATTGGCATTATAGTAGGCATTGACGGTCTGCGGTGTCATCCTCCATTTCGTGCGGTCGACCGGTTTTCCGATGGTCGCGGCATCCTTCGCGAAGGCGAGCGCATTCCCGCGGCGGATGTTCTGCAGATACGAACCGCGGTCGATGACGAGCGCACTATAATCCTCCCAGTTGTCCGTATAGCCGATCTTCACAGAGAACGATGCGAGTTTCTGCTGCGCCGCCGCCCGTGTGGCATCATCCATCCACGTCAGCGCATCGATCCGCTCGCTGAACGCGGTGATGATGTTGTCCACCATGACGCGTGCCTTCTGTCTTGCTTTCGGCGAGAAGGCGGTCAGGACGAACTGTTCGCCGAGTGCCTCTCCCATCGTGCCGTTCACAACGGCGAGCACCCGTTTCCAGCGCGGCAGCATCTCCTTCGCGCCGGTCAGCACGGTACCGGTGAAGCGGAAATGCTCCTCCGCGAACGCCGCACTGAGCGCCGGTGCGGCGGCGGAGAGGATCTTCCACCGGAAATAGGCGCGCCAGTCCGCTGCATCGACGGAATCGACCATCATCGCAGCCTCCTTCAGGAACGGCGGCTGCGCGGCATTCACCACCGTCACCTGCGGTGCATCGATCAGACGGAAGTATTCCTCCCACTCCATCCCCGGCGCCATGGCGGTGAGTTCCGCCACCGTTATCCGATGATAATTCTTCTCAGGGTCCCGGCGCTCCACGCGCGAGTATGACGCGGCGGCAAGACGCGTTTCGAACTCCATCACCGCACTGCTCTGCTCCTCCGCCGTGGTGGTATCATCCCCCGCCAGGATGAACATCGTCGTCATATACTGCCGGTATTCGGAACGGATCCGTTCCGAGCGCTCGTCCGCCGCCAGATAGAAATCGCGGTCCGGCAGTCCGAGTCCTCCCTGCAGCAGCTGTGCGATCACCGTGCGGCTCTCCTTCTCATCTTGGTCCGCGGTGAACCGGAAGAGCGTGCGGAGTCCCATCGTGTGCTGCAGCGCGATCTCCTTCCGGATGCCGGCCGCATCGCTGATGCGGGCGATGCGCAGCATGTCCTCCTTCAGCGGTGCGGTACCGAGCTTTTCGATCCGGTCGACATCCATGCCGGACGCATAGAGGTCACCGAGTTTCCGGCGGTTGCTTCCCTTCACCGCCCGGGTATCGGCGGCGGATTCCTCCAGGATCTGTTTCAGGACGGCAGCGTTCTTCTCATTCAGTTCATTGAAGCTTCCCCATGAACTGAATTCCGGCGGGACGGGATTGTTGAGGAGCCAGTTGCCGTTGGCGAATTGATAGAGATCGTCGCACGGGGAGACCGAGCGGTCGAGAGCGGAGAGGTCGAGCGGCGGTCGCCGTTTCTGGGTCTGAGCGGTGAGCAGGGTACAGCAGAGCACTGCGGCGAGAAGATACTTCATTGAAGCCCCCAAAACAAGAAAAATACGTGCGGCCGCGTCAGCCGCGGATCATTGGATATCCCACACTACGGTCACTTCATCGGTCAGCGTCAGTTCCTTCACATCGAAACCGCCGGACTGTGCGCTCTCCGCCGCCATCGTCTTGAACATGGCAGCGCGCGGCAGTCCGGGCTGGGAGGCGGAGCGGTAGGCGATGGTGCGGACGGCGCCGAGCCTCACATTCGCCGCAGCCGCCATCACCTCCGCGCGGGAGCGGGCATCCGCCACGGCGTGTTTGAGCAGTTCGGTGTCCACCGCGGTCTGCCGTTCCGGCGAGAGGGTGAACTGGAAGCTGAAGCGGACGTCGTTCCTGCTCCCCATGAAGGAGTTGATCACGGCGGCGATGCGCTCTTTCGTGTTCGGGAATTCCACCGAGACGGTCTGCCGGGCGATGTATCCCTTCTCCACGTTGGAACTGTTCTCCCAGACGATGTTCGGCGCAACACTGAAATCGGCGGTGACGATGCCGTCCTTTTTGAAGCCGATCATCTGCAGCTGCGCCGTGAGCTGGTCGGTCTTCGCCGTGAGTTCCTTCACCGCATCGGCGACCGTTGCGCGCACCACCGTCACCTCCACGGTGAGGATGCCGAGATCCGGCATCGTCTTATAGGTACCGGTGCCGGTCACGTCGACGGTGCGGAGCGGTGATTGGGCGGTAAGCAAGAGCGGGAACAGCAGGAACGTGAGCATGCGCTTCATGAGAGTCTCTTTCTTTGATCGGATGGAATTGTTGTTCCTATTTCACCGGAAGCGGCGGAAGCGCATACGCCTCGCACACGGACTGGAATCCGGCCGCCTTATGGGAAGAATCGCAGAACGGTTTCGTCTTGCTCAGCCCGCACCGGCAGAGCGAGATCCTCGTCCGCCCGTTCAGGTCGTACCGGTTCCCGTTCATGTCGGTCAGTTCGATCGCTTCCCCTTCCACACGGAGGCTTCCATTGTTGTTGACGGTGATCTTCACGGACATACGGCACTCCTTCGGTTGTCCGGCAAAGATACGCAAAACTCCGCTCGAAAACAGCGGTGCCATGACCGAACGGCCATGGCACCGGGGACACACTGCCGGGAACGCCTGTTACGAGGCGCGCAGGGCGTTGATGATGTTCATGCGCGACGCGCGGACCGCCGGGAGGAATCCACCCACGATGCCCATCACCAGGAAGAAGATCACAGTGTTGATGATGACCCCTGCAGAGAGCGAGAATCCGAACGCGAGCTCGGAGAAGGAGCCGAAATTGGTGGTGGAGAACGAGACGAACTCCATGAACGATGCCAGAAAGAGACCGATGATGCCGCCGATGCTGGAGAGCGCCACCGCTTCGATGAGGAACGCGGTCAGGATGCTCCGCCGGCGGAAGCCGAGGGCCCGGAGCGTGCCGATCTCCACCGTGCGGTTGGCGACCGATGCATACATGGTGATCATAGCGCCGATCATCGCACCGAAACTGAAGATGACGGTGATGAAGAGACCGAGTCCGTTGATGAAGCCGGCCATGAACTTGGACTGCTCAAGATAGAAGTCCTGCTCGCGCTTCACTTCCAGGTCCTGCAGCCGCTGTTCCGTCTCCAGCTTGGTCTTGATGGTCTCGAAATCGTTCACATCCTTCAGCTTGAACGTGTAGGTGGAGTAGGTCGTGCCGCGGTTGAACTCCGTCATGACGATGTCCGCATCGGCCCAGACCTCCGACGCGAAGCCGGTCTTGCCGCCGTCGATCACCCCGACGATGGTCCAGCGCTTGGAACCGATCTGCACCGTCTGGCCGACCTCCATATCCACGAACTGATCGTGGATCTTGTTCCCCACCACGATCTCGTACATGCCGGGCTGGAACCAGCGTCCGTCCTGCAGGCTCACCTGCGGACGGAGCGCGAACGCACCGGAGGAGATGCCGCGGACCGCCACGTTCCCCATGTCGTTGGAGCCTTTCTTGTTGATGTTGATGAGGGTGACCACGTCCGAGGTGGCGAACGGTTTCCCCTCCTGCGTCTGACCGACCTCCGGGAAGGTGGAGATGATGCCTATCTGGTCGCGGCTGACGGCGCTCATCATCTCGCTCTGCGAACTCTTGCGGAGGATGATCACATTGTCGTTGGAGCCGGTCGCCACGAGCGTATCCTCCACCCCCTGCGAGAGCATCAGCACGGAGGCGAAGACGAACACGACGAGGGCGATACCGGAGACGGTGAGTGCCGTAGTGAGGCGGCGCGCCCAGAGATTACGGATGTTGTACGAGATGGGTATCTTCATAGTTCTGTGTGATTGGGCCGTCCTTCGCGTTCCGCGCCGGACGGACGTTGAGTTCCTGTCGTTTCAGTTTATCCGATCTGCCGCAGTCCGTCCACGATCCGCATGGTGGCGGAACGGTAGGCGGGGAACACGGACGCGATGACACCGACCAGCACGGAGAATCCGACCGCCATGGCGATGGTCGTCGGCTGCACCGCGAAGACCGGGAACATGGTCGGGAATGCCTCACCGAAGGCCTGACAGACCGGGAAGGTGAAGAGCAGGCCGACCGCGCCGCCGAGCATACTGATGAAGAGCGATTCGCCGGCGATGAGTCCCACCACATGGAAGTTGGTGAAGCCGAGTGTCTTCAGCACCGCGTATTCGCGGATGCGCTCGCGCGCCGCCATGATGATGGTGTTCGCCAGCACCATCAGGATAATGCCGATGATCACGTAGGAGACCACTTCCATCGAGGCGATGATGGCGCCGGAGAGCGAGACGAAGCTCTGCTGGAACGCCTTCTCCGTTTCGGTCTTCGTCTTGGCCGGGGAGTTCACATAGAGCGCGTCGACCGCTTCGGAGACCGAGGCCGCACGGTTCGGATCGTCCACCTGGATGATGTACCACCCCACCTGATCGGTGGCGAACGACTCGGTCTGGCGGTTCCGCTCGTTCAGGTACTCCCAGTTGAAGAACATCTGCGTCTCGTCCGCCGTCTTGTCCTTGCCGGAGTAGATGCCGACCACGGTGAACTCCCAGTTGCCGGGATAGATATCCCCTGTGACCGGGATGACATCACCGATCTTGAAGTTGTGCTGTTCCGCCAGTTTTCGGCCGATGATGCAGCTGTTCCGCTGCTGTTTGAACGTCGTCAGCTGGTCCGCCGGGAGGATGAACTCCGGATAGACGTCGAAGATCGTCTCCGGATCGACCGCCAGGCGCGGAAAGAAGTTCTCGAAGCTCTGGTCCTTGTAGATCCCCTGGAACCAGGAGGCGAAGGAGACCTTCTTCACCCCTTCCACCTGTTCGAGCTGTCCTTTGTAGGCGTACGGCAGCGGGAAGATGAACGCCACGGCATGCCGGGTGATGAGCCGGTCCGCCGATGCCGCTTCCACGCCGTAGGACCAGGCGGTCACCACGGTGCGGAGCAGACCGAACGCCAGCACGGCGATGGCGATGCCGGCGATGGTCAGCAGGCTGCGGAGCTTGTGCCGCAGCAGATTCTTATAGATGAGTTTGAGTATTTTCATGGATGTCGTGTCCCGCGGTTAATTGGACTTCAGTTCGCCTTTGTCCAGATGCTGGATCGTATGCGCGCTCTCGGCGGCATGCGGATCGTGCGTGACCATGATGATGGTCTTCTTGAACTCGCTGTTCAGCCGGCTGAGCAGCACGAGGATCTCCTCCGCCGATTTGCGGTCCAGGTCACCCGTCGGTTCGTCACCGATGATCAGCGTCGGGTCGGAGACGATGGCGCGGGCGATCGCCACACGCTGCTGCTGTCCGCCGGAGAGCTGTTTGGGATAGTGGTCCATGCGGTCGGCCAGACCGACCACGCTCAGCACCGCTTCCACGCGCTGCTTCTTCTCCTTCTTGGAGAGGTTCGTCAGCAGCAGCGGCAGTTCCACGTTCTCGAACGCCGTCAGGACCGGCATCAGATTGTAGAACTGGAAGACGAAGCCGATGTGATTGGAGCGCCATTTCGCCAGGGCCGACTCATTCAGCTTCGCGATATCGGTCCCGCCGACCAGGATGGAACCGGAGGTCGGCTGATCGATGCCGGAGATGAGATTCAGCAGTGTGGTCTTGCCGGAACCGGAAGGACCCATCAGCGCGAGGAACTCCCCTTCGGGTACATCGAGCGAGATGTTCTGCAGGACCGGTATCTCCATCGTGTCCCGTTTGTACACTTTGGTGACGTTCTTGACTTCTACTAATGTAGACATATGGGTATGTGGTTAGTGAGTGATTGGTGTTATTTCATCAAGATCATGCGTTTCGTCTGCGTCCGGCCGCCGGCATGCAGCGTATAGAGATAGATACCGCTCGAGAGTCCGTACTGTTCTGCCGCGAAGCGGACGCGGTGCGTTCCGGCTTCCAGCATCCCTTCCGTCAGCCTCGCTACGTTCTTCCCGAGCAGATCGGACACGGTCAGCGTGACCATGCTCCGCTGCGGCAGCGAGAAGCGGATCTCGGTGGAAGGATTGAACGGATTGGGATAGTTCTGTTCCAGTGCGAAGGACCTCGGTTCGGTTGAAGCGGGACCGACAGCAAGCGGTGTGCCGGCATACGTCCATCGTACCGCATCGAAGATGACCGCCTGCTTCAGCGTATCGCTGCCGTCGCCGAGGCGGACGGACGATGCCGTCCCGGCGGCGAACGGGAATGTTCCGAGCGGCGCCCAGGCATTCTTATAGCTCTTTTGATTCACGACGACGGTGTGCTGTCCGTTCTGCGCCGTTACCAGATACCGTGCCTTTGTTGCGTCGCTGACCGGGATGTACGCTTCCACAAGGTAGTCACCGGAGCGCGGCAGCGACGGCGTCCATACTGCGTAGCAGGTATCGCTCATCTTCGTTCGCGTCCACCAGAAATGATTGTTCATCCATCCGCCGGTCTTCCGGTCCGACCAGCGCGTCAGCGAGGAGGGTGCGGCGGTGCTCATGAAGAATCCTTTGCCCAGATGCATGTCATCCACGAGCGTATCGGCGCGTGCGACCTTCGGATAGCGGACGCTCACACCCCAATAGATCCTGTTCAGATTCCTGTACCCGTTGTTGTAGCCGACCCAGTCGTACTTCACCCCTTTGCCGTTGAGGCTCGGATAGACGCCGGTGTTCTTGTTGCCGTACGGGTCGTTCACGATGAGCGTACGGTTGTTCACATCGTATCCGTTCACCACGATGATGTGGCCGGCCGCGGTGAGTCCGTTGCAGAGCGTGAACGGATATCCCGAATCGACATTCGCGATCACCGTGGAGAAGAACGATGCGCTGGAATCGAAACGCGATGCGGTCATGCCGTGATTGGTGTAGTAATCGACCGTGCGCGAGTACGGACTGTAACTGCCGGTCCACATGAACCCGTACCCGCCATAGGACGGTTTCCCGTTCGGATCCTCCGCCGAGAGAGCATACGCATACTCGCGATAGGTGTAGTTCTCGCAGACATAATTCCCGTAGGGACTGTAATGGCCCGGCGATGAACCGGAGGGAGAACACCAGACATTCCACGGCGGAACGATGTTGAAATAGGCGATGACCATGATAGAGGAGGTCGCACCGCAGGCAGAGTGTCCGTTGTACCAATCCGGTGTGTCCCACACCTGATGGACGTACGGCATCTCGAAATAAGCAGCCGCTGCTGTCACAGGCGTCTCCGGCACTGCTGCCGCAGCAGAGCGCGGCACATTCAGCACAGAACGATCGGCGGTCGATATCTGCTGCTCCGTTCCGGCAGCAACATTGCGCAGATACAAGCCTCCCTGTGTTTCGTCCGAGAACAGGACCGTTCCGCTTGCGCGGTCGCACCATGATTCTGTCTCCTGCCGGTCGGCGGTCCCGGTAAGGTGGCGGCGCTGTGTTCCATCCGCCGTCACGCTGACTAGCTCAGAGCCGGTGACCGATCCACGGTCGATGATGCGCTGCACATAGACGACGGTCGACGCATCCAGCCAGGAGGGGGAATCACCGTCCCCCAGCAGCACCGTGCTCTTTTCCTGAAGGGAGTAGACATGCATGGAACCGCTCAGACGCGAATAGAGGATCCGGGAACCATCGGGCGACCAGACCGGCAGAGCATAACTTCCCGTTCCATCGGTGATCCGTTCCTTCACACCGGTATTGATCTCCAGCACCCACAGCTGGTCTGCATCATCATTATAGACAACACGTCTGCCGTCCGGTGAGAGCGGGGCGATGTTGGCGTACACGCCGAGTGCGATGCGCTGTTCGGTATGGCCGGAGAGAACGACCACATGTTCGCCGTCCGTGTATGCCAATGTTCCGTTCTCTGCGAAACTGATCTGACCGACACGTGTTGAATGTGCGGGAAGCATGACCGACCGACGCTGCTGCAGATCGTAGAGGTGGGCTGTTTGGGACCCGTCCCCGCGCACTTCCTTGTAACCGACGGAGCGGCCATCCGGTGATACCGAATAGTACATTCCGCTTCCCGGCATACGGGAGATCACCTCGATACCGCTGCCGGTGAGCAGGAACAATCCCTCCTGCCGGTCATCGGCGAACAGCACGCCGGCGGCGCTCATGCGCGGGGACCGGAACGGCTGCTCCGGTGCCGATGCAAATGCCGGTGTGAACACCATCGGCATCAGCAGAAGCAGGAACAGATGAGGACGATATGGAGTGCGGAGGAACAATGATCTCTCTATTACTTCTCTGTGGTGAATTTCGTTCCGGTGGTGAGCGCCTCGGACGGACGGAGCACCACTTTGTCTCCGGGAGAAACGCCGGAGCGGACCTCGATGCGGCTGCCCAGCACCTCACCCAGGGTCACTGCGGTCTCGGTAACGGTCTCCCCCTTCGCGACGAAGACCACCTTCTGTCCGTTCCGCGTGGTGATGGCGGAAGCGGGAACGGAGATGAGCGGCGCCGAATCCTTCTTCTCCCGCTTCTGTTCCTCCTTGATGAAATTCACTTTGGCACGCATTTCGGGCAGCACCCGTTCATCACGGTCCTTGAACCGCACCTTGGTCAGCACCGTTGCTTTTGCACGGTCCGCTGTCGGGACGATCTTGTTCACGAATCCGGAGTAGCGCCGTTCCGGATAGGCATCGAGTGTGATTTCGCACGGCATCCCTTCCTTGATCTTCTCGATGTTCGCTTCGGAGACATCCGCTTCCACTTCCAGGCTGGACATGTCCGCCACGGATACGATGGCGCCGCGCGAACCGGCTGCCGCACCGAACGGAGAGATCACTTCGCCGACGTTGGCATTCTTGGTGAGCACCACGCCGTCGAACGGCGCGCGGATGAGCGTGTACTCCAGCTGCACTTCCGTGGCGCGGACATTCGCTTCGGCGAATTTGATGGAGGCATCGGCGGAGGCAACGGCGGCGGATGCCCGTTTGTACCGCGCATTCGCAGCATCATACTCCGCACGGCTGATGGAAGCCTGAGAGAAGAGCGTCTTCTGCCGTTCAAAATTCGCTGCGGCATCCTCCATCTCCGCTTTCGCGCTTTCAAGGCCTGCCTTTGCCAGGTTCAGATTGGCGCGCACTTGTCCCAGCGACGCTTCCACATCGCTGTTCTCCAGCCGTCCGATGATCTGTCCCTGTTTCACCCGGTCTCCTTCGATCACCCCCAGGTACTCGAGCCGGCCGGTCCCTTTGGAAGCGACCGCCGCTTTCCGCTGTGCGACGATATAGCCGCTGGCGGTCAGCACGGCGCTTTCCTGAGCCTGTGTGGTGAGAGCTACGGTGCCGAGTTCCACGGATTGTGCCGAGCTGCCGGAGCCGTAGAAAAGTACAAAAAGCGCGGTAACGACGGCAACCAGAGCGATGCCGATGATGAGCGGACGCCGGGAACCGGATGAATCTTCCTGGCGCGGTGCATTCCTGTCGATCTTCAAAAATGAGAGGTCTGTATGTTTATTGTCTGACATAGTGTGGTTCGTTCGATTCTCGTGAACTGTGGATTACCTTCCTTGGAACACAAAGTGCGGAGGAAATGTTCGTCAATATTGCCAAAATCGGCAGAAAAGGCAATCCCGCGTCCCCGTCTGCGATATACCGTAAAGTAATAGGAGCGGAAGGGGATTCTGAGGATTATTCGGTGAACAGCGGTCCAACAGCGGTGAATAAGGGTTCAATCTCCCCCATCGGCACCTCCATCCGAACCAGCATCGACTGTGGACATCGTGGTCAGGAGAAGAACGGCAGTCAGATCATCCGAGGATTGCTGATAGAGGACATCCCTTACCGTTGTCGGCATTGGATGGTCGGCGATGAAGCGGCGGAATCGTTCTTTCAATTCGGTCCATTCTTCTGACGAGAACAAATGGCCGAGGAATCGTTCGCCTCCCAGAACTAGGCTGATGAGGCAGGCGGTGCGTTCGTTCCGTGCCGCATCTTCGATGATGCGGATCCGATGCTGCAGTGTTTGAATAAGAGCCGGGTTCACGGCATGGTATCGGGTAAGCGGGAAGATGAAGACGGTTTTCTTACGCCGTGAGACAAGACCCTTCGCAACAAGTGATTCAATGACTCGATCCAGGAGTCCGCTGATCCGCGTGAGGGTCACAATCCAATCTTTCGGTCCCATCGTCCGCTGTTTCTTCATCATGAGATTCATGGCATCATCCAGGACCGGTTCGCCGGTCAGCCGGTGATCGATCACCTCCAATGCTCCATCCTCATTCTTCCGGATGCGCTTCCGCGAGGAAAGTTCGACCAAAATGCCAGAGGTGATACAGTAATATAGATCGGGAAAGGAACGGGGGAATTTATTCGTGGAGGGATGAAGGGACAGGAACGTGATCTCTTCATAAAGTGTCATCATACATACTCCGCAGGAATGGATGTGAGGATCGGTGCATTCCAGTGTACGGAAGGGAACGGACGGAGTTGTTATGGAATCGTTATCATCCTAGCGCTGCGGGAAGAAGAGTCCCATCCCGTCCAGCGTCTGCATCATCGTCACAGCGGTCAGCCGGTTCCCGGCATCGTTGAGGTGGACGCCGTCATAGGTGAGGATATCCTTCGCGGCATCATCAGGATTATTCAGGGCAAGATAGGAGGTGAAGGTCTGCCGCAGGTCGCACAGTGCCGAACCGGTCGCAGCGGCAACGCTGCGGGTGACGGCGCTGTATTCCTCCAGCATGGCGTCGTAGGTATTGGCACCGTTCTTCCGCTCGCCGATCACCGTGGGGGTACAAAGGACGGTCCGGGCACCGGCGGACTGCAGCGATGTGACCAGCGTGCGCAGACCGGCATCGAACTCCTGTTTCGGCGTACCGGAGAGTCCGCGGGAGGCGAACGCGTAATGCCACACATCGTTGATGCCAATGTAGATGACAACGACGGTGGGACGGTGCGGCAGGACATCCCGTTCCGCCCGCGCCAGCAGGTCGCCGATCTTATTCCCGCTGATGCCGGCGCCGGTCACCGATGCATCGGCGCCGATGCTCTTCAGCGAATCACGGATGAGCGTCACGTACCCGTTCGGCTTCACGCCGAGCTCGGTGATGGAATCGCCGAAGAAGACGATACGGTGGCGTGCGGAGAACGGTTCCTCTTTCGGCGCACATCCGTTCAGCACGGCGGCCGTCAATAGGAGCAGCAGCAGGCCCGCGCGCCATTGCTTCGCGAACGGATCCCGATGCATCACCAATCCATCCTGTCCCGAAGTCCCATGATCTGTGAACAATGATTCTCTCCGTGGTTGGAATAGATCTTCAGCATGCCGTCCAGCGTCACCGTTCCCCGCTCCGGGTGCTGGGCGGACCGTTCCCATCCTTTCTCGTCGATCGTCTCCAGCAGCGCAGCCCACCGTTCGTGGAGTCCGCGCAGCAGATGCAGCGCTTCGAGCACCGGAAGACGGTACTCCGGCGATACCGCCCAGACATCCTGGTTGTACGGTTTCACCGTGAAGTTCTCTTCCAGCAGCATCCACTTGAAGCGCAGGAAGGCGTGCATGTGCGAATCGCAGAGATGATGCACCACCTGGCGCACGGTCCATCCGCCCTCCCGGTACGGTGTGTCGAGCTGCGCATCGCTCAGTCCTTCCACCGTGGCATCCAGTATCCCCGGCAGTGCTTTGATCTTCTGGATCATCATCTTCCGCTCTTCCATCGTCGGCATAGGTCGGTCCTTTCGTTCCCGATACAGTCGGTCCGTTAAAAAAACTTTTGTAAAGGTAGAGAATGGAATCGAGAGATGCCAACAGGAATTTCATGCTGCGGTGGATTGGTGCGGCGGAACGGCGGCGGACGCTCAGGCCGCCGGCTCTCCGGTGAACGGAAGGCCGCGGTGCTCCAGCGATTCGATGTCGGCGCGGACGCGCTGCTCGTCCCCCCAGTCGCTCCAATAGACCTTCTCCATCGACAGGACGCTGAGAAGGTCCGGGATCCGTTCGAGCAGGGCGCGGGAGAAATTGACGATGGGCAGCCCGGCGAAGACCCGGTCCGTCACTTCGTTCTCGCGGCGCGTACCCAGGACCGGGACGATCTCCCGGCACGGCAGGGCGATGCTTGCCATATACTGTTCCATCAGCGACAACAGGCGGGCGGATGTTCCGACGAGCGTCATCGTATTCCAGAGGCATCCTCTGTCGTGCAGATACCGGGTGAGCTGGTCATCCGGCTTCTCCCAGAACCGCCGCACCGGACGGATCCCCTCCTGCTCACCAGTACCGTCCGGTTCGATCCATCCGTACCCGCTCTGCAGCGATGTGGGGGGGACGCCGAGGATCACGATCCGCTCCGGCTCCGCCGCAACGATATCGAATGCGCGGCGGACGAACATCCGGTACCGGTCCTCATGCAGGATGAAGTGGTCCGCCGGAAAGAGCGCCACGAGCGCCTGCGGATCGGCGTGATGCACGTGCAGCAGCGAGAGCAGGATGCCCGCGCCGGTCTCACGGTCGCACGGCTGAATGATGATGGAATGCTGCGGGCGTTCATGCAGGTCGCTGTACGCCCAGTGCAGATGCGCGGCGTTCACGGTGACCATCACGCGGTCAGGAAGGAACAACGGTGCGATGCGGTCGATGGTATGACGGAGCATGGAGCGCCGGCCGATGATGGCGCAGTATTGCTTCGGGCGGTACTCGCCGCAGCGCTGTTTGATGAAATGGGCCAGTCGCTTCCCTTGTCCGCCCGCCAGCACGATGCTCCAATGATGGTCGTGGTGTTCATACTGCGGGAATGTCCGCGTCGGTTGATTCATCTCTGTTCCCTCCATGCACAACGTGCCGGAACGGCATCATGCGGGAAGGGTGGGTGCGGCGGTGTGATGGGAAAGGAATGCGGGCCGGATCCATCCTTGCTGGAAGTGTACCACTTGCAGCGGTCATAGTCAATGCGCGGAACAGCGGAGTTTTATTTCTTACTATTTTTGTTTCAGATCAATTTCTCTGGTATCCATTAGGCAGCTTAATCTGACATGGTGGAATTATAATATTTCAATTGTGTTGGTATGATTTTGAGTTGTGATCCAATAATTAGTTTAGGGAGAATTATGCTTTCAATATCAATTTTGTTGTCTCTTTCATTTCAATGTATTCACTTAGAGTGCATGCTATACTATAAAATTTTCTCAACTGTATTTTTCCTTTTTCTTTGTCTATGAAATTATAAATCAATATTCCTATGGCATAATTATATCCTATTTCAGAAGGAGTTTCGGATAATCTTTGGTTGAGGAAGCTTACGATATTGGAAACGTACTGTTTTCGTGGTTCTGAACTCATCTTTTTAATTATGCTTCGCGCTATTTCATAATACTTTTCTGCTTCCGAGTACTGTCTTTTCACTATGCTCAGAAACGCTAAGTTCACTGCATAATTGGGGTGGTGCTTGTTCAATTTTTGAAGTTCTTCGCTATAATGCCATGCATCGTCAATATTTTTTAGAAAATATGATGATACGGCCATCCCAGTCAATGATTGAAGGGGGGCGCCACCAATTTTTAGCGCTTTCTCGAAATGGTGAAACGATTCTTTATACTCTTCTTTTTGCAATAATGTGTCGCCTACAATGATATAGCAATCATGCAATATTGTTCTTAGTCTGCCAGATCGAAGAACATTTATTGATATTTCAAGAGTATTGTCTTTTTTTACCCTAATTTTTCTCTCTTCGGGTTTAAGATGTTTGTCAAGAAATGGAAGCAATTGTTCAATGAGCGATATAGACAACTTTGCATTTTCCCCTGGAAATGTTGCCAATGATATTGCAACTATTGACAACACAATTTCGACAAGATTATTTGATACTTTATCAAGATCGGATAGTGAATTAATTTCTTCAATTCTCCAGTCTCTATTTACAAGCATCAAATTGATGTCATTTTGTATTAATTCATATTGGGGGGAGTTTTTACCAGCTCCAATCATGTAAGAAAAAAAGAAATTTTTTAAATCAAAAATATAGGCGTCCCCTTTTTTTTCATTCCATACATTCCCATGTATTACAAGTTTTACCTTTTTCTTTTTAACATATTTTTCTGCTTGTTCGTTAGTTGAAAAAATATCTGAACCAATTACTAGTACTCGGAATTTATTTGCGGCACCAATTGATTTAAGTTTTTCAAATAGCTTTAATATTGTTTGCTCGATAATTGAATGACTCTCTGGCTTTATGGGTTTTAAGGCAAATGCAATTGTTATTTTTTTTGAAGGAAACACTAATCTCCCCGAATCAAATGCCCAAAAGATAATGTTTCCAACTAAAACGATTGCCAACAACATTTCGTTATTAAGGCTAAGCGAGATATATATCCCCAAAACGCCAATAAACGATAATGCTAACCCAAGCCACGTTTTCCGACGTGGCCATAAGTATGAAACATAATTTATGAACTCATATGCAGTTTTCATGTAAAATTCTCTTTCACAAATCTTCCTTTAAATAAATGAGCAATTTTAAAGAAATATTTTGTTATAAATCATTCTATTCTAGAATATTTTTGTTGAAGTGTGCTGAAAGTATCTCATATAGTTTAAGTGTATTAAAAATCTCAATGATAATTATAACATTTCGAATAAGATAAGAAGAGGTCGATTATAGACCAAAGTTGGTTCTCATCGCATCAAGATTTCATCAAACACCGAACTGCTGCAGATGATGGTCCAGATGCTTGTAGGTGGATGTTCCCCACTCGGCCGGTGTGAACGGACCGAAGAAGGAATGTGCCTGCTTTGTACATTTCGCTTCTCCCCCTTCGGAGAATTGGCGCACCAGGCGGAGCAGCTGCTCTTTCTCCCGTTCGAACTCCTTCTCGTCCACCATCACGAAGAGCGGGTGGGTAGGACTGATCCTACGGAGCGGTGTCTCGCCGAGATAATCCGCGCGGAAGAGCGGGCCGAGGATCCGTCCGACGAGTGTCCGTTTGGTGATCAGCTGGTCCGTGACGACCTTCATCGTCTCATTGCAGTGCGCCAGCATCTGCGCAACATTCATCTTGCCCCAGTGCCGCTGTGTTGCCGGTGTGAGCGTCCCGATGCGCGCGAGGATCTCGGCGCAGACGGCAGGATCGTAGATCGTTTTCATCGTGTTCCCCTTGTGTTATGAGATCTGCGTGGTTCTGTTCCGTTCGATCCACCATCCCCACAGGACGAAGAGCCACATGGCATGTCCGGCATACGCGATCATCTCCGTGCCGGGCGGCGGCGGACCCAACAGATTCCCGACATGCATCACGGCCAGGAAGATCAGCAGCGACCAGAGGGCGACCGTGCCGGTCCTGTTCGTACTCTTCGTGGCCGTCAGATAGATGTACGCTCCCGCGGCAAAGAGACCGAACTCCACGATGATCGTACCGGCAAGACTGTTCCACAGACCGAAGCCGAACATCATCGAATCGTTGCCGAGCAGCGGCAGGTCCGGACGGTGCGTGAGCAGGTCCAGCAGCCAGTGACTGAACACCACGAGCGCCACGACGACGGCGGACCGGCTGACCTTCGTACGATAGTAATAGAGTGCACCGAACAGCGCGGACCAGCCGAGCGCGCCGACAAGACTATGCGTGATGGGATAATCGTAGAAATCGAGCGGTGTCACCGCCGTATTGCCGGGATCGATGCGGACATGCTCCCATCCGAGCAGCAGGAACAGCGGCCAGAGCAGGTCCACCAGCTGCGAGGCAGCGATCAGGGTGGCAAGCGAGGTCTTCGGGGCGGCCTTCTTGGCGGCGAGCGCCACGGCGAAATGTCCGATGAACATGACGGTACTCCTTCCGTTCGGTCAAAAAAAATCCCCAAGGGAACCCTTGGGGATCATTGTTGCTGCACTCTGTCAGCTCATTCTTTCTCGTGCTTGCCGTCGTTCTCCATGAAGGCCTGCAGTTTCTCTCCCAGCCAGCCGCCGATGAGCGACAGCACGAAGCCGGCCGCGAGTTCCTCCACCACATAGATGGACTCGTCCGCCATGAGCAGATTGAAGGAATAGAGGAATGCCGCGTTCAGGATCACGCTCAGCACGCCGGCGATACCGGCTTCCATGATGGTGACCCCGGGCGAGAAGTATCCGACCAGCAGACCGGCGAACAGGAAGCTTGCGCTGAGCGCCAGCAGGATGCCGACCACGCCGAATTTCAGCAGTGCGAATCCGCCGATCACGAAGAAGGCATTGAAGATGAACGCGATCACCGTTCCGGCGATGATCCAGCCCCACTGCAGTCCGCCCTTCTTATCGTCCTCCAGCTCCTTCACCAGTTCCTCCGGCGTGATCTGGATCTGTTCGCCGACCCAACCGCCGACCAGACCGAGCAGCAGTCCCATCACCGCCGCGATGCCGAGTTCCATGGTGGTGAACGAGAAACCGAATCCGGTGGAGAGGATGATGCCGGTGAGCAGCAGCGTCACGAAGCCGCCGATGGCAGGTTCCTTGATCGTGTAGCCTTCGGATTTATACCCGATGATGATACCCATGACGACCAGGCCCAGCAGGGACATGTAGGTGGGGATCAGCGGGATGTGGAACGTTTTGGCGATCATCAGATACAGTGAAAGGCAGAGCGCCGTTCCGGCGAAGATACCGGCAACGATCCACTTCCATTCCAAACCTCCTTTGGACGCAGTGGCTTCTGTCGACATGGGGAACTCCTGTAATGATAGTAAGATGGTGGGAAATGACTGCGTGAATTTCCGCAATTCCGTTCACAAAGTCAAGGAACGAAACCGCAGCGGCACGGCTCAGACATCGCCGGAATCGACGATCTGCATCAGGTCCTCGATCTCTCCGAAGCTCCAGTTCACTTTGTTGCAGAGGATGATGATGGTCGTATGGTCCGTCAGCCGGCGGACGAAGAGGGAGTTGTACCCGCGCCACCAGCCGCCGTGATACACGATGCGGCTGCCGTCCGAGAGGGTGTCCAGCCGGAAACCGTACCCGTAATTATTGTCCCGCTTGTAATCGTAGCTTGCCGGCGTGAACGCTTCGTCGAGTGTGGACTGCTTCACCAGTTTCTCAGAATAGAGCGCCTGGTCCCACAGGAACATATCCTCCACCGTCGAGTAGATCCCCTTGTCCCCGGTGACACCGTCCAGGAAGTCGATCGGCGCCTTCCGGCGGTTCTTATTGTACCCTTTCGTCTCATACTCCAGCGTTTTGCGGTTGCGCGGGTTATAGACGAAGGTGCTCGTCATGTTCAGCGGTGCGAAGATGTGCTGTTCCATATACTCGTCGAACGGCAGTCCGGAGATCCGCTCCACGATCAGCGCCAGCATCGCATAGCCGGTGTTGCTGTACTTGTACCGCCGGTCCGGCAGGAACTCGGGCCGGGGTTTGAACTTCACCATCTGCGCCAGCACCTGTTCGTTGGTCATGTATTCCCCTTTCTTCTTCCAATATTTGCCGGAGAAATACATATAGTTGGGGAGACCGGAGCGGTGGGAGAGCAGCTGCTTGATGGTGATATTCTTATAGGGGAATTCCGGGAGGAATTTCTGCACAGTGTCGGAATACTCCAGCTTCCCCTGTTCCTGCAGCATCATAATGGCGATGGCGGTGAACTGCTTGGAAACGGAAGCGATCTGGAAGACCGACTTGATATTGAGCGGTTCGCGGGTCTTCAGGTCCGAATACCCGAAGGAATTCTTATAGATGGCCGTGCCGTGCATCCCGACCAGTACGTTGCCGTTGAATCCCTTCCGGCGTGCCACATCGGAGAAGAGGGAATCGAACCGCTCGGCAATGATCACGGAACGGGGAATGGCGGTCGGGGATAGGTCGGTGGTGACCGCAGGGGACCCCTTGTCGGAAAAGAAGGGGAATGCGGATAATTGCAGAAGAACAAGCAGGAACAACTGAGCCATCGACCTCTCGTTAGGACATGATATAGAGAGGCATCCTGTAGAAAGGATGCCTTTACAAAAATACACATCCCGGCGGTGGAAAACAAATAGGGGACCGGAATATCCCGTATTTCAGGTACTCTTTAATGGGTGTATTCTCGTGAAAGCATTTCTGGATACTGTTATTATAGTATCATTCTCATAAGTGCGATGGCCGCGAAATTTAGGAGGGTTGAGCGAATGGGAAAGCCCTGCTCGCTGCACGTTCAGGCGGGGATGAATGATGGGACTATTGATGGCGAATATTGGATTGACGATTAATTCTAACAAATAGTCACCCTGAGCGACGCCGGCAGCATTTCTTGGATGCGGAGTCTCCCAAAGGGACCCCTTCGGGGCAGGAATGACAAAAGGGAAAGCTATATCGTAACCAGAGTCTATTTTGAGTTTGCTACTAAACACAAACGTCCTTCTCGATGATCTGAGAAGGGCGTTTGTGTTTCAGCGAACTCACTCGATCGTTACTTCAGCAAGGTCACTTTCATTGTTTTGACAAATTCACCGGCATTCATCCGGACAATGTATGTACCGCTGGACAGCCGGCTGCCGTCAAATGTTGTCGAGTATCGGCCGACAGCTTTCTCTTCGTTGATCAGCGTGGCAACTTCCTTTCCAAGAACGTCATACACTTTCATTGT
>JABWAK010000221.1 GCA_013361065.1 Bacteroidota bacterium
GCGGCGATCCAGCGTGCGCTGCGTGACGGACGTGCCTGGATCTCAGCCGCTAATCCTACGGCACGCTGTCGTAATCGTTCATTCCGTTTGCCGATCTGCCGAAGCGCCCAATTGACGCTCTTCTTCACGAAATTCCGGTCATCATCCGCACACTCCAGGAGCAGCGGAGTATAGCTCCAGATCTCGTCGTCCGAAAGGTCCTTCCGGTGTACTGCCAGCGCGGCGATCATGACGATGCCCGCACGGCGGACGAACTCCTTCGGTGAAGGACTCCACCGCTGCGGAAGGGACAAGGCGGTACGGGACCTGCGGAACACTTCCAGGCAGCAGGTATCGCACTGCGCCCAGTTCTCCATCGACCGGACCCAACGGTCCATCTCGGTAACGGTGATGCGTTCCGGATCGGCAATGATGGCGGCAAGGATGCGGGCATCATGGTTCCCGGTCTCCCACAATGATAACGCCAGACGGTGATCGATCCCGATCTTCTTTGACAAAGACCGGATCGCGGGAGCCGGAACACCATAAGCATCCGCTGCCTGGATGCCGAACCGTTCCATTCCTTTCACCGCAGCAGGCGACCCGAGGGAGCGTAATGTTTCCAATACAGCGCGCGACGTCATATGTTTGGGAATATACAATAATTCAGTATCTTCTGCAGTCATGTCCCGCCAAAAACTGATCATCATTGCAACGGTCTTCGTGGATGTCCTCGGATTCAGTATCGTCATTCCGACCCTCCCCTATTATTTGACCGAATTTGGCGCAAGTCCAACCACGATCACGCTGTTATTCTCGGTCTTCTCGTTCTGCGCGTTCCTCAGTGCACCGTTGCTGGGCAGTATCTCCGACCGGATCGGCCGGCGTCCCGTACTGCTGCTCTCCATCTTCTCCACTTCTGCCGGTTGGTTCGTCTTTGCCAGCGCAGTATCGATACCGATGCTGTTCATCGGACGGATGATCGATGGCCTGGCCGCCGGCAATTTCACGACCGCTCAGAGCTACCTGGTGGATATCTCCAACAATGATGAGCAGGAGCGGATGAAGAACCTGGGGATCATCGGCGCGACCTTTGGTATTGGATTCGTGATCGGTCCCGTTGTGGGAGGCGTGCTCAGCACGATCTCACACTCCTTTCCCTTCTATTTTGCTGGATCGTTGGCATTCATCAACGGTATCTCGGCGTATTTCCTGCTGGAGGAGTCAAATCATCATCGGAATACCGCACCGATCCGCTACAATCCGCTCATGCCGATCCTGAGAGCATACAGGAATCTTACCTTGCGTCCCCTCTATATAAAGTGGTTCCTGTATAGTCTCTCTTTCGTGATCGTCCAATCGACATTCGCGTTATTCACGCAACGGGCTTTTTCGTATTCCTCCTTCCAGACCGGTATCCTGTTCACTGCCATCGGACTCATCATTGCGGTCAATCAGACATTGCTGCTGCAGCGATTCTGGATCAAACGGTTCAGCAATCATCAGCTGGAATTGATCATGCTGGGGATGTCGTTCATCGGACTCCTGATGAGTGCAACGGCCGCGTTGCCGATGTTCCTCCTCGCATTACCGCTGGTCGGCTCCGGACAGGCGGTCTACCGGGTAGTAGTCGCCAACGAAGCGATCCATCGTTCCGAACAGACCACACGAGGCGAGATCATGGGAACGATCGCTTCGGTGATGACCGCGGCAATGGTGGTCAGTCCGCTCATCGCCGGATCGCTGTTCGAGGTGAACATCATCTATCCGTTCCTTGCAGGGGCCGCTGCAGTACTGGCAGCCTTCCTTCTTTCCATCCGTACGCCTTCGCCCGGAACGTAAATCCGACCAAAAAATCCCTTTGATTGTTTCTGAAATATTTTTAGTTTAATCCATTCAAAATCACGGTTTTTCACACTCACCTTCATCCTTCCAGGAGTTTGAATGTCATCACACAAAGAAAGCTGGGGTTCGCGTGTCGGCCTTGTGCTCGCTATGGCAGGCAACGCGGTCGGCCTCGGGAATTTCCTCCGTTTCCCTGCTCAGGCGGTGCAGAACGGCGGCGGCGCCTTCATCATTCCCTACCTCGTCTCATTCCTGTTGATGGGTATCCCGCTGCTCTGGATCGAATGGGCGATCGGACGTAACGGCGGGAAGTACGGACATCACTCCACGCCCGGAATGATGGATGTGATCGGCAATTCCTCCTGGTGGAAATATGTCGGTGTCTTCGGCATCTTCACGAATCTGACCGTTGCTGCGTATTATTGCTATCTCGAGTCCTGGACCCTCGCGTACGTCTGGCACTCGGTGACAGGAACGTTCGCCGGAATGGATGCGAATCAGGTTGCCGCATATTTCAATGATTATGTCGGTATCCAGGAAGGATCACTCATCAGCGTCTCGACGCAGGCGATGTTCTTTTATATGGTCACGGTACTGCTCAACCTCTGGATCCTCTCCCGCGGACTCAGCAAAGGTGTGGAGATCGCCTCCAAGATCGGAATGCCGCTGCTGATCGTCTTCGGTATCTTCCTGGCGATCCGGTCCCTGACCCTCCATGCCGGCGAGAACGGCGCCATCAATGATGCCGCTGTTGGAATGAACTTCTTCTGGACTCCGCAGTTCGACTCCCTCTCCAATCCCAAAGTATGGCTTGCTGCTGCCGGACAGATCTTCTTCACGCTCTCGGTCGGCATGGGATCGATCCACTGCTATGCCGCCTATGTCAAAGAGAATGAGGATATCGCGCTGAACGGAGCGTCGGCCGGCTGGATGAACGAATTCGTTGAAGTGGTGCTCGGCGGGTCGATCGTTGTTCCGATCGCAGTTGCGTATCTTGGCATCGACTGGATCCAGGCGAATGCCGGTCTCTCGATGGGCTTCAAGACCATGCCGACGCTGTTCCAGAACTGGGGCCCCTTCCTTGCTGCTGTGGCAGGACTGGCATGGTTCGGACTGCTCTTCTTCGCCGGTATCACCAGTTCCCTCGCCATGGGCCAGCCGGTGATGGCATTCTTGCAGGATGAGTACAAAATGACGCGCAACCGTTCCGCGCTGGTGTTCGGTGTCGTCACGATCATCCTTTCCCTGTGGTGCGTGGTGTTCTACGGTGCCGGTGCTTTTGGTGAGTTCGACGACTGGTCCGGTACCTTCGCATTGGTGCTGTTCGCTCTGCTCGAGACCGTGGCGTTCGTCTGGATCTTCGGTATCGACAAGGCGTGGGAGGAGATCAACCGCGGCGCCGACATCAAAGTGCCGATCATCTTCAAGTATGTCATGAAATACGTCACACCGGTGTTCCTGATCGTGGTCTTCATCGGTTCTACGTTCGCTCCGGTCGGCGGTGACTGGGTTGGTGCATTCGGAAGCCTCTTCTCCGGGAACGGCTGGCCGTTCGATGCCGGTTCGATCATCGGGAAGGTGATGCATGTCGGGATCGAGGATACGCGCTGGTTCGTGGACGGTGCGGCGACCAAGACCTTCATCATCGATCTGACCCGTATCCTGCTCATGCTGACGTTCATCGGGATCGCCCTGATGATCCGCCATGCATGGAAGAAACGTACTGCCACTGTCTAAACCGAGGAATCCTATGTCAACTGAAGCATTGGTCACGATCATCTCAGCCTGGGCTGTCATCATCTCCTTCACCGGATACTTCTTCATGAAGGTCCTGAAGACCCCCCAGGAGAAGAAATAAGCTTCAGACACCATCAAAGAACGGCCGAAAGGGAGCGTCTGCTCCCTTTCGGTTTCTAGCACTCACCAATACAAGGAGCAACGAATGGATTTCATGGATCCTTCCATACAGAACATCGCGATCGGTATCGCCGGGATGATCGTTTCACTGACGATCTATTTCAACATCAAGGCGAAGCCGGCGGGCAATGAACGGATGCAGGGTATCGCGAACGAGATCTCCACAGGCGCGATGGCCTTCCTCCGCCGTGAGTATACGGTTCTGAGCGTTTTCGTCGTGGTCGTATCGGTGATCCTTGCCTTGACGCTCGGGATGTCGACAGCATCAGCATTTGTTGCCGGTGCGATCTGTTCCGTATTCGCCGGATTGTTCGGCATGAAAGCAGCCACGCTGGCGAATGTGCGGACCACGGAAGCGGCACGGACGACAGGTCAGGGCGAAGCCCTGCTGACCGCGTTCAACGGCGGAGCCGTGATGGGACTGAGTGTTGCCAGCATCGGGTTGATCGGCGTCGGTGTGTTCTTCTATCTCTACGGCACGCCGGGACAAGCGCAGATCATCAACGGATTCGCCATGGGTGCCAGTTCCATCGCCCTGTTTGCGCGCGTGGGCGGCGGTATCTACACGAAAGCAGCCGATGTCGGTTCGGACCTTGTCGGCAAAGTGGAAGCCGGCATCCCGGAGGATGATCCGCGGAATCCGGGTGTGATCGCCGATAATGTGGGCGACAACGTCGGTGATGTGGCCGGTATGGGCGCCGATATCTTCGAATCGTATGTCGGTTCGATCATTGCTACGATCGCGATCGCTGCGACGCTCACCATGGCAGAACTGCCGATGCTCACGGCGGACGGTG
>JABWAK010000046.1 GCA_013361065.1 Bacteroidota bacterium
GTACGATCTTCCATGGCCCACTTACCCTTAACGCTCGTCTACCGGCAATCTTTCATCCAGGACTCTCTGAAAGCGAGTGCGGAGACGAAACTGAAGATCGCCGAACAGTGCAACGGCGATATCTCGAAAGCGATCGACATCATCATCCGTGCGTTCAAGGAGAAGAAGAAAGTGCTGCTCTGCGGCAACGGCGGCAGCGCGGCGGATGCCCAGCATCTCGCCACGGAGTTCGTCATCCGTCTCTCCCCCACCATCAAGCGTCCCGGTCTTCCGGCCATCGCACTCACGACCGATACGTCCAATCTCACCGCCGGTGCGAATGATATCGGATATGACAACGTCTTCGCCCGTTCCATCGAAGCGCTCGGCAACGAGGGGGATGTGCTCATCGGTATCTCCACCAGCGGCAACTCCGCCAGTGTGAACAATGCGTTCACGAAGGCGCGCGAGATGAAGATGGCGACCATCGGTTTCCTCGGGAAGGACGGCGGCGCTGCGAAGTCCCTCTGCGACCTGCCGATCATCGTGCCGAGCAACGATACCCAGCGCATCCAGGAAGGCCACATCACCATCGGCCATATCATCTTCCAGGAAGTGGAACAGGAGATGTTCGGCTAGGAACAGACACCAGATGTCAGAGTTCAGATCACAGACTTGTTGTACGCAAATGTCATTTTAATTTATCCGGCGAGCAATGATATTCACTTCTGAAACGATCGAACAGCTCATCGAAGAGTTCGCGTCCCTGCCGAGCATCGGCCGGAAGACGGCACAACGACTTGCCATGCACGTGCTGAAGATGCCGAAGGAGGATGTGGCGAACTTCGCGAAGGTGCTGATGGATGTGAAGGAGAAGGTCCGCTACTGCTCCGTCTGCTTCAATATCACCGAGAGCGACCCGTGCTCCATCTGTTCCGGGCAGAAGCGGAACCGGACAGTGATCTGCGTGGTGCAGGAGCCGAACGATGTGATCGCCGTGGAGAAGACCCACGAGTTCAACGGACTCTACCATGTGCTCGGCGGCGCCCTCTCGCCGCTGGACGGCATCGGTCCCGAGGACCTGAAGGTGCGCGAGTTGCTCGTGCGTCTGAACGACGATGTGCAGGAGGTGATCCTCGCACTCAATCCGAACGTGGAGGGCGAGACCACGACGCTCTATCTCGCGAAACTCCTCAAACCGCTCTCCGTCACCGTCACCCGGATCGCGCGCGGCCTCCCGATCGGCAGCGACCTCGAATTCGCCGACGAAGCGACCCTCACCCGGGCGCTGGAGGGACGCGTTGCGCTCTGACCTCCGCTATATCGCGCTCTGCTCCCTGCTGCTGCTCTCCTGCAACCTCTTCGACACGCGCGACCCGGAGAACCCCGTCACCGACAATCAGACGCTCCCCACTCCATTCACGGCTGACATCCTCTTCTCCAACTTTCGCACATCAGTCGGCCAGATGAACATCGCGGAATACGAAAAGCTCTTCTCGGACACGGCTGCACATCCGCAGCTCTTCCGCTATGTGCCGCACCAGTCCGCCGCAGCCCGGTACGCTTCCGTCTTCTCCGGCTGGAACCGCACGATGGAGCATGAGTACTTCAGGAAGGTGATCTCCTCCGTCGGCACCGCTTCCTCCGTCCAGTTCCAGGTGACGAGCGCGCCGCAGATCGTCACGTTCCAGAGCGACTCCGCCGTCTACACGTTCGATTATCTCCTCTTCATCCCGCACACCCGCACCGATGTGGCGCTGCAGCAGTTCGCGGGACGGGCCGAGATCGCCATGGCACCGGACCGCAATCCTCCCGTCTGGCGCATCTACCGCTGGACCGATTTCGAAACGAGAAAGGACTCCAGCTGGAGCGAATTGAAAGGACAGTTTGCAAAGTGAACCGCACTGTCGTATTTTTCCTGATGAACCTTGCCGTGGCAGGCTGCAACAATCCGTTCGCACCGGCGCTGGATGATACCCCGTCCGGGAGCACATCGATCCTCGGGGACCAGCGGCAGGTGGAAGGGGTCTTCCAGAACTTCAAGCAGGCGTATGCCTTCCGCGATACGACCATCTACGGTCAGCTGCTCGCCCCCGATTTCATCTTCGTCTACCGCGATTATGACAATCCGGGCGGTGTGGATGTGTTCTGGGGGCGTGATGAGGATATCCGCTCCACCTACGGATTGTTCCAGAATGTGCAGCGGCTCGACCTGGTCTGGAACACCACCATCTCTTCGGTGATGGAACCGGACAGTCTCAAAGCGACCGTCATCCGCAACTTCAATCTGACGGTCACCTTCAGTGCAAGCGATGTAGTGCGTGTGGACGGCTATGCGAACTGGACGCTGGGACGGGAGCAGACGACCGATGTCTGGAAGATCACCCGCTGGCGTGATGAATCGAAATTCTAAAGGTATAGGACCGATGGCACAACGGCAGAAGATAGCGTTCCAGGGCGAATACGGAGCATTCAGCGAACAGGCGGCACTCGCCTTCTTCGGGAACGGATGCACTCCTGTCCCGCGAGAGGGATTCCGGGATGTCTTCCAGGATGTGCTCACGAAGAAGGTCAGCGCCGGGATCGTCCCGGTGGAGAACTCCCTCTTCGGCAGCGTCCACCAGAACTTCGACCTGCTGCAGGAATTCCCGCTGTCGATCGTCGGCGAGGTGAAACTCCGCATCCGGATGAACCTGATGTCGCTCCCCGGCACCTCCCTCCGTTCGGTCCGCAACGTCTACTCCCATCCGCAGGCATTGGGTCAGAGCGACCGGTTCCTCCGTTCGCTGAAGGATGTGACGCTGCATCAGTTCTATGATACGGCCGGCGCCGCCAAGATGATCGCGGAACAGCAGTTGACCGGAGCAGCGGCGATCGCCAGTCTGCAGGCCGCGGAGCATTACGGTCTGAAGGTCCTGAAGAAAGGGATCGAAACGGACCGGCAGAATTTCACCCGGTTCGTCGTGCTCTCCCGCACGCCGGTCCGGCCGCGGGGAGCGGCGAAGACCTCGCTCATCTTCTCCACGAACCATGCACCCGGTTCCCTCGTGCAGTGCCTCTCGCTCTTTGCGGAACGCGGCGTGAACCTGCTGAAGATCGAATCACGTCCCATCGTGGGACGGCCGTGGGAGTACCTCTTCTTCGTGGATGTCGCCGGCAGTTCAACGGACGAACATCTCGTCTCTGCACTGACGGAGATGAAGGAGCACACCTCCTCGCTGAAGATCCTCGGCTCGTATACTATCGGAAAGGTGGTACGCTGATATGGCAATCCTGTACACCGTCCGTGAGGGATTCTCCGGTTTCCGCCGCGCACGGCTCTCCTCCGTCATCACCATCTTTACCATGACCATCTCCCTGCTGCTGCTGGGACTCTTCGCCATCATCTATCAGAACACCAACAGTATCATCCAGTCGTTCCGGGACAAGGTGGAGATGGAGGTCTTCATCGCCGCCGAGACCGATCCGGCACGGATCGATTCCATCGGAACGCTGCTGAGCGAGGTCCCCGGGATCGCCGGCTCGCAGTACATCTCCAAAGCGGAAGCAGCACGCATCTTCAAACGGGAGTTCGGCGAGGATATCAATGCGGTGCTCGATTTCAATCCCCTCCCCGCTTCGTTCAAACTGCGCCTCCATCCGGACTACAGGAATTCGGACAGTGCGTCGTCGGTCCACTCCGCGCTGTCGCGCATCGAAGGGGTGGATGATGTGGTGTACCGGAAGACGCTGCTGGAACTGCTCGACCGCCGGGTGAAGGTGTTCATCGGCGCGAGCGCCGCCATCGGACTCACACTGCTGATCGCCGCCATCTTCCTGGTCTCGAATACCATCCGTCTCACCATCTACGCCAAACGGAAGCTCATCGCTACGATGAAACTCGTCGGCGCCACACGCGGATTCATCCGAATGCCGTTCCTCATCGAAGGGATGCTGCACGGTCTGATGGGCGGGCTGCTCTCCGCCGGGTTCATCTGGAGCATCACGCTGCTGGCGCGTCGGTTCGTCAGCACCGAACTCTCCGATTTCTTCCGTGTCGATCCCCTTTTCTATGCCGCCATGATCAGTGTCGGCATCCTGCTCGGCCTGCTCGGCAGCAGCTGGTCCGTGAAACGCTTCATCACCGAGAATATCACGCTGAACTGAACCTCCTGCATTCCCTTTAAAACGACGAACCGGGTCATGATCGAGATCATGACCCGGTTCTATCCATTCCGTCCGATCGCTCAGAACTGTGCGGCGATGAACTCCCTGTTGAGCCGTGCGATATGCGTCACGGAGATCCCCTTCGGGCATTCCGCTTCGCAGGCATAGGTGTTGGAACAGCTGCCGAACTTCTCCTCATCCATCTGCGCCACCATCCGCGTCACGCGGGTCTCGCGCTCCGCCTGGCCCTGCGGCAGCACGGCAAGCTGGGAGACCTTTGCGGCAACGAACAGCATCGCCGAGGAGTTCGGGCAGGCAGCCACACAGGCGCCGCAGCCGATGCAGGCGGCCGCATCGAATGCTTCATCGGCCACCGGTTTCGGCACCAGGATGGCGTTGCCGTCCGGGATACCGCCGGTCTTCGCAGAGGTGTATCCGCCGGAACGCATGATGCGGTCGAACGCCGTCCGGTCCACCATAAGGTCCTTCAGCACCGGGAACGCCGCAGCGCGCCACGGTTCGATCATGATCTCGTCGCCGTCCGAGAAGCTCCGCATGTGCAGCTGGCAGGTAGCGATGCCGCGGCCCGGGCCGTGGGCCCGTCCGTTGATCATCATCCCGCAGCTGCCGCAGATCCCTTCACGGCAGTCATGATCGAACACGATCGGGGTCTCCCCCTTCTTCACCAAGTCGATGTTGACGATGTCCAGCATCTCCAGGAACGACATGTCCGGCGAGATGTCCTTCGCGGTGTACTCCACAAAGCGGCCTTCGTCGTTTGCATCCTTCTGCCGCCATACTTTCAGCGTGAGTTTCATTCCATTCTCCTTATTTATAGCTCCGTTGGGACGGATGCACTTCCTCGAATTTCAGTTCTTCCTTGTTCAGTTTCGGTTTTCCGGACTTCCCGGTGTATTCCCAGGCGGCCACATAAGCGAACTTCCTGTCGTTCCGTTTCGCCTCCCCTTCCTCCGTCTGGTACTCCTCGCGGAAGTGACCGCCGCAGGATTCCTCGCGGTGAAGGGCATCGATCGCCATCAGTTCGCCGAGTTCCATGAAGTCCGCCACACGCTGCGCCTTCTCGAGTTCGGTGTTGATATCGTGCGCGTTGCCGGTGATCTTCACTTGCTTCCAGAACCGTTCGCGGATCTCGGGGATCAGCTTCAGCGCCTTCTGCAGTCCTGCCTTCGTCCGGCCCATGCCCACATAATCCCACATCACCTTGCCGAACTCGCGGTGGAACTCGTCCACCGTCGTCGTACCGTCAATGCTCAGCAGTGTGTTGATAGAGGCGGTGACGGCGTTCTCCGCATCCTTGAAGGGCGCGGCATCCTCCTTCACCGGTGCGAACTTGTTGCTCGCCAGATAGTCGCTGATGGTGTACGGCGCGATGAAGTACCCGTCCGCCAGACCCTGCATCAGTGCGCTCGCGCCGAGGCGGTTCGCACCATGGTCCGAGAAGTTCGCTTCACCGAGCACGAACAGTCCGGGGACCGTGCTCATCAGATTGTAATCGACCCAGAGTCCGCCCATCGTATAGTGGACCGCCGGATAGATGCGCATCGGCACCTGGTACGGATCCTCGCCGGTGATCTGCTTGTACATATCGAGCAGGTTCCCGTACTTCTGGAAGACCGCATCCTTGCCGAGACGCTTGATGGCATCGGCGAAATCAAGATAGACGGCCATCTTGGAGGCACCGACGCCGTAGCCGTTGTCGCACATCTCCTTCGCACGCCGGGACGCGACATCGCGCGGCACCAGATTGCCGAACGAAGGATAGAGACGTTCCAGATAGTAATCGCGTTCGTTCTCCGGGATGTCCTTCGGTTTGCGGTCGTCCCCTTTCTTCTTGGGCACCCACACGCGTCCGTCATTCCGCAGGCTCTCGCTCATCAGTGTCAGTTTCGACTGATGGTCGCCGGTCACCGGGATGCATGTCGGATGGATCTGGGTAAAACACGGATTGCCGAACAGGGCGCCTTTCTTGTGGGCACGCCAAGCAGCGGTCGCGTTGCTTGCCTTCGCATTCGTCGAAAGGAAGAAGACGTTGCCGTACCCGCCGGTCGCGAGCACTACGGCATCCGCAGAGTAGGATTCGATCTTGCCCGTCACCAAATTCCGGGCCACGATGCCGCGTGCTTTCCCGTCCACCACCACCAGGTCCAGCATCTCTCGGCGTTCATAGAACTTCACATTTCCGTTATCCAGCTGCCGGTTCAGGGCGGAATAGGCCCCCAGCAGAAGCTGCTGTCCTGTCTGTCCGCGGGCATAGAACGTCCGGGCCACCTGTGCACCCCCGAAGGAGCGGTTGTCCAGATACCCTGCATAATCACGGGCGAACGGCACACCCTGCGCCACGCATTGATCGATGATGGAACCGCTCACTTCCGCCAGCCGGTACACATTCGCTTCGCGGGCGCGGTAATCGCCCCCTTTGATGGTATCGTAGAAGAGCCGGTAGACGCTGTCCCCGTCATTGGAATAGTTCTTCGGTGCATTGATCCCGCCCTGGGCCGCGATACTGTGCGCGCGGCGGGGGGATTCATGGTAACTGAAGGCGTGGACGTTGTATCCGAGCTCACCCAGCGTCGCTGCCACGGACGATCCCGCCAGTCCCGTACCGACCACGATGATCTTGTACTTCCGCCGGTTGGCAGGATTGACCAGCTTCATGTTGAACTTATGGGTGGACCACTTCTTCTCCAGCGGTCCGTCGGGGATTTTTGAGTTCAGGGTCATAAGGGTATCGGATAGACGTTATTGAACGAGTGCGACCGGGGAGCCGGCGAAGAAATAGATATAGATCGGAATGACCGCAAAGCCGAGCGGAACAACGAACCAGAACAGGACGGCGATGAACTCGATGAGCATCTGGTACTTCTTCGTCCGGAACCCGAGCGTCTGGAACGCCGATTGGAATCCGTGCCGCAGATGGTATCCCACGATGAACAGCGCCACCAGATAGAACACCACATAGAACGGCTGCTGGAACGTATAATAGACGATGGACGCGATGTCATGCTCGCCCAGGAAACGGGCCGGCACCCAGAACTTGCGCAGATGGACCACCAGGAACAGCAGCACGAGCGCCGCGGAGAGTTTCATCATCCGGGACTGCAGGGTCGTGTTCTCGTCCAGACGGTAGGTGCCGTAGCCTTTGCTGCGGGCTGCACGGTTCCCCAGCCAGAGGCGGATGCCGTTGACGATATGCAGCAGGATGAAGCCGAGCAGACCGACCTCCAGGATGCGGACGATCGGATTGCTGCCCATGAACTTCGCATAGTCATTGAATGCCTGGCCACCGTCCGAACGGAGCAGCAGCAGGTTACCTGCCAGATGTTCGACCAGGAAGACGGAAAGGAACAGCCCCGTCAGGCTCATCAGGAGTTTCTTACCGACGGAGGAGTTGATGAAACTGAAGAATGGATTCATAGGGATGCGCGGTTAGTCGTGAAAATTGCCGAGACAAAGTATAAAAGAAAACATGAAAAATCAATGAAACCGCCCTCCAAAAATGACGGCGGCTGAACGATGCTCCGTTCAGCCGCCGTATACCGTACCGGTCGCTCCTATTTCTTCGTCATGACGAAGACGCCGTTCCAGTCATCGGGCGGCGGTGAATCCATGTACATCGTGGAGCGCTGGATGTAGAGGTTGGAGACGATGTCGTCACGGCGGATGGAGAGCGCCTGCTGGAACTGGTCGATGGCACTCTTCCAGGCCCGCTTCTTGTACGCTTCCAGACCGTCATGATAGAACTGGAGGAACTTCTTCGTGGCATCGGTCTGCACTTCGTCCGCCAGCGCGATCAGTTCATAGATCCGCACCGGCTCGGATTTTCCCATCACCACCACCAGGTCCATCTCGCGGGAGAGCACCTTGCTGTGGACCTTACGGTAGGTGTGCTCGCTCATCAGCAGACGGGTGCCGTATTCCTTGTTCACGCCCTCCAAACGCGAAGCGAGGTTCACGGAATCGCCGATGGCGGTATAGTTCAACCGCGTCTCCGCCCCCATGTTCCCCACCACCGCACGGCCGGTATTGATCCCGATCCGCTGGTTCACCACCGGACGGCCATAATGGATCCATTTGGTGTGCAGGGCGGTCAGTTTCCGCTGCATATTGATGGCAGCAGCACAGCAGTTGAACGCATGGTCCTCGTCGGAGATCGGCGCGCCCCAGAACGACATGATGGCATCGCCGATGTATTTATCGATGGTCCCGCCGTTCTCGATGATGATATTGGACATCTCGGTCAGATAGGAATTGAGCATACCGACCGTATTGGTCGGTCCCATCTTCTCCGCCATGCTGGTGAATCCTTCGATATCGGCGAACAGGGTCGTGATCTCGCGTTCCTCACCCCCCAGTTTCACCAGGGAGGGATTGTCCAGGATCTGTTTCACGACCGCTTTGTCCACATACTTCTCGAACATCCCCTTGATCTGCGCCTTCTGCCGTCCTTCCGTCGCCGCGTTGTAGGACATGGCCGAGGCAAAACAGAAGAAGAGTGCGAAGATCGGCTCCACCATATTATAGACAACACCGGTATTGAAGAACGTGGAATAACCGAACCAGAGATATCCGGCGATCAGAACGATCCCGATCGGAACGCTCCAGCGCAGTTTGAGCAGGATCGCTGCGATGGAGACGAGCAGGGCGATCAGTGCCAGGAAGATGATCTGTGTATTGTACGGCGCCGGTGCGATGTATTTCCCGCTGATGATCTGGTCATACACATTGGCATGGACAAAGCAGTTCGGCGAGATATCGGCAAGCGGGGTCGGGTTATGGTCACCGATGGACCGCGCGGTCGGTCCGATGATCACCACCGCATCCTTGAACATCCCCAGCACGTTCGCATCCTGTTTCGCAAAGGCATCCAGCACTTCCAGCAGGGAGATCTGTTTGTACACATCATTGGGTCCGGCATAATCCACCTGCAGGTACCCCTGCGCATCGAGCGGGATCTCGAGCTGACCGGCACGGACGATCAGTCCGCCCTCTTCATCCTCTTCCACATTGATGGTGCGAAGGTCCACCTGCGCCGCTGCGAACGCCAGTGATGCACCGAAGGTGGGATAATAGTCACCGCCGTATTCGATAAAGAACGGGACCGACCGGATGATACCGTCGATGGAATCGGGACGGATCAGGATGTGACCGATACCGGCCGCCAGTGAGACCAGGGAATCGTACGGACGTTCATCGATGTAGGTCGCCTTCGGGAAATTGAACTCGCCCCGTTTGGGGATGGAATGCTGCCGCAGGACCATCGCAGCTTCGAGATCCACCCTGTTATCACCGTCATCCCCTTCCCTCGGAACGAACGGCCCGATGGCATGATGCACGTTGGGCGCATAGGAATGATAGAAGAGGAACTGGTCGTTCTGGTACTGCGAGATACTGTCCTCACGCGTGGTCGGGAAAAGATCGTCGACGCCGATGACGCGCGCACCGCTCTGCGCCAGGATCGCCAGCAGCGGACCGTACTTGTCCCGCGGGATGGGATAATCCATCTCCTTCATCGTGTACTCATCGATCGTCACGATCACGACGTTGGAGGTGTGCGTCCGTTCGCCGCGTGACTGCACGAGCGCATCGTATGCTTTCAGTTCGAGGGAGCGGAAGAATTCCAGCTGGAACAGACCGCTGGTGGCGGCGACCGACAGGATCGCGAAGAGGATGCCGAAGAGCGTTTTGAGGAGTACTTTGTTCATAAGGCCCCGAAGGTGTGGAGGATGCCGGATAACGTCCTTTAAAACGAGTTACCCTCCGAATTGGAGGGTAACTTGCTAAAAAAATTTCACTTTATCCAACTAAATCTTCCAATAGAGGAAGTCTTTGATGTTCGCCAGTGCGGTGGGATCGATACCGCGGCGTCCGCCGAAGAGGAATTTGTTCTCACCGCGGCGCACCTGACGGCTGGCCGTGCGGGCATCACGGCGGGTCTGCAGGTCCTGCAGCGCGCTGAAGAGCAGGCTCTGCAGTTCACCCTTGTCGACCACGGCGGTCTTCTCTGCCGCACGGGTCTGTCCCATCTCGGCGACGATGTTATCGATGCCGAGTTCGGCATACGCCTGTTCCTGCGTGGGGAACTTGGAGACGGCCGACGCGAACGATTCCACCGTTCCGGAATGGTCGCCGCCGAGGTACTTCAGCAGGCCGAGATTCAGGTTGATGCCGCCGTCATTCCCGTCTGCCGTGATCGCAGCAGTGTAATTCTTATAGGCATTCAGGGAATCTCCTTTGAGCAAATAGATGTTGCCGAGGTTGTTCTTGGCCGCCGCGGAGGTATACGTGGTCAGCGTTGCGATCGCCTCATCATATTTGCCGGCATTCGCCAGGATCACCGCCGCCTCGTTGGAGGACTGTTCGGTCTTCTGCGCCTTCAGATAGGCCACTTTCTCCGTGACCATCTGGTTGTTGGCGGCGACCAGCGCCTGTGCATCCGCCGTCAGCAGTTTCTCGATCTCCTTGGGATCGGGAGTGGCTGCGATCTTCTCGTCGCTCGCCAGGTTGCTCGGCGGGGACATCTCCCACGATTTGCGGACATCGATGATATCCATCTTGCCCTTCACATCGGCCGTCTTATAGTAGCCTTCGGCACCCATGCGCCATGCTTCGGAGAACGGCTTGTTGATGATGGTCGTCTCCAGCGGGATCCAGACGGTGTTCTCGAGGATGACGTACTCGCGTTCGTTCAGGCTCACACGGGAGGCGTTCTTCTTGTTCACACCGGTATCGAACATGATGAAGATATGGTCCGAGGTGCCGATGAGCATGGTGCGCACGCCGAGGTTCTCCAGGCAGGCGGCGAGCAGGATGGAACTGTCGTCGCAGTCACCGGCCTTCTTGGCGAGCGTCTGGCGCGGAAACTGGATCTCGTCCAGCACATCCCCTTCGGCCACCACCCAGGGATCGGTGACGTAGTTGATGGAGAAGGCGCGCACTGCATCCCAGATCTTCATGGCATTCTGCATGTTGCGCGAGGCGTTCGGATAGACGTTCTGGTCGAACTTCACGGCGCCGACCACATTGCGTGAGAAGTTCTCCACGGCGGCATCCTTATACGTGACGAACGCGCCGACATGACCCGGCTTGTTCCAGCTGATGGAGTTCTTGCTGTAGATCGTCACCGGCTTCGTGATGCTGCGGATCTTCTCCTCGCCGCCCTGATTGTAGGAGATCTCGGTCTTGATCTGTGCGATGGTGTTCTCGCTGACCGCCTGGAGTTTCTCCTTGTCCAGCGTGGCGGAGACCTCGAAGGTCTTCTTCTCGCCCGCCTTCAGCAGCGGGATGATCTGTTCGGACGCGAAGGTCATATAATTGGGGATGAAGATCTTCGCTTTGATGTTCTTGATGTCGGTCTTGCCGGTGTTCTCCAGCGTCACGGCACCGATCGGATTCTTCGAGTAGTACACGAACTGTGCCGGGAAGATGTTCTCCACCTTGAACTCGGTGATCTCCAGCGCGGACGACATGATCGTGCTCGCCTTCTTGATGCCGCTCGTCTTCGTCGAGACATCCAGACGGTTGCCGGACGCACCGACCACGGTGTATTCCTGCATACCGGAGAACGCCTTGCGCAGTTCATCGAGCGAGCCTTTCACCACGATATCGAAGGAGGCGGAGCCGCCCTCCATATAGCGGAGCTTCATCTTCTCCACCATCCCGAGTTTGGAGGGGAGTTCGGATTCGATCTTCACCAGCGATGCATCGGTGACTCCCTGGAGGATCAGTTCCACGATGATCGGCTTCTCCTTCATCTCCTTCATCTTCGCATCGATCTTCGCCATCAGATCGCCCGCCAACGCATCGCCGACCTCTTCCAGTGATTTGGAAGCGGCCTGGGCCTTGCCCTGGGTCGATTTCTTGGAGGACGCACTCGCCAGAGCGAGGATCTCGCCGGTATCGGTGAAGATCAGTTTCGCCTCTCCGTCCGCCGTGTACTCGTTCATCTTGGTGCCGTACACTTCCTTCTCGCCGCCGAAGTTCGCCTGTGCACCGCCGGCGATGATCAGCTCCGCACCGAACCGGCGGCCGAGTTCCTTCGCTTTGGTGGCATCGGCTGCTGCAACGTCACGTGCCCGCACTTCGGAGAACTGACGGGAATCGACGATGCGGTACCCTTTCTCCATGAGCGCCTTCTCGATCTTCCCGGCCACCTTGCGTGCCGTCGCGGCATTGTTATCGATCGATTCGTCGATCACGACCATCACGCGGGGCATGTCGGTGTTCTGGGCGGCCGCGGTCAAGCCAAGCACCAGCGTCCCCACGAGCGAGAACAGACAGAGTAACGAACTAATGCGTTTCATGCTTCTTCTCCTGAATGATTGATAATTATTTCAATTTCGCGATCAAGGATGCCATCTCGTCCGCCTTCTGTTTCGCGGGCTCGTAGCCGTCCGATTCATCCCAAGCCTTCTGGTACATGGAACGTGCGCTCTCGTACGCGCTCTTCGCTTCGCTCTTCTTCCCCTGCTTCTCCAGTTTCTTCCCTTTATCCTCGAAGTTCAGCGCCTGCGCATAGATCACATAGCCGTTGAAGTTGCCGTCCTTCGATGCTTCCAGACGGTCCTCGTCCTCGGAGGTCATCTTCACATCCAGGTCAGCGGCGATCTTTTTCACCAGCGACTGCAGCATCGTCAGGAACTCATCGAGTTCCCCGGTCTCCTCTTCCGCTTTCAGCGTCTCGCCGGTCTCCGTCCGCACGATGCGGACATCGATGCGGAGTTTGTCATTGAAGAGATTGGAGAATCCGCCGAACAGCATCACGCGGGCGCCGAGCAGTTTGCCCATCTGTTGCGTGGTGGATTTGTCCACCATATCCGTCTCATTCAGGTTGAGTTCCTCGATGATGGACTGGATCCGCTGACGTTCCACAACGCGGATGCCTTTGATCTTCGTCATTTCGGTGATCATCATATCCGCCAATCCCTTCTTCAGCGGATCGAGTTTATCCTTGTCCACAACGCTGTTATTCTCGAAATAGAGCACGGCGATCGTCTTCGGATCGCTCGCCTGTGCGGTCTGCACGAACATGATGCTGTTCACCAGAAGGGCACAGAGAGCAGCCATTCCAAAAAGTATCCGTTGTTGTTTCATACTGATTTCCTTCCAGTATAATGAGATGATAAGTGATGTATATTTCAAAATGAGAACCGCAGGGAGAGCGATGCATCGAGCCCGCTCGCATCATACTCCACACCGAGGATCGTCGCGGTCCCGCGTGCGTACCGGACGCCGAGCGTCGGCATCATCCAGCCGACGGTGGTCAGCGTGAAGTCCGCGCCCGCGGCACCGATGACCGCATTCCCGGTCTCGATATACGTGACGCCGGACGGCACCTGGTCCGGAGTATAGTATTTCCCCTCCCCGAGGAAAGAGGCATAGACGCCGTTCAGCAGCATCGTCCCGACCGAATATTGCCCCTCCACCTGCGTCGATGCATCATACTTTTTATTGCTGCTGATGAAATTGTTCTGCAACCGATAGCGTGTGCGGAGCAGGAGCATATGATTCCAGGACTCCATCCGGAGCGAGTAGATCAGATTCGCGATGACCCTCGGTCCCGATGCGAACACCGGTTCGAAGGTCCCCGCTGTATTGCTCAGGCGGTCCTGCAGGAAATAGGTGGCAGTGATGTCCACAGAGAACCGTGCTGTTTTACTATACGTGATATAGTCGAATCCGGTGTTGAGTGAGATCTCATCTCCTGCATCGTACTCGGAGGCAGAACCGGCCAGCGGACTGAACGGACCTTTGTAGAAATATGAGAGTCCGATCCCCAGGACCATACGCCGCGTGAGTGAACCGGCATAGACCAGGGAGATGTTCCCCGTATATCCTTGTCCGAACGTCGGTGCTTTATAGCCGAAGACTGTCTGACCGAGCAGCGAGGTCATGTTCAGCTCTGCCGGATCCAACTGCGTCTTCCCTGTCGGCAGACTTGCACCCCCGGTCAGCCAGAGCTTCTCACCCGGGAAGACATACGACAGGGAGACCCTGGTATCGACGATGTTGGTGGAACTCGCTGTATCGTATTCAGAGATCACACCGGAATTCGCTACGGTGAGCAGCAGCCGGTTCGCCAGCGGAACGGAGACGGTCACCGGCGCGGTACGCTGAAGGATCGTGCCCAACTCGTTCCCATTCTTGTCCGTCAGCACCCATTGCTGCTGCATCCCGCCGATCGTCGCACTGTAGGCCCCGCGGAAGATCGATCTGTCACTCCCCCGCTCTGTCTGGGATGATGCCGTGTCAAAGAACATGAGGATCATTACAATGATCACGGTCGAAATATGGGGATTCTGCTGCTTCAAAGATGTATTTATCATCACATTTCTGGACTATTTGACAAAGGTCATCATTCGTGCTGCCCGGAAGCCCTTTGTTTGAATTTGGTAGTAATATATACCACTCGATAGCAATATTCCATGATTATCTTTCCCGTCCCATTGCACGGAATAGACACCGATACTCCTGGGTGCATCCACCAAAGTCCTGACTTTTTGGCCTAAAATGTTGAAAATTTCAAGTTTTACATCACTGCTGTGTGCCAGTGAATAGATGATGGTGGTTACAGGATTGAAGGGATTAGGGAAGTTCTGGGACAATGCATACTCCAGCGGTACCAGCGGAACACCGTTGGATTGTTCCTGTACGAAGCGTGCATCCCCGGCAATGAACCGGAGAGGACGGGACGTTTCACCGCGCGAGAATGTGATATCGACAGCAGTTACCGTCCGGACATCATAGATCCGTTCTGTGACCGGATCCAGGACATAGAGACCGAACCCTTCGGGCAGTGATCCGCTCAATGCGACGGAGATGGACACAGTTCCTTCAGAGGAACTACCGGAGACCATGACCTCCCAGACATTCCCCTGAGCATGAAAGGCACGATAATCCGCTGACAAGCGCATTCCGTGATTGGAAACCGCAATGGAAGAACCGGATCCCGGTGACGATGGGGGTTTGACGAAATCCTCGTCATCCCATCCATCATGGGCAGACGAGAGCACACCGATATAGTTCACTGCATCCCGGCCGGAACGGCTGACGAGCGTAACCTGCGCTTTCCAATCACCGGCCGGCAGGTCGAGCCGTTCACCTTCTTGTTTCTGGAGGACCGGTACGGTGACCGGGAGTGCATTGATGCGGATCTGCTTGGGCGTCGTCGAACGGTTGAAGACCCAATAGCCTTTGAACGGTTCCATGGCGGAGGTCGTCGTATCATATTTCCCGTCCGCATACTCCCACAGCACTTTATGGACACTGTCCTCCCGGAATGAATTCGCCCAGCTGACCGCGTACGGGAACGGATTCCCGATCATGGAGAATCCGGGCGGGACAAGGATCTCGAAATCCTCCGCGACACCCTGCCATTGTGCATTACCGAGTTTGATGCTCTTCTTCTCTTTGCTGATGAGCCAGTACCCTTCACCGCGCCGAACGCGGGAGAAGTCCGTCGGGAATTCCTTGTAGCCCTGGGCCGGAGTGTACCGTCCGAACATCCGCCAGAGATAGGTATTGTGTGCGCCGAGATCCTTGAACAACGCCGAAATAGAGGAATCTGCAAACGTGTAGGGGATACTGATGAGTTCGTACCGCTCCTCGATCATCTCCCGTACCTCAGCAATGATGTTCTCGACCGAACCGAAGATATTCAATGCCAGACGGAGGTTCCCCGCCGCGGAGAGTCCGTCGACGTGATTCGTATCCTTCGAATCGCCGTTCCACCAGATATCGGTAGCGGAGAGTGCGATGATACGGCCCTTGCCGAGCGACGAATGCACTACGGTACCGATCCCAGCCGGAACCGGAGTGATGATTCCGGCTCCGGTGACGCTGTACAGCGATTGTGAAGAAGGACGATACAGGACACCGGCATTGAGAATGGTCGTGTCGATCGTGAGATAGGTACCGTGCCGGAATGCGATATGCTCGGCACCCGCCGTATAGGCATTCTTCACCCGTGCAACGGAAGTCACACGTCCTTCCATTGCCGGTCCTGTTGCAAGGGAATCGATCAGAAGAGAACCGCTGAACACGAATCCGGGTACGGTCCCGACCCTTTCCCGCCACGACGGATCGCTCAGGAACTGATTGAATACATATGCGCCGGAATCCCGATGATCCGCCAGAAGGACCAGAGTGCCCCCATCGGACACGAACCGCATCAGTGAATCCTTCACCGCATCGTTCATCGGTCTGGATGGCTGCGTCAGAACGACCGAATGTACACCGGCAGTGTTCTTCAACGACTGCAGCCGTACCGAGAATCCTGCACGCTGCAATGCAGCCGACAGCAGACGATAATACTCACCGAGCGGTTCATATCCTTCTATCATCCCGCCATAGGTAGTATCGAGCACTACGGTCCGTGCGAAATGCGCGCGCTGAACGCCGCTGCCGTGCAGCAGGAAGGAAACGGCCGGGAACCGGAGGTCATTCGTTGTGAATACAACCGCAGAACGATGCTCGCCAATACTCTTCGGATGGTACCGGAACGATAACGTGCCGGTCGATCCCGCAGGGATGGTTCGCGGCATCGTTCCCGCCATCGAAAAGTGCAATGGTTCGGCGATCGCCGAGAGTGTAACTGTGAGATCGGTCGTGCTTTGGTTCGGGACATCGATCGTGACGACGGAATCTTTCCCCACGGTGACAGGACCGAATGCAATGACCTTTTCGTCGAACGGGAACCGGTCATACGCATGACCGCGCAATCCGATCTGTATCAGCGGAAGAGCGGGATCGGTCGAGGTGATTCGCAAAACAGCGGTGCGCAGTCCGATACCGGACGGCTGGAACAGAATCGGCAGCGATTCCACCGCACCGGCGGGGATACTGATGGTCTTCGGACCGTTGTACCGGAATACGGCGGAGTCCGAGATACTCTGAACGGTTACGATCACATTCCGTGATCCGGCGACATTCGAAAGCCGTACGGTCCGGAGGGAATCGGAGCCCAGTTTGATGCTCCCGAATTCCACGACGCCGGTATCCGCGGTGAGCTTCGGCAGTTCATTGAAGACGATCCGGTGTCCGCCATGACCGCTGCCCGCGAAATAGATGTTCGGGTCGGCATGATGCGGCGACAGGAGGAAGTAACGCTCGTTCGTCTGTGATGCCGGGAGACGGCTCCAACTGATACCGCCATCCAAGGAACGGTAGATCCCTCCGGGACCGGAGGCAACGATCCGCTTCGCGTCGAAGCGATCATAGACCGCATCATAGGCGGTCATAGTGGAGGAAGCCGTATCCCACGATGCACCGGCATTGGTGGAACGGAATGTACGGTACGGGACCCCGTCTCCGTTCGCAAACACCGTCGGGAGCAGCAGCTCATTGCTCTGCATGGGATTGATGGCGGGGCTCAGACTGATCAATCCATCGACGGATGCCGTTGCCGGATTGAACGCTGTCCGGGGAAGGTTCGACGTGATATCGGTCCAGGCCTGTCCCCCGTTGGTCGAACGGAAGACCGACGGTCCGACATGATAGATGGTGAACGGATCGTTCGGATCGAACTCGATGCTCTCCGGTATCAGCGATGAATCGTCGGCGAACGGAGACGGTAGCCGGTTCCAGGTGCCGCCGCCGTTCGTGGAGAGATACAATCCGAATGCCTGACTGTTGAAAAGGACATTCGTACTCTTCGCGGGAGAGTACCGCACGGTGATCTCATGCTCACGGTTGGTGTACTTGGTGGGATGACGAATGACAGAAGAATCGACCGCGAACAATTGCGTCCATGTCACTCCACGGTCCACGGAACGGTACACACTGAGAGCGGTACCGGCATACAGGAGATTCTCTTTGGGGTCGGCTGTCAGAGAAAGTACATATGGCGATGAGAGACCGATATTCGCTTCGTTCCAGGTGGCCCCGCCGTCCGATGAACGCAGCACCCCTGCGCCGAACACCCCGGCGAACAGGAGCGGCGTACCGGTGAGCGACGGCAATGAGACGATGTTCCGTACCTCGGCTTGACCGATACCATTGTTCCTCCGCTCCCAGGTCAGTCCGTCATCCGTACTGATATAGATACCGCCCGATGTCCCGATATAGATCTTGCTCTTGTCCTTCGAGGACGGGATGAAGACGGATGAGATATCTGACGGACGATTGAACACCCGTTTCACCGGCGGCGGTTCGAAGAGGCTCACCGTGAAGAGAGAATTGAACTTCGACCCGATCTTAAAGAGACCGCTCTTCTCCGTGAACGGTTTTGGGTTCCCGTTGAACTCCGATGCATTGGACACATAATAGAGCGCGAACTTATGACGGTCATCCTGCAGCGCGGTCAGATCGAACTTATCATAGACCAGCACACCGTCTGTGACGACCCCCGAGGGGGCATTATTGTTCGCGGTGATCGGGACCCACGCCGTGTCATTATAATCCGTCTGTGCGCCGTAAATGCCCTGGGCCGTACCGATCACGGTACGGAAGTGGGTGCGGCCGATCCCGATGGAATCGATGCTGACGGAATAGATGCTGCGTGCGCCGCCTCCCGGCAGCGACTTCACGAACGGCCGCCACGTCTTTCCGGTATTCGGCGAGAAATAGATCCCGTATTCATCTTGTTGACTTGCCACAGCCAGCAAACGGATACCGGAGCCGGTATCGGACGGGTGCACTGCCATGCGTACGATGGTACGGTTCCCGAAGTAGGTGCCGTCCTTGATCGGTTTCCACACGGCACCGCCGTCCGTTGACTGGAGCGGACCATTGATATCGCTTCCGAACAGGACCGCCGGATTGGCCGGGGAGTAGATGATGCTGAAGGAGGGTGACGGGAATTGAGTGGACAGAGTGAATGTTGCGCCTCTGTTGGAACTGCGCAGCAATCCCAAGGATGAGGCCATCAGGATCGTATCCGGGTTGACCGGATGGACGACGATGGCACGGATACGGCAACTATCAGCACCCGGTACATCGAGAGAGACCGGGAGCCAGGAGCTTCCGCCGTTCGTTGAGCGGTACACTTCACCGTCCCCGAGCACGGCGATCACCACCTCATCATTGAGGGAGCCGCGCAGCAACGTCACCATCCCGCCGTCCGGCCCGACCGGAGTGACCGAGACCGTCTGGGCGGTCAGGGGAACGGCACAGAGAGCGATGAACAGGAGTAGATGCTTCATTGCGGACCTAGTTCGGCGGTTCCGGCGGCGCTTTGAGCGGAGAGATCACCGTCGTCTGAGGATTGGTATTCGAACCGGTACCCGGGATCGTCGTATTCGTGATCTGATTACTGGATTGCGTGGCACGTTCCATCGCCTGATCGGTTCCGCCGCCGAATCCCGTTCCGCCCGGGGTACCGGATCCGCCGCCGGCAGAGCTATTGGTCGTCGGCGGAGGCGGCGGAGGCGGAGGCGCAACACTGGGGGCGACACTCTTCGCGCTGCCGGAACGGTTCGAGCTGTTGCTCTGCGAGGTTGTCGAGGAATTCTCGGAGGTGGACTTCTCACCGGAGGAGGTCTCCGTGGTCGTCCCGACGATCTGTTCCACTTTCTTGGCTGAGGATGCACTCGATTTGGCCTGCGAGAAGTTCGGATCGGAGGATGCCGCCTGAGAATAAGCCTGATAGGCCTGTGTATACAGACCGCGGTCCTCATAGTCCAGTCCGCGCGAGTACTGCAGGAAGGCGAAGAAATTCTCCGTCGGTATCTCCATGATGGAGGCCCGTTCCTCATCCGTCAGGGTGATCTTCAGATCGGCGATGATCTTGAAGACGAGATCCTTCTCCATACGGAAGAAATCCTGCATGCTGCCGGTGATGTTGGTAGTGACATCCAATTCTCCTGTCCTGGTCCTGGCGACGAAGGCATCGATGTTGATCTTGTCACCGGTCAATTCGAAGAACGACCCTTTCACCAGTCGGTACGCGCCGAGCAGTTTACCGAGACGCGGTGCGGTCCGCTGGTCCACCAGGTCCGATTCTCCCAGATTCATCTCCTGCATCATCTCATGCAGGCGGATGCGTTCCACGACCTTCAGGGATTTCACTTTGGCGAGGTCCGTGATGACCATCTCTGCAAGACCTTTCTGAAGAGGGTTGAGGTCCGCTTTCTGTCCCTTGTTCTCGAAGTAGAGGATCGCGATCGTATTATTGGGGATGCGGGCGACATCCAGTTGTTGTTCCATCTGCAGCGCCCGCTGCGCCTCCGCCTCCAGTTGTTGGCGGTAGAGCAATTTAATCCGCGCTTCCACCAATTCCTTGTACTCGCCGAAGAAGGTCAGTTCATTATAGAGTCGGTAGTATTGGATGGCACGGTTGTAATCCCGCAATGCTTCGTAGGATGCTGCAAGATAATATGCTGCCTGGTCGTCCTCCGCATCATCTGCCAGGACCTGCTGGAAGAGGATGACACACTCAGAATAGAGCTTCTTATTATAGAGTGCGATCCCCATCAGGCGTTTGTATGCCGGTTCTTCGGGTTCCAGGACCAATGCCCTGTTCAACCGGGCGATCGCTTCGTCATTGCGCCCTTCGGCAATGAGGTCCTCTGTGATCTGCGCGAGATTAGGACCGCACGCAGCGAACAGCAGAGCGGCAGATGCCGCAAGGGTGATCGATCGTTTCCATGTGAGCATGTACTTCTCCAAAAGTTGAGCATCCGGGCACCCCGGACGGTACTTCCCTCCCCACCGTCTCCTGTATCGCTGATCTGCTGCATGACACTCCCCAAACAACGGGGATATTTGCTTACCGTGCTGTACGGGCCGTCACACAGCATGTATGGTTGTGACCCAGCGTTATTCTTCGGTCTCGCCTGTCTCCTCACCGCCGCCCATCATCCGTTCCGCCTCCTGCTGGGCCCACGAACTCAGTGCAGTCCGCTCCGCATCGGTGAGGTCTGCTTCCGGATGCAGCGGGATGTACTTCGGCATCGGCATCGTCCTATCCGTCACTGCCTGATAGATACCAGAAAGTTTCTGCATCCTCTTCCCTTCCTTATATTTCCCCCACTCCGAAAAATTCAGATGCTTGCGTCCTTCCATCACATCATACGAGACGAGCCAGCTGGCCGGCGCGATGTAGGAATAGAACGGCCAGACGGTCGCATTGGAATGACAATCACGGCATGCACGGTCAAGTAATGAGGCGATCTCTGCAGGGACCTGATGATGGGACTGGAGTGTCATCGCGGGATCGATCGGCGGATTCTCACGGGACGGCTGGATGAATTGCATGAGGATGACAACTGCACCAACGGCGATCAGGATGTTCCGAAGGGTCCTGCGAAGATTCATAGTGTGTCCGGAATAATATTGGGAAGGAAGAAATTCTGACCGGAATATGGAAAAACCGGCAGAAATAAGCAAATGACTGTGTCACACTCCGGCGGTGTTGCGTTCATCATTTTTGCCGTATATTGGATGGTCAACGATTTTTGAACGAATTACGGTCGCTATGTTGAAACGAATCATGCTGTGGACGGTGTGCTGCGTCACCGCTCCGCTCGGTGCTCAGCAGTACGAATCACCATACCGGTCCTCCTGGTCGGTCGACGGTCCGATCGCCGGGACGGCGCTGACGGTCGCGTTCACTGCTTCCTTCCTCGATGATGAACTGCCGGTGCTGACTGCCGCGGAGATCCGTGCATTACAAAAGAGT
>JABWAK010000047.1 GCA_013361065.1 Bacteroidota bacterium
CACCGGTCACCGAACCGTTGACGGAGGATAGCGCGGACCAGCGGGCCGATGCGATGCACCCGATCCTGCTCCAGGATGAACACCATCGATTTTCGACAGCACTTCGTCTCTTTGGACGGAGACGGACCAAAGTGGTGTTCTGCCTGAGGATATACTTCCGGTTGCCGGTCACGGCACAAGATGTGCACCGGTTCTTCGACCGCGTGGAGATCCGTCATCGTACGACACTGGCAGAGAGGTTGTTGACGATGAACGATGATGTGCGGGAACTCGACACCTTCAATGCCGTTGCTGCGGTGATGAACATGCAGGAACAGAACGCCACCACCGGCAGTTCGCTCCGCCGCTGGACGCTGGACCATCTCGCGCGGACCATCGCATTGATGAACGGTGAACCGCCGGTACGGAGCCACACCAAAGAGACCATCAAACTTTTGCTTGAGGAGGTCACTCCTTAAGCAGCATCAGGAACGACCTATGCCTACATCCACATTCTTCAGCGACGACCGTCATCTGAATGATCATGGTATCGCTCTCGCCGCCGATGCAGTGACACTGGACCGATTCGGGTCCCTGCCGGCAGACATCGGAGACCACCTTGAAACATGCGACCGCTGTAAACAAGCGGTACTCGATGTCGCCGAGATCACCATCGCTACCGGCGTCCGGATCCCTGACCATCATCCGACCCTCGATGCGCCGGCACCGGTGATCCACCGATTCCCTCGCCTTCGGTACGGTATCGCTGCACTGCTGCTCATGGGTATCACCGGAGGCGCTTCGTTCTACTATATCCAGAACAGAACGACTCCCGCACCGCTCCTCAGCGTCCGCGAGCCGGCACCGACCGTTGAGACGGAGCACGGGAACGGACAGGGGACATCCGCTCCAGCGCCACCAGAGGACCGATTCACTCCCTCTCCGAATCTCGATGATCTGATCGGTACCTCCTTCCGGTCCTCAACACTGGAGATCATCTCGCCGAAGAACGGGGCAATGGTCTCCGCACCGGTGACCTTCCTCTGGACCGATCAGACCGAGACGCTGAAACTGAAGATCCTCACGAACAAGGAAGTGACGATCCTGACGGCGATCGTGAAGAACGGACGGTATACCACCGCAAAGAAGTTCGAACCGGGACTGTACTACTGGAAACTGGAGTCGGACGATGAACTGGCGGCGATCGGCACCTTCACCATCCGGTAGGGATCATTGCCCCATCAGGATGAAGCCGCCCCACTTGGCCGGAAATGCCGAGGAGGGGCGGTCGATCATGGAGAGTTTCGCTTTACGCAGAGCAGATGGGAAAGCTTCCCCCGCTGCGACATGACGGTAGAACGGTTCCATCAGACCGTACGTCTGCTGGTCCGACACCTTCCACAGAGAGAGCATGATATTGCTGGCGCCGGCATAGAACAGACCGCGCGACAATGCGATCATCCCTTCACCATCCACCAACCTCCCGATACCGCTCTCGCAACTGCTGAGGACCACCAAACGCGCTTTCAGATCCAGTGTGAAGGTCTCATTGACGTACAGGATGCCATCCTCCCCGCCCGGCACCGCGGGCTGTGAGAAGATGATCGCGGAATACTTCGGGTTCTGTTCATTGATGAATCCGTGCGTGGCAACATGGACGATATCGAACTGCGGTGCTGCCTGCTTGAAATTCTCCTCTGTCGCGTCGGCAAACAGGTACTGCTGTGTCAGGACCGACCGGTCCCGCAAACTCCTGCCGATCGCATCGACCTCCATCTCCGAATATCTCAACTCGTTGAACGTCCTGCCGTCCACCGTGATGGACCGCGCATCGGTGAGACCGCTGCGAACGACCGCATCGCGCTGTGCAAGGAAATCCGCATTCCGGACCGTATCGCGGAAGACCGGTGCGAATCCAACGAAACTCCGAGGCCGGACCGACGGCGTTCCTCCGTTCTCCTGCATCTTCGCCGCCACGGCACCGGAATATGCATAGGTCACATCGAACCGGTGGATGAGGTACCGCATCGTATGGAACGGAACCGTGCGGTGATCGTACCGCTTCAACGGCAGGGTCTCGAACGGAAGATAATGCAGGAATCCGTCCGGAACGAATTTGATCCTGCTGATCCCCGCGAAGGACGGCTCCAGAGGCTGCAGCACCGCACGGTACAATTCGGCACCGGTCGAAGTGTAGGATGATGCATCATAGGTCTTCAATGCCTGCACGTACCGCTGTACCATCGACCGCAACACCGCGACATCCTTCAGGGTGGTCACGCGGACATCGGTCCGGGTCACCGTGAACACGAAGATGCGGTCACCATCCAGCATGAACTCCACCAATGCTGCGCTATCGGACAACTGCTGCTGTATGCGCTCTATGGATTGATCATTGTCCGCATACTTCAGGGCATGATACCGGGGGAACTGCTGTTCGAGCATCCGGATGAAATGCTGATGTTCCAACTTCGTTCTGAAATAGCGCGAACGCTGTTCGGCCGCCTGACCACGGTCCGCTGATCCCTGCGTCGATCCCATCTCCGAGATCCGGCGTTCCTGGCGGGAGAGTTCCGAGAGCAGATGACGTTCGTAGGTCAGCAGCGATTCCGGCACACCGGCGAAGCGCCGTGCATCGTTCTCAAACAGTCGCTCCAGCAGCACGTTGCCTTTGCTTCTGTCCGCGATCAGGAATGCTTCGTTCTTGTAGCCCGGATCCCCCGTACGCCCGTTCAATTCGAGCGCGATCCTGCAGGCATTCCTGTAGAGCGCCAACGATGCGGCGGCAGTGTGGAGTTTCGAGCCCTCTGCGGTGAACCGTTTCCGCGACTCCTCCGACAGGTCCATCGCGGCTTTCAGATGTTCCAATGATACGGCCAGATCCCGACCCTTCCCGATCGCCCTGAAGCGGCGCTCCAGCACCCGTGCTTTGGAGGCAAGGATTCCGGCTACTTCTGTTGGATAGGGGGTCCCGGAACACGATGGGACCAGTTCCGAAGAAGCGATGAGCGAATCGCCGGACAATACCGCAATGGACCGTTGATACATCTCCAGCGACCGGTCATAGTCCTTCTTCCGGTCATAATAATCACCGAAGCGCTGGAAGAGTACCGCCCGTTGCAGGATGTGATATCCGGCGGAGAGAGAATCATAGGAGCGGGCAAGGTCCAGGTGCTTACGTGCCGAATCAAGTTCCCTGGTCGCGAGATAGACCGCTGCAATGGATGAATGTGCCATGGCGATATCGAACCGGGATGCGGCATTCGGCACCGCACTTCGGGCAATGATGGACCTGTGGTACATGCCGATCGCTTCGTCCATCCGACCGGCGGCCTGATAGACCCCCGCCATCAGTTCATACATGAAACCGGTCTGCGGATGAGCGGCGCCGAGCGCTTCCTCGTACATCCGCACACCCCGCTCCGCATGCTCGACCGCTTTAGGTATCTTCCCCATCCTCATATACAGATCACCGAGGCGCTGATTCATGTTCCCGATGGCCGACCGCTTGTGCGGATGATATTCGGTGAAGATATCCAGTGCCCGCAGGAAGTACTCCTCTGCTTTCTCCAAATCGCCGATGTTCGCATAGACCTCGGCGAATTTACCGAGTGCACTCGCCATATTGGCATGGTACTGCAGGCCGAGACCGTAATAGATATCGAGCACCTTCTGGCCCATCTCGGCGGCCGACCGATAATCCGCCATATTGGTGTATGTCGACATCATGCTCAGATAGCAGGTGGCTGCTTGCGTGGTCGCATCCTTGCCGAGACGGCGGTGGATGGCAACCGCCTGTCCGTAGTAGTCCAGCGCTGTATCGAATGCATTCATATCGTCATGCACAGCACCCAACAGGATGAGAGTGCCCGCAAGAGCGAACGAGAATGAATCCGGCAGTGTGCGCTGGATCGTTGCCGCGGCGGTGAAGGAGGCGACCGCGTCCGGATACTTCCCTTTCGATTTCCGGATACCTCCCAGAGTGTAGTGCGCCGATGCGATCCGTTCCTGCGGTATGCCGGAGGTCGACGTCAGGACCTCCAGACTGCGGAGTGCGTATGCTTCGGCATCATCCAATTGTTCGCGATTCTGCAGACAATACCCGATCATCAACAGGAAGGTGCCGTTCACTGACGCATGCTGCGGTGGGAGTTGTGCGGCAGTCGGCTCTGCCGTTCTCAGAAGTTCATAGGCCGGGGAATACTGACCTAGCCGGACGAGTGCATTGGCAGCACCGACCACGGATGAAACGTATGATAGCGGGTAGCGGTTCGTCCATTGATCCGCCGCTTCTTTATAATATGCCGCAGCACTATCGTACCGTGCAGCAGCATAGAATGCATCCGCTCGGTCCTTCAACGCAGCAGCGCGAAGGGTGTCGGCACCCGCCGCTGCCGGGGACACCGTCGTGATCACAAGGAGGAGTCCCAGGATAACGAAGGCTATTTGGTCCGTTTTCATTGAATACACGACCATGGAAAAAATATTTCCTCTACCTGCTCCAATTTCAACAAATCGCGGATATATGTACACAAGAGACAGAGAACTACAGCCCCGTCACTATCATCAATGAAGGAGATCCCATGGGACAGATCATTACCACCATCACGCTCATCATCGCATTGGCGTGTGCCGTTGAGTCCACAACGCCCGTTATCTGCGATGCCACCGGAGGGGATCCGGGCGGACTTCAGGGTCCGCCGCCGCCAAGCATGAATTGAACCATTGACAGCAGATCACACCGTGAGATCCCACGACCGTAACCGGTCCAGCATGGGATAATCGGTCAGATCGAACTGGATCGGAGTAACCGACACTTTGTTATTGAGGATGGCGCGTTGGTCGATGTCCTCTTCTTCGTCCAATTCGACCAGTTCTCCTTTGAGCCAGAAGTACTGCTTGTTCCCCGGATCGCGCCGTGCTTCGAACTCGTCGTTCCAGACCGATTTCCCCTGCCGGGTGATGACGACACCGCGGATCTCGGATTCAGGGACAGCGGGTACATTCACATTCAGTACCGTTCCGTTCGGGAGACCATTGGTGATCACCCGTTCCGCCATCGTACGGGCGAACTTCGCTGCAAAGGAGAAATCCGCATTCGGTTCAAAGGTGGTCAACGACATGGCAATGGAAGGGATACCGAGGATGGTTCCCTCCGTTGCAGCGGAAACGGTACCGGAGTAGATGACACTGATGGCAGTATTCGAACCATGATTGATGCCGGAGATGACCAGGTCCGGCTTGACCTTCATAAGGTTCCGTATCGCCAGTTTCACACAATCCGCCGGAGTGCCATCCACTGCATATCCGAAGAACCTGCCGTCCTTCTTCACTTCGCGGACCCGCAAGGGACGATGGACTGTGATCGCGTGGCCGACGGCGCTTTGCTGACTGTCCGGTGCCACCACTGTCACATCGGCGATCGGAGTCAGGGCATTCACAAGCGACGCCAGGCCGTCGGAGAAGATACCATCATCATTGGAGACAAGGATCGAAAGTTTCTTGGTCATACTGTAAACATACCTTGACTGGCGACAGGATTTTGCCTATATTTGTTGTATCAAATCACCGCGGGGTGGAGCAATTGGCAGCTCGTCGGGCTCATAACCCGAAGGTTCTAGGTTCAAGTCCTAGCCCCGCTACTACACAAAAGACATCATACGATGTCTTTTGTATTTTAAACCGCTCCGGTCCATCATTCACCTTCCCTTCACACACTCCGGGGACCGGACCATTCGCTCCGGATATCGGCCGCCTTCACACATTTCACGATCACACCGTTGTAGAACCCCTGTAATATAGCTCTCGATCATGAGACGAGCAAGCAGGGAGTGACAGGGATTCTTGCTTCCGGTCAGTGCTTCCGGGCCACAGACCGATCACCCATCCTCCCCCAAACGAGCCAATCCGGCAGCCGCGGCAACGATCCGCGCTGCCCCGGCCTGTTTCAGCACGGCCGCCAGTTCCTGAATGGTCGATCCGGTCGTGATGATATCGTCCACAATGATGCAGGAAGCATGCTGCACTGCCTGCGGCAGTACCACTTCGAAGGCGTCAGCGATATTCTTCTTCCGTTCCTGAGCATTGAGATGCGTCTGTGTAACGGTATACCGTCGGCGGCGGACGATATCGGTCCTGAACGGGATCCCTGTGCGTTCGGACAATCCTTTCCCGATCCAATCACTCTGATTGTACCCGCGCTCCCGCTCCTTCCGTTTATTGAGCGGGACGGGGATGATGAGGTCCGTCGATCCCGGCGGGACGATCGCTCCCAGCCGATACCCTAACTCGTAGCCCAGCGCTGTGACCTCTCCGTACTTCAATGCGTGGGCCAGACTTTGCAGCAGTCCCCCCTTCTCGAAGTAGCAGAGTGCCTCCAGTCCGTCGATCGCTCCGCCGGCGGCGAACCGCGCACGAAGCACCTCGAGGGTATGGTCCCCGCCGCGGACCGGCGTCAACGAGTCCCAGCATTGCCGACAGACGCGCCGGTCACCATCCCGGAGCGGAGTACCGCAATGAAGACAATCGGCGACGAAGAGCAGGTCGCGGAACGGTGTGAGGATGGAATGCAGAATATTCGGCATCGGAATGGAAGGGCACGTCCGGCGGATGATCCCGCCGGTGTTCGCCCGATGCCAAAATAACGGTCGCCCCCGAGTGTTGCGAATGAAAACGATTGAACGGAGAGGTGCGGTTCAGGAGGCGGCGGAGAGCCGCTGGATCTCATCGCGCAACTGTGCAGCGCGTTCGAACTCCAGGTCCGCCGATGCACGCTGCATCTCCGCCGTCAACTCCTCGATCAGATCCTTCCGCTGATCGGCGGAGAGGTACTTCACCACACTGTCCGCAACGACCGCCAGGTGCTTCTCCTCCTTCTTCGCATCGTATTTGGAGGAGACATCCGCCACCGCCGTGGAGGCGATGATCTCATCGTGGGACTTATAGATGGTCTTCGGTGTGATGCCGTGCGCCTCGTTGTACGCGATCTGCTTCTTGCGCCGCCGCTCGGTCTCGTCGATGGTCTTCTTCATGGAATCGGTGACCTTGTCGGCGTACATGATCACCTTCCCGTTCGCGTTGCGTGCGGTCCGTCCCGAGGTCTGGATGAGCGACCGCTCGGACCTGAGGAAGCCCTCCTTGTCCGCATCGAGGATAGCGACGAGCGAGACCTCCGGGAGGTCGAGTCCTTCGCGCAGCAGATTGACGCCGACCACCACATCGCTGTGGCCGAGTCGCAGTTTCCGGAGGATCTCCACCCGGTGGAGTGCATCGACCTCGGAGTGGATGTACTCCACCTTGATGCCGAGATCGATCAGGTATTCCGTCAGGTCCTCTGCCATCCGTTTGGTGAGCGTGGTGACAAGCACGCGTTCACTCTTCTTCACGCGGTCGCGGATCTCCGCCAACAGGTCGTCGATCTGGTTCTTCACGGGACGGACCTCAATGACCGGATCGAGCAGTCCGGTCGGCCGGATGACCTGCTCGACGAAGACACCCTGCGTCCGTTCCATCTCATAGTTTCCGGGCGTGGCGCTGACGAAGATGGTCTGATTGATGATCTGCTCCCACTCGTCGAACTTCAGCGGACGGTTATCGAGTGCGGAGGGCAGACGGAACCCGTGCTCGACGAGGGTCATCTTCCGGCTCCGGTCGCCGAAGTACATCGCGCCGATCTGCGGCACGGTGACATGCGACTCATCGATCACCAGGAGGAAATCCTTCGGGAAGTAATCGAACAGACAGAACGGCCGGGAGCCCGGAGGCCGGCCGGCGAGATGGCGCGAATAGTTCTCGATGCCGTTGCAGTACCCCACTTCTCGCATCATCTCAAGGTCGAACCGGGTACGCTGCTCCAGACGCTGTGCTTCCACCAGTTTCCCGAGATTCCGCATCTCCTCCAGCCGTTCCTTCAGTTCCACTTCGATCGACTTGATCCCCTTCTCCAGGGATTCGCGTGTAGTCACGAACTGCTTGGCGGGATAGATGACGTCATAATCGGTCTCACCGATGATGGAACCGTCCAACGGATTGATGGTGGAGATCTTCTCGATCTCATCACCGAAGAACTCCACACGGATCGCCTCATCGTTCTCATAGGCCGGGATCACCTCCACCACATCGCCGCGGACGCGGAAGGTGCCGCGCTGGAACTCATAATCATTGCGGGAATAGAAGATATCGAGCAGCTTCCGGAGCAGTTTGTTCCGCTCCAGTTTATCCCCCTTCTTGATGACCACCATCTGGGCGATCCACTCATCCGGCGCGCCGATACCGTAGATGCAGCTGACCGAAGCGACCACGATGACATTCCGTTTGCCGGAGAGCAGAGCGCTGGTCGCGCGGAGCCGGAGCCTGTCGATCTCCTCGTTGACCGAAGAATCCTTCTGGATGTACGTATCGGTCGTCGGAACGTAGGCTTCCGGCTGGTAATAGTCGTAATAGCTGATGAAGAACTCCACATGGTCCTTCGGGAAGAACGACTTGAACTCGGCGTACAGCTGGGCCGCGAGTGTCTTATTGTGGGACATGATCAGGACCGGCCGGTCGAAGTTCCTGATGACATTCGATACGGAGAAGGTCTTCCCGCTGCCGGTCACGCCGAGCAGCGTCTGGAACTTGTCCCCCCGCTCGATCCCTTCGGTGAGCTGACGGATCGCTTCGGGCTGGTCGCCCTGCGGTGAATACTCGGATACGAGAGTGTACGCCATGATGGTCTTTCAGGGAATGCCGTGTAGGGGCGGAGGAATATTGCTATCGTGAACTTACGGTTTGTACAATCCTGCTGCATTGGCGCCGAGCAATCCGGCTTTGTAGGAACGGTCGTCGACCGGGAGCAACGCGCGGATCTCCGCCGGCGTCATCAGTTTCGTGACCGGCAGATAACTCAGCTTCAGACCGATCTCCTCCATCCGTTCCTCGCTGAACTCGAATCCAGGATAGCGGGAAAGGTCGAGCGGCGCTGTGAACTGCCGCAGGGTCTTCTCCCGTGCAGAATTATAGAAGGACTCGAAGTACGACATCACCAGTTCCCGCACATCCCGGTAAAGCGGTTCGCGGTACCGGAGTCCGGCGAAATTCGATTTTGCAATGGCGCCGTACTTCCTGTTCTTCATGAAGACGGCGATGACATGGTCATCATCCCGCACGGCCTGCATATCGACGATGAGCGGACGGTATCCGATCCGTCGGAGCATGGCGGCAGCAAAGACAGCACCGTCGAAACAGTGCGCTTTCCTGTCGTGCAGCACGGCGTGCGGACACCGGTAGCGGGATTCGGCGCTATAGCCGGTGCGGTCGAGGAATTCCTGGATGCGGTGCGGCGTGGTGAGTTTCTTCAACACCGTCAATTCCTTCGTGGTCCAGCGTTCCATCATTTCGTCAGGAGGAGTTTCTTCGTCAAGGTGCGTCCACCCATCTGCACCCTGCAGAGATAGGTACCGCTGGCGAATGCCGAGCCGTTCCATCGTGCGGAATAGGTCCCGGGCTCCAGCGTCTCATCGATGAGCCGGGTGATGAGCCGTCCGTCCATCGTGACGATCTCCATATGCACATGTCCCTGTTTAGCGACCGCGAAACCGATGGTCGTGGAGGGATTGAAGGGATTCGGATGATTCTGGTAGAGCTCGAACTCCGCCGGAATACCGCCCGGCAGCCGCTGCACACTCTGCGGACCGGCGATGAGTCCTGCGTTGACCCATGCAGTATACCAGAGGCTCGCAAGCCGGGCCGAGGCAAGCCGGATCTGCTGACGGGTGATCCTGGAGGTGTACTTCCAGAGTGTATCATAATATTGAGCAGGAGCAGTTCCGGAACCGGTGTATCCCGACACCGCCTTGGCGATGCTGTCGGCGCGGAAGATGGAATCGATGAGTGCATTCGATTCAAGGATGTAGGAGAAGGCATAACCGTACACGTCATCGACGTAGGTCAGTGAATCCTTTGTGAATACGAGTTCGCCCTGAAATCTTCCCAGCATCGTCGTCTCGTACCGGGAGTGGATCCCTTTATTATTCGTCAGCTGACCGTCATAATTCACCGTGGCATGCAGCGGCTGGTGCGGATCGCCGACATAATGCCCCAGGTCCGCAGCAGACTGCAGGGCAGCGGTCCAGTCCCCGCGTTTCAGCTGCTTCGTCAGCGAATCCATCACAGTGACGGTCGTCCAGGGATTGGTGCCGTTCTCCTTGACGCGCATCCATCCGAACTTCTGCACCAGCGTGTCGAAACTGCGGTCCAGATTATGGAAATCGGGATATTCATCCACATCCAGATAATGCCGGTACTGTTCGGAGAACATCGCCGTGTCGCTGGTCCTGCGGGTATCGGCATCGGTGGAATGGATGCGCAGGAATGCGGAATCGGTGATGAACCGCTGCATGGTCGGCGGAAGCTGCAGGACCGCATTCTTATTGATGATCCGGTGTCCGACGCTCCCCCAGGCGGTCAACAGCTGAACGGAACAGACGAACAGAACGGCAAGCACCCTCATTCGAACTCCTTATTGTGTGTATGAATATAGAGGAAATTTATGGGAAGTAAAAACCGGCATCAGAAGAAGCGGTCGTACACCAGTTTAAGGATGGTGGAGAAGACGACAACGATGTAGACCGGCCGGATGACGGCGATCCCTTTCCGAACCGCCAGACGGGCACCGATTCGGGCGCCGATGATCTGTCCCATGGCCATCGCCGCGCCATAGGCGAACATCACGGAACCGCCCGCAGTGAAGACGATGACGGAGATGATGTTGCTGGAGAGATTCATCACCTTCGTATGGGCCGTGGCCTTCCGGATCTCGTATCCCATCAGTGACATGAAGGCGATGGCCCAGAATGAACCGACTCCCGGACCGAAGAAGCCGTCATAGAACCCGAGCAGGGCACCGGCAAGCGCGAAGAAGGTCTGTTTGGAAAGGCGCTGATGGGTCTGGACCTTGCCGAGCGACGGTGTCACCACGGTGTAGACCGCGATGAACAGCAGGAAGAGCGGGATGATATAGCCGAGAAGACGGGAATCGACCAGCTGTACGACCCATGCGCCGATACCGGCGAAGATGAAGGTGACGATGAATCCGAAACGCTCCTCGCGGAACCGCACCAGTCCGCTCCGGCGGTAATGGTATGCCGCGGTGGCCGTTCCGAACACGCTCTGGAATTTGTTGGTGCCGAGGGCGACCTGCGGAGGAAGACCGGCGCTCAGCAGCGCAGGGAGCGCGATGAGTCCCCCGCCGCCGGCGATCGAATCGATGATGCCGGCTGCGGTACCGGCGAAGAACAGAACGATATGGATGAAGGGTTCTTCCAGAGGATCAGGCCGCTTCCGCGTCCACTTCGTTGATATAGGCAGCGGTAACGACATCACCCATCACATTGATCACGGTCCGCCCCATGTCCAGCACCCGATCCACACCGAGGATGATGGCGAGTCCGTCCGGCGGCACGCCGACCTGTGCCATGACGATCATCAGCAGCGGGAGCGACGCACCGGGAACGCCGGCCACACCGATGGCGGAGATCACACAGAGAGCAACGACCAGTACCTGCTGACCGATGGAGAGATCGATGCCGAAGACCTGCGCGATGAACAGCACGACCGCTCCTTCGAACAGCGCCGTGCCGTTCATGTTCATCGTGGCACCGAGCGGCAGCACGAACGACGCGATCTTCGGACGGATACCGAGCGCTGTCTCCGACACCCGGATGGTGGTCGGCAGCGTACCGTTACTGGAGGAGAGTGAGAAAGCGGTGACCATGATCGGAGCGGCATCCCGGAGGAACTGGGCCGGTTTCCGTTTGGTCATCACCAACAGAAGGATCGGATAGAAAAGGAAAAGGACGATGGCATAGCCGAGCAGGATGAGCAGTACGTAGAGACCGAGTTTCTGCAGCAGGTCGAGTCCGAACCGCGCCGTGACGCCGAAGATCAGACAGAAGACCGCGTAGGGTGCCAGTTTCATGGCGAATCCGACGATGGTGATCATCGATTCCGTGAGAGCATCGAGCCATTGCAGCATCGCCGTTCGTTTCTCCTCCGCGATCTTCGTCAGTGCCGCACCAAGCAGCAGCGAGAAGACGATGAGCGGGATCATCTGCATCTCGGTGATCGCTTTGGTGATGTTGCGCGGGATGAACATATCCAGGATCTGATTGACCACCGCGAGCGCACCGGTCGCCACCACGCTGCCGGTGCGGGACTGGATCTCGGTGGTCTGCGATGCGTAGGAACGCATCAGCATCTCGCGCGCTGCCGGATCGAATCCGTCACCGGGACGCACCAGCTCCAGCAATGCGATGCCGACCGTGGCAGAGAACGCGGAAGTGACCAGGAACATCAACAGCGTTCTGCCGCCGAGTTTGCCGAGTTTCGTCAGATCGCCGAGTCCTGCCACTCCGGAGGTGAGCGAAGCGAAGACCAACGGCACCACGACAATGAAGAGCATCCGGAGGAAGACCTGCCCGACAGGATGTGCGACCGTATCGATCAGCAGTCCGAGGTTCTCCATGGCACCGGCGTTCCCGGCCACGGCCAGATTCGCGGCGATCCCGGCAGCGGCACCCAGGCCGAGTGCGATCATGATCTTGAAGGAATTATCGTGCGATGTACTCATGGGCCTCTCATCTTCTGCAGCGTGGACGGATGAATGTTATGAGAATATAGAGAATTTGTCCCCCCGACAAAAGCGAATGCGGTTTAAAATAGAACAGGCCGATCCTTCCGGACCGGCCTGCAGCAATGTCACTGCAAATACGATTTACTCACCCCTGGACGCATCCTGTGCGAAGGCAATGTTCCCCTCCTCCGTGTCCAGACGGACTTCATCAGGTGTTCCGAAGACCTTCGCCTTATGATCATCGAACTCACCCTCCCACCGGGCGATCACGGCACAGGCGAGCCCGTTACCCAGTACGTTCACCGAGGTCCGCGCCATATCCATCAGCTCATCCACTGCAAAGATGACCGCGACCCCTTCCGGCGGCAGACCGAAGGAATGGAGCGCAGCGAAGAGCACGACCAGCGACGCACGCGGCACGGCGGCGATCCCTTTGGAGGTAATCATCAGCGTGAGCATCAAAAGGATCTGCTGGTCCCACCCGAAATGGACGCCGGTGACGGTCTCGGACGCCTGGGCCACGAAGACGGACGCCACGGCAAGATAGAGCGTACTGCCGTCCAGATTGAAACTGTATCCTGTCGGGATGACGAATCCGACGATCCGTTTCGGCACACCGATCCGTTCCATCACTTCCATCAGTTTCGGCAGCGCCGATTCACTGCTGGTAGTGACAAAGGCGAGGGTGAACGGTTCCTTGATCGCCTTGAAGTATTGCTTCACCGGCATCTTGATGATGTACATGACCGTCCCGAGCACCACCACCACGAAGATGATGAGCGCCAGGTAGAGGGTCGCCACCAGCATGCCGAGGTTCACCAGTACGCCGATGCCCATATGTCCCACCGTGACCGCCATGGCGGCACCGATACCGAACGGAGCGAACATCATGATATAGCTGGTGAACTTGAACATCACTTGGGAAAGACTGTCCGCCAACTGCAGGATCGGTTCCCCCTTCTTCCCCATGGCGGAGACGGCAAAAGCGAAGATGACAGAGAAGACGACGATCTGCAGCACGTCGTTCCGCATCATGGAATCGATGATGTTGGAGGGAAATGCATGGACGAGCGTCTCGACGAGCGTCATGGGATGCGTCTCGGAGATCTTGCCGAGGTCGACATTGTCCCCGCGGAGTTCGACGCCGTATCCCGGACCGGTGATGTTCACCACGATCAGACCGATGGCGAGCGCCAGAGTTGTGACGATCTCGAAATAGACGAGCGATTTCCATCCGATCCGGCCGACCTTCTTCGCACTGCCTCCGCCGGCGATACCGGCCACGATACTGCCGAAGATGAGCGGTGCGATAATCACCTTGATCAGGTTCAAAAAGATCGTCCGGAGGAATGCTGTCTCTTTGGAGAACTCCGGCGCGAGCCATCCCAGCAGGATGCCGACGACAAGTCCCAGAAGGATCTGCTTCGTCAGGGAGAGATGCCACCAAGGCTTCGGTGCTGCAAGGGCCGTCATGCCTTCCCTTTCGCTTCTTTGAAGAGGACCCACATCAGCAGACCGAACACTGCAACAGCGAGCAGTTCTGTATTCCAAAGGAACGGCAGATAGCGGTACCCGACGGCCAGGAGCATCGGGAGACCGGTCTCCTCATCGACGAAACCGGGAATGAAATTGAGGAATGCCGCTGCAACTCCCAGCAATGCTCCGCCGGCGATGAGACCGGACGAGAAGAGGGTCCCTTCGCTCTCATCGGTCGCATCCGGTTCGCGTTTATAGCGGCGGTCCGCAATGCGGCGCACAACACCGCCAAGGAAGATCGGCAGCGTGGTGGAGAGCGGAAGATAGAATCCGACTGCAAATGTAAGAGAATGGAATCCGAGCAGTTCCATGAAGAGCGCGATGCTCGCACCGATCATGATGAGTCCCCACGGCAGCTTCTGCTCCAGCAATCCGCTGATGAGCACCGCCATCAGGTTGGACTGCGGTGCGGCGAGATCCTTGCCGCCGATGCCATCCTCCCTTTTAAAGACAGGTGTTCCCGTTTCCTTCGATACCAGATAATTGCCCGGTTCCACGCCCTGGATATCCTGCACCTTCACCAGCAGGTAGGTGACGCCGTCCTTCCCTTCCATCTCCTCAGCACGGGAGATCTGCTGTTCGGTGATGGTGAAGGGAGCGCTCACCGGGATCTCTTTCGCCTGACTTTCGTTCAGCAGCAGCATGGTAATGCCGATGACCGCGGCCGATGTAACGACGCCGATGAGGATCGCCAGCTGCTGTGCGCTCGGCGTCGCGCCGAGCAGGTGGCCGGTCTTCAGGTCCTGCGCCGTAGTGCCGGCATTGCTGATGGCGATACAGACGGTCGCCCCGATGACGAGGGCAAGATAGGTGTATTCCTGACCGGTCCAGCCGACCGCCAGGAAGATGAGACAGGTCGCCATCAGCACGGCGATGGTCATACCGGAGAGCGGGGATGACGATGAACCGACGATACCGGTGATGCGGGCCGAGACGACGGAGAAGAGGAACCCGAAGATGAAGATGAGCGCTGCGCCGAGCAGATTCACGCGGAATGCCGGCACGAGCCAGATGAACAGGATGAGCAGGATGGAACCGATGCCGACGATGGTGATCGGCGTGTCCTTTTCCGTCCGGAGCATCGTGCCGGCCTGACCGGACGAGCCGCGCTCCGACGTCAGTTGTTTGATGGATGCAGTGAGCGAATGCCAGATGGAGGGGAACGCGCGGATGAGTCCCAGCACACCGCCGGTCGCCACCGCTCCCGCCCCCATATATTTGATGTAATTCTTCCAGATAGCGGTCGGATCCATCTCAGAGATCGGGACCGTGCCGGGATAGATCGGCTGAGTTCCCGCCGCGCCGATGAAGGCAATGATGGGCGAGATGACGAACGCGGCGAGCAGACCGCCGCCGACCATGATCAGCGAGGTATGCCAGCCGATGATGTAGCCGACACCCATCAGTTCCGGTGCAACATCCAGCGAGACGGAGGAACCGCGGTAGAACGGGAAGGAATGTTCGACCGACGGTTTCCAGAATCCGCCGATGTTGGACATCCCCTTCCACAGCGCACCGAGTCCGATCCCCTTGAAGATCTTCGCTGCCGAGGTCCCGCCGATCTCCCCTGCTTTGATGATCTCCGCACAAGCGGTCCCTTCCGGAAAGCGGAGGTTCTCATGTTCCTTCACGATGATGTACCGGCGGAGCGGGATCATCAGCAGCACACCGAGCACACCGCCGGTGAGCGCGATAAGGAGGGTGATGGTGGTCTTGAGCGGGAACCCGAGGAAGATGAGTGCCGGTATAGTGAACACGACCGCCGCCGCGACCGATTCTCCTGCCGAGCCGACGGTCTGCACGATGTTGTTCTCCAGCACCGTGTTCCCCCGCATCTTCTTCAGGATGGTGATCGCCATGACGGCGATCGGAATGGAGGCGGAGGTGGTGAGGCCGACACGGAGGCCAAGATACACGGATGCGGCACCGAAGACGATGCCGAGGAGTGCGCCGAGTACGATGCCGCGGAGGGACATCTCCAGCGGGGAATCGTTCGGGGAGATGTACGGAACGAACGGTTTGGACATTCTTCTTCCGGGATTATTGGGTAAAAAAGGATGTGAGAATATAGAGAAATTGAAGGATGAACAAAAGCATTTTTACCGCATCACGATCATGTTCGTGGAGGCGGTCGCGATGAGTTTGCCTTTGGCATTGTGCGCTTCACCGGTCATATGGAGCGACACCGGTCCGCGCGAGACCACGCGGACGGCAACGGTCAGCGTGTCGCCGACCGGTATCGGCCGGATGTACTGCGTGTGCATATCGAGCGTGACACAGGGATTCCTGGCGGCAACATAGCTGAGCGGACCGAAGGCATTATCGAATGCCGCTGCGATGAATCCGCCCTGCATCACCCGCATCGGGTTCAGCATCTCCTCGGTCACCGGCACGGCAATGGTAAGTGCGGTGCGGGACTCGTAATGGATCTCACGGACCTTCATCCAGGCATAGCAGTTCGGCTGGATCTGTGCGTTCGGGAATTGCTCGCTCATCTGGCGCATCTCTTCGGCGAACAGGGCGATCGTATCGGACATCGGTTCCTCGGTCAATAATAGGTGATGGAAGCAAGCGTGCGGAGGTCGTTCGCCGTGGTGATCCGGGTCCCCCTGCCGCGGAGCCGTTCGAGCAGGATACCGAACCGCAGGAGCGGGCGTTCGCGGACCGTCATCGCATCATCGAACGACTGCTGAACGGCCGTGAGGATGATGACCGGGGCATGGCGCTCATAGAACCGGAACCACGGCAGTGCGATCACGACCTGCAGTGCTACGTACAGATGACCGAGCAGCCGGTCCTTGTCCGCCGGGTTGCCGAACGGCACGGTCTGTTCCGGCGGGAACAGGACGGATGCAGAGAGCTGATGCTGAACGGGATCGATGATGAACCTGTCCATCAGCGGCAGGAACGGATGGGCACGGTTCCCCATCAGCCCGAACCGGAACGACACGGACACATCGGTCACTGCACCGCGCCGGAGCGATGCCATCTCGTTCCCATATTCCGGCGGCGGCTTCACTCCCGGATCGACCGAAGGGGTCACATCGGGCTGCGAATCGGTCCTCTTCTTCGGTTGATCGAATTCGGTCCGCAACAGTTCTTCCCGGAACGGAGTGCCGGTGACCTCGGCGTAGATGGTACGCATCCGGTGGTCGCCGATCCGTTCCTGTGTATCCACATCCCGTTCCCGGAAATAATTCCCGAACCGGACCGCCACCGCGGCAAAATTCATCACCTCGGTCACTTCCCAATCATCCTTGAACACCACATACCCGCGGTACAGGAGCGCGGTCAGCGTCATACCGCCGAACCAGATCATCGCATTCCCGACATCCGCCGTCGTATAGAAGGCATGGGTCTGCAGGATGATGTTCAGCGCATAATCGAGTAGGAATATGAAGAACAGCACGATGGTCCCGGCGGATACGAGGCGGAAGAGGAACGAAGGACGGCGCAGCTGTTCACCGGTCCTGTACAATGAGCGGAGGATCATGAACAGTATCACAGCACAGAGGACATCAATGAACATCGGAAGCATGGCGGCATTCTCCCAACGGGATCATAATGCGGTCAATGTACCATTATTCATTCTGTGATGCATCGGGTTTTTCACAACATCGCCTGAAACGCACAACGCCGGGGATGTCCCGGCGTTGCGTGTGCTGCTCCTATCATGTTCCGATCATCGGACGTTCTTCAGGATCTCCAGTGTGAACTTCCAGAATTTGCCGACCGTATCGATGTGGATCTTCTCGTCCGGCGAATGGACCCCTTCAAGGGTCGGGCCGTAGGAGATCATATCCATCCCGGGGTATTTCTCCCCGATGATGCCGCATTCCAGACCGGCATGGATCGCCTTCACATGCGGCTCCGTCCCATAGAGGTTCTTGTAGGACCGTTTCGCCACGCCGAGAATGGCGGAGCTGAGGTTCGGTTTCCATCCCGGATATCCTTCCGTATGCGTCACCGCTGCACCGGCCAGGGAGAGGATGGATGCCATGGTCTGCAGCGCTTCCGTGATCTCGGATGTGACGGAGCTGCGCTGGCTGGTGATGAGTTCCACAGCCTTCTTCTCGGTTCTGATGATCGCCACGTTGGTGGAGGTCTCCACCAGTCCGGGGATATCCGCGCTCATCTTCAGCACGCCGTGCGGCAGTGCAGAGACCGCCCGCAGCAGCGAGGACTGCAGTGCTTTCTTCATGACCGTTCCCTTCTTCACTTCCACGGCTGCGCAGGTGACGGAAAGGTCCGGTTCCACGGAGGAGAGTTCCGCTTTCAGTGTGTCATTCCATTGTGCGACGATCTTCATTGCCTTCTTCTGATCCTTCTTCGGCACGAAGACGAGCGCTTCCGCTTCGCGCGGGATGGCATTGCTCTTGTTCCCGCCTTCCACGGACGAGAGCCGCGCACCGGCGGACTCCAATGCGATCAGCACACGGTTGATGATCTTGATGGAATTGCCGCGACCTTTGTCGATTTCCAGTCCGGAATGACCGCCCTTCAGTCCCTTCACGATCACCTGCAGTGCGACCGTTCCTTTCGGGGCTTTCTCGGATGCCAGTTTCCAGCGGGCGATGGTGTTGCGTCCGCCGGAACAGCCGACGAACACGGAGCCCTCCTCTTCGGAGTCGAGATTGATCATCGTCTTACTGGTGAGGAATCCGGCTTTGAGATTGTTGGCGCCAGTGAGCCCGGTCTCCTCATCCACCGTGAAGAGAAGTTCCAGCGGACCGTGCTCGATCGTGCGGTCCTCCATGATGGCCAGATTGGTCGCCACGGCAATACCGTTGTCCGCGCCAAGCGTGGTCCCGTTCGCCATCAGCATGTTGCCGCTGCGGACGAGTTCGATGGGATCCTTGGTGAAATCATGCACCTTGTCCTTGTTCTTCTCCGGCACCATGTCCAGATGTCCCTGCAGGCAGACGGACGGCACCTGTTCGCGTCCCGGCGTGGCCGGCACCCGAACGACGACGTTCATGAACTTATCCTGTTTCGCTTCGAGGCCGAACTCGTTCGCCACACCCATCACATAGGCGGCGACGGCCTTCTCGTTCTTTGAACCGCGCGGAATGCGGCTGATGGCGGCGAAGTATTTCCAGACCAGCGCCGGTTCCAATCCTTTGATCGCTTCAGACATAGCATGCTCACTTGTAAGTGGAAGAATAATGTTGATGCATGAAAATACGATGATTTTCCGCTGCATTCCAGCGGTTTGTTCGGCCCGAAAACAGAAGAGGCGTCCTCCCGCTGTGGGAGGACGCCTCTGTTCATTGATGCTGCACGCCGCTTATTTCTTCATCGCAACGCGATAGAGGGTGAAGCCCATCAGCACGAATGCGCCGACGCCGAGCAGTTCGAATCCGCCGGCACCGAGCACGCCGGTGATGGCATGTTCCAGGTTGAGCGATTTCATGAAGTCCTCCGCGAACACCGTCGCGATGGCAACGATCACGCCGAAGAGCGCACCGCCGGCAACGAGACCGGTGGCGAACAAACTGCCTTTGCCGAGCTCTGCATCCTCTTCCCCTTCACCTTTGCGTTTGCGGACCATATCCGCTGCGCCTTTGATCAAACCGCCGGCGAAGATCGGAAGCGTGGTGGAGAGGGGCAGATAGAGACCGACCGCGAACGAGAGCGCTTTCACACCGCACATCTCCATGACGATGGAGACGAAGACGCCGACGAGCACGAACTGCCAATCAAGATTGAACGAGAGGAGACCTTTGATGAGGGTCGCCATCAGGGTGCCCTGCGGTGCCGGATACTTCTCCGTGCCGATGGCATGCTGGATGCCCTGCGCGACCATGTCGCTGGTCGGTGTATCGAGGATCTGCACGGTCCAGCCGATCATGGCGGACGAGACGATGGCGCCGATGAAGAGCGCGATCTGCTGGTACTTCGGGGTTGCACCGACGATGTAGCCGGTCTTCAGGTCCTGCGATGTCGCACCGGCATTCGCTGCAGCGATACAGATCATACCGCCCACAACGAGCGCCATCGGTTCGAACACCATCCCGGTCCAGCCGATGCCGATGAAGATGAGCGCCGTTCCCATGAGAGTGGCGATGGTCATCCCGGAGATCGGGTTAGAGGAGGAACCGATGATACCGACGATGCGGGAGGAAACGGTGACAAAGAAGAATCCGAACACGATGATGAGCACGCCGAGCAGCAGTTTGCTGATAAGCGAATCACCCGGGATCATCGGAAGGATGGCGATCAGCACCACGAGAGCGGCGGAGCCGCCGAGCACCGTGAGGAACGACAGGTCGTTCTCCGTGCGGGCGATGGCGATGCCGGACTGGCGGTTCTTGAGCGACTCCATGCTCCCTTTGAAGGAGCTGATGATGGTCGGGATGGTCTTGAGCAGCGTGATGAACCCGCCGGCCGCCACGGCACCGGCACCGATCTGCCGGATGTAGGCACGGTAGATGGCGGTGGCCGTGTTCGCGAACTCCTGCGTTTCGGGATTCCAGCCGCCCGGGCCGCCGGCGGTCATAACATCTTTCAGGTAGCCGAGTTTCACCAGCTGTTCGGCGATCGTTGCTGCCGGAACGAGGGAGGAAAGGAGCGGGATGAGTCCGACCCATGCCAGCACACCGCCGGCCGCCAGCACGCCGGCGATCTTCGGTCCGATGATGTACCCGACGCCGAGATACTCAGGGGTGATCTCACCGTTGACGGTGGCAGAGGGGAAGAATTTATTCTTCTGCGTGGTGAACCATGCGGGTGTCTCAGCGATCACATGGAACACCTTCTGCAGGATGGCATACAGGAAAGCGAAGCCGAGACCCTGATACGCGGTCTTGGAGAAGTCCCCGCCCTTCTCGCCTGCGATGAGCACGGAGGCGCAGGCCGTTCCTTCGGGATACGGCAGCGTCTGATGCTCCTGCACGATGAGCGAACGGCGCAGCGGGATCATCATCAGCGTACCGAGGATGCCGCCGAACATGGCGAGCGTGAAGATGGTCCAGTAATTGAAGTAGGCCGCACCGCCGCTCTCCACGGAGAGGAAAAGGAAACCGGGGAGCGTGAACACGACGCCGGCAGCGATCGATTCACCGGCCGAACCGGTCGTCTGGATGATGTTGTTCTCCAGGATGGTCGTCTTGAAAAGCTTGCGTCCGAGCGAGATGGCCAGCACGGCGATCGGGATGGATGCCGAGACGGTGAGTCCCGCTTTCAGGGCAAGATAGACGGTGGAAGCGCCGAAGATGATGCCGAACAGCGCACCCAACAGCACGGATTTAACGGTGAATTCCGGAACCAATTGCCCGTCGGCAATGAACGGTTCGAATTTCCCCGCGGGGGTCGAGGTGGAGGACATGGATTTCTCCTTATTGTGAGTGAAGCGATCGTAGTGTGGTAATGTATTCGAACAAATGGTCTTTGTTACGGTGCAAACATCAATTCGTCGGTCAGCAAGCGGAAGAAGCCGTCCGTCAGCACCGAGGAGCTGACCGCGGCCGACTGCATCGGTGTACCGTTGGATATCGTCACTTTCGTTACCGATGCCGTGACGGATGTTGACCGGTCACCGGAATCCTTCAGACGGAGGGTCAGGATATATTTGAAGGAACTGACCGGTTCCG
>JABWAK010000048.1 GCA_013361065.1 Bacteroidota bacterium
GCGACCGCAGCGAAACGCGCCGATAAGACGGCGAACGAAGGTATCATCGTCGCGAAGATCGCGGATGACGGTTCCCACGGCATCCTGGTGGAGATCAACTGTGAAACGGATTTCGTGGCCCGGGGCGAGGATTTCACCTCGTTCGCACAGTCCGTGGCGCAGGTGGTGTTCGACAAGGACCCGGCGTCCGTCGAAGCGCTGCTCGCCCTTCCGCACCCGAAAGGGAACACGGTCGGCGATGCACTCTCCGAACTGACCGGCAAGGTCGGCGAGAAGACCGAGATCCGCCGCGTCTATTCCGTCCGCTCCGCGGGCGGCTTCCTGGAACAGTACATCCACATGGGCAGCAAGATCGGCGTGATCGTCGAATTGTCCGCGGAGAACAACGCCGCGAACAAGACGATCGCCCGCGATATCGCCATGCAGGTGGCAGCCATGAGTCCGCTCGTCGTCTCCCGCGAAGCGGTGGACAAGGATCTCATCGCGAAGGAACTGGAGATCTACCGCACGCAGGCCAAGAACGAAGGCAAGCCGGACCAGATCGCCGATAAGATCGCGAACGGACGCCTGGAGAAGTACTATGCCGAGGTCGTGCTGCTCGAACAGAGCTTCATCAAGGATTCGGGCAAGACGGTGAAGGACCTCCTCTCACCGAACGTCACGGTGAAACAGTTCAAGCGATTCCAGCTTGGCGAAGCGATCAATTGACACACTGAAAGGTCTCCTCTGAGACCTTTCTTTTTATCATGAGGTGACCATGGCAACACCCAAGTACAAACGGATCCTGCTGAAACTGAGCGGTGAGGCGCTCATGGGGGACCAGGACTACGGCATCGATCCGAAGGTCCTGCGTCAGTACGCCGAGGAGATCAAACAGATCCACGATCTCGGCGTGCAGATCGGCATCGTCATCGGCGGCGGCAATATCTACCGCGGCATCGAGAACTCGTCGGACGGGGTGGACAAGGTGACCGGCGACCATATGGGGATGCTTGCCACCGTGATCAATGCTCTGGCGCTGCAGAACACGCTGGAGCACCACGGCATGTACACCCGCTGCCAGACCGCCATCGATATGGCCCGCATCGCCGAGCCCTATATCCGCCGGAAAGCGGTCCGGCACCTGGAAAAAAACCGCATTGTCATCTTTGCAGCAGGGACGGGAAATCCGTACTTTACCACTGATACCGCCGCCGTGCTGCGGGGCATCGAGATCGAAGCGGGCATCATCATCAAAGGGACCCGGGTGGACGGCATCTATGATTCCGACCCCGAGAAGAATCCCGATGCCAAGCATCATCCGCTGCTCAACTACGACGACGTGTTCAAGAAGAACCTGAAAGTGATGGACATGACGGCCATTACGCTCTGCAAGGAGAACAAGCTGCCGATCGCCGTGTTCAACATGAACATCAAGAACAATCTGCTGAACCTGGTGCTCGGACAGAAGGTCGGAACGACCGTCACGGAAACGGCTCCGTCGCTGCAGTAACCATCATCCCGGAGGACACCATGCAACTCAAAGAGATCCTGAAGAACTGTGAAACACGGATGCAGAAAGCGGTCGAAAGCGTCCGTCACGAACTTGTCAAAGTACGCACCGGTAAAGCGACCACCGCATTGCTGGATACCGTGAAGGTGGATGCGTACGGCAGCATGATGCCGATCGCCCAGGTCGGTTCCATCAGCGTCGTGGATGCGCATATGCTTGCCGTGACGCCGTGGGACCAGGGAATGCTCCATCCCATCGAGAAGGGGATCATCGCCGCGAATCTCGGACTCAATCCGAGCATCGACGGCAAGATCGTCCGCGTACCGATCCCGATGCTGAACGAGGAACGCCGCAAGGAACTGGTGAAGCTCGTGAAGAAGTTCGGCGAGGAAGGGAAGATCGCCATACGCAATGTGCGCCGTGATGAGAACGAGCAGCTGAAGAAGTCGGAGAAGGAGGACCATTTCTCCGAGGATGAACGGAAGCGCGGCGAGCAGGAGGTGCAGAAATACACCGACCGCTTCACGAAGGAGATCGACGCCCTCCTTGCCGTGAAAGAGAAGGAGATCATGGAGGTCTGACCAGCACGGCTGTCAGCTCCGGTCCCGCTCCGGCGGGACTTTTTATTTACGGCAATACCGACCGCACGAACCGACCATGACGAAAGCCGCACTGCGCGAGATGATGAAGCAACGCCGCCTCGATATCTCCAAGAACGAGGTGCGCCGCCGTTCCCAGCTCATCATGGAGGAACTCCTCACCCTGCCGGAGTTCTTCCGTGCCGATGTGGTGCATACCTATGTCTCATCCAAGAACAACGAGGTCGATACGCATGACCTCATCCGTCTCCTTCTGAAACAACGGAAGCGGGTGGTCGTTCCGATCTCCGATGCCGCCACGAAGACCATGCAGCATTCCGAACTCCAGTCGCTGAGTGAGCTGGTCGGCGGGGCGTACGGCATCCTGGAGCCGCGGATGTGCCGGCCGGTACCGGTATCGGCGCTGCAGGTGGTCGTGGTTCCGGCGCTGGCAGTCGACCCGAAGGGGCACCGCATCGGTTTCGGAGCAGGGTTCTACGACCGCTTCCTGGCCGGGGTCACGGTGCCCGTGATCGCTCTGGCGTACGACTTCCAGATCACCGGTTCGGTCCCCCAGGAGAACACGGATGTGCCGGTCTCCTTTATCGTTTCCGATGCCGGGATCATCCGCTGCCGCAACTAAATCCCCCTGAACAGCGTATCACCTGCTACTACCCACAGGAGAACGTATGAACAGCCAACGATTGTACCGATCCACCGCCAATAAGGTCTTTGCCGGAGTTTGCGGCGGACTTGCCGAATATTTCGACGTCGATCCGCTGGTGATCCGTATCCTCTTCGTACTGATGGTCCTCTTCGGCGGTACCGGGATCATCCTCTATATCGCTGCGATCGTGATCGTTCCGAAACGTCCGTTCACACTACCGGATTCATCCATACCGATGCAGGAAGCACCGCCGGCGCGCGTCCGTGAATCGGCCCGGAATTGGTTCGGAATCGTTCTGGTGGTGCTGGGTGCACTCTTGCTCCTGTCAAACATGGACCTGTTCCACTTCTTCGATTTCATTGAGGATGCTTTTGAGTACATCTTCCCGGTCCTGCTGATCATCCTTGGTATGGCGATCATCTATTACCGCCAATCCCGTCCTGAACCAGTCATCGGGCAGGGAGGGGAGGCATCCGGTACGGAACAGACGGCTGCGCCGCTCTACCGCACCTTCCGCCGCTCCAGTGCGGACAAGAAACTGTTCGGTGTCTGCGGCGGACTTGCACGGTACTTCGGCATCGATGCCAGTCTCATGCGGATGCTCTATGTAGTGCTCTGTTTGGCTTCGTTCGGCGCGGGACTGGTGCTCTACATCCTGATCGCCCTGGTGGTTCCGTACGATAACATCTATACTGCACAGGTGTCCTGATGGATAAGAAGGAATTCAACCGGATCCCGTTCTTCGGGATCATCCTGGTGATCGTCGGCGTGGGACTACTGCTGCGGCAGCTGCATATCCTGCAACTTGATGGTGAATCGATGGTCCTGTTCGGCGTGATCGCCTACGGCGCAGTGATGATCGTCCGTTCGTTCCTGACCGATGTACGGCAATCGCTCTTCTTCGGTTCGCTCTGCTTCTATTCGGGATTGGTGCTGGCATTGGGCAAGTACGAACTGATCGAATCGTCCGCCTACATCTACGTTCCCGGTTTCCTGATCGCGACCGGACTATCGTTCACGATGCTCTTCCTGTTCAATTTCCGGGACCTGCATCTGCTGGTACCGGCGCTGATCTTCATCGGACTGGGGGTCGCTTTCATGATGACCGAGGTCGGTTATCTCTATCCGAGCGATGTGAAGGAAGCGGTCCGGCAGTACTGGCCGGTCGCCTTCATCCTCTTCGGCGCCCTTATGATCATCCGAAGACCGGCGAAGAAGGTGTAACAACGCTGCTCTCTGAAATGAACACGCCCTTCCGGCGTTCCCGGAAGGGCGTGTCTGTGTACGGACCTGTCCGTGATCAGTGTGCTTCCAGCCAGTCCTTCCCGGTCCCGAGTTCGACCTCCACCGGGACATCCAGCGGCATCGCCTCCCGCATCTCGCGTTCCACCAGTTCCTTCATGACGGTCACTTCCCCCCGGGCGACATCGAAGACCAATTCGTCGTGCACCTGGAGCACCATCGCACTCTTCAGTTTCTTCTTCCGCATCGCCCGGTCGATGTTCACCATGGCGATCTTGATCATATCCGCCGCCGTGCCCTGGATCGGCATGTTGATGGACTGACGCTCGGCGTTCGAGCGGATGTTCTGGTTCTTATTGTTGATGTCCGGGATGTAGCGGCGCCGTCCCATCAGCGTCTGCACATAGCCATGCTCCCGCGCGAAGGCCATCGTGGTGGTGATGTAGCGGTTCACATTCGGGAAGCGTTCGAAATAGCGCTGGATGATCTCCTTCGCTTCGGCCTGGGTGATATCGAGCCGCGATGCCAGTCCGAAGGGACCGATGCCGTACATGATGCCGAAGTTCACTTCTTTCGCTTTCCTGCGCATATCGCGTGTGACATCCTTCTGATCGACCCCGAAGACCTTAGCGGCGGTGGACGCGTGGATATCCTCCTGCCGTTTGAATGCCTCCGTCATCCCCGGATCGCCGGAGATATGCGCCATAATGCGCAATTCGATCTGTGAATAATCCGCGGAGAGAATGACCGCTCCCGGCGAGGAAGGAACGAATGCTTTCCGCATCTTCCGTCCCAGTTCCGTGCGGATCGGGATATTCTGCAGGTTCGGGTCGCTGCTGGAGAGCCGTCCGGTAGCGGCGACGGTCTGATTGAAGGAGGTATGCAGCTTCCCGGTGCGGGGATTGATCAGCTTCGGCAATGCATCGACATAGGTCGATTTGAGCTTCTGCAGCTGGCGGTATTCCAGCAGCTGGGCGACGATGGGATGTTCGTTGCGCAGGGCTTCCAGAACGGCCACATCGGTCGAATATCCGGTCTTTGTCTTCTTGGCGGTACGGAGTTTGAGCTTCTCGAAGAGGATCTTCGCCAACTGCTGTGTCGAATTGATGTTGAACGTCTCGCCGGCCTGGGAATGGATCTCGCCGATGATACGGTCGAGCGCTTTCCCGATCTCCCCGGACATCGACGCGAGGAAGGGGGTATCGAGCTTCACGCCGCTCGTTTCCATGCGGGTGAGCACTTCGATCAGCGGGAACTCGATATCGGTGCAGAGTGCCATTGCGCCGTCACTCTCGATACGGGGCCGCAGCACATCCACAAGCTGCAGGGTGATATCCGCATCCTCGGCGGAATAGGCACCGACCACGTCCACCGGGATTGTCCGGATATCCTTCTTCCCGTTATCGGTCAGCTCTTTGAACGAGACCATCCTGTACTGCAGATGCTCCTCGGCAAGGGAGTCAAGAGAATGCTGCCGGTCAGACCGGAGCACATAGGCCGCGATCATGGTGTCGAACGCGATCCCGGCGACATCGATCCCTTTCGAAGAGAGGACGAGTGCATCATATTTCGCATTCTGTCCGTACTTGCGCAGTTTCGGATCGGCAAAGAGCGGGGAGAGATCCTTCACGATGCGGCGGAGGGAGAATCCTTCCCGTGAACCGGTCGCCGTTGAAGAGAAGAGGTCGCCGGAACTTTCAGGGGAGACATCATCGATCACCGGCAGATAGTATGCCGTTCCTGCTTTCATCGAGAACGAGATGCCGACGAGTTCCGCCTGCAGAGCATTGGTGGATGTGGTCTCGGTATCGAAGACGAATCCCTTGCTCTTCTTCAGTTCGCTCAGAAGCTTCAGATACTCCTTATCGCTCCGAATGATGGTGTAGCTATGTGATGAGGTTGCGATCGTCCGTAGTTCGGCTGCGGGCGGTTCGGGAGCTGCAGATGCAGCAGGGGCGGAGGGGCGCTGTTCAACGGCTGCCCCGGCACCGCTGCGGAGCCGTTTTGCGAACGTGCGGAACTCGAGACGTTCGTACAGTTCGATGAGGGCGGGAACGTCCTTCGGAGCCGCTTTTAGTTGATGCAGGTCGACCGAGATCGGTGCATTGATGTCGATGGTCACCAGATGCTTGGAAAGCAGCGCCAGTTCACGGTTCGTCCGGAGTTTCTCCTGCAGGCCTTTCTGCGGGATATTGTCCACATTCTCCAGGATACGTTCGATGGTCTTGTATTTCTGAACCAGCGGAAGAGCTGTCTTCGGTCCGACACCCGGCACGCCCGGCACATTGTCCGATGAATCACCGATCAATCCGAGCATATCGATCACCCGGTCCGGCGTCACACCGAATTTCTCCATCACCCCTTCCTCGCCGACGATCTCATCCTCATTCCCGAACTTGCCGGGACGGTAGATCTTGGTCCTGGACGAGACGAGCTGCATGAAGTCCTTGTCCGATGTGACGAGGAAGGTTGCGATCTTCTCTTTCTCGGCACGCTTCGCCAGTGTGCCCATGATATCATCCGCTTCGTATCCGTCCAGTTCCAGCACCGGTACGTTGAACGCTTTCACGACATCCTTCAGATAGGAGAGGGAGGCGGCGAGATCATCCGGCATCTTATTGCGGGTCGCCTTGTACTCCTTGTAGGCGATATGGCGAAAGGTCGGCTTCTCGGTATCGAAGACGGCAGCAATGTAATCAGGTTTCTGTTCGTCCAGGATCTTGTTCAGATAGTTGACGAATCCATAGATGGCGCTGGTGTTCTCGCCTTTGGAGTTGATCAGCGGATTCTGCGCGAACGCGAAGTAGCTGCGGTACGCGATACCCATGGAATCGATCAAAAAAAGGGTCTCTGTCCGTTTCATAGTCACCTGAAGAGTCGGTATATTGATGAAATGTGTCTGTGAATAATATACCAATTCTTAGCGAACGAAAAAATCCGCTGCACCGCCGTTCATCATGAACATCTATTTCATCCTCTTCTTCCAGCAATTACTGGCCGCCGGCACCCATCTGGTCGCCAAGACGGTCACCGTACACGTGGATCCTGTGGTGCTGACGTTCTTGCGGAACAGCATCTCGCTGGCCGTGATGCTGGTGATGTTCATGGTGCGGGAGCGCCGGATCCGTGTCTCCAGGGAGGACATCCCGCGTCTGCTTTGGCTCTCCTTCCTGGCGGTGCCGCTGAATCAGTTCCTCTACCTGTACGGCATCAAATTCACGCTGGCGGCCAACGGGGCGCTGCTCTATGCCATGACACCGGCGCTGGTTCTGGTTCTTTCGTTCTTCCTGCTGAAGGAAGCGATGACCCGGCTGAAAGTGATCGGCATCGCGCTGGCATTCGCGGGTATCACGATCGTCATCTTCGAGCGGGGAGTGGATTTCTCCTCGGATTATGCGTACGGCAACATTATGATCTTCATCGCTGTCATTGCCTGGGCGTTGTTCGCCATACAGGGGAAGATCCTGGTGAAAAAGTACGGGGCGTTTCACATCACGGTGCTGTCGATGATCGGCGGTGCGGTGATGTTCCTGCCGGTAGGACTGACGCAGATCGCGCTGAGCGGATTCCCGGAGATCAGTATGGGGGATTGGGGCGGGATACTCTATCTGAGCCTGGGAACGTCGGTCGTGTCCTACATGCTCTGGTTCTATGCGCTGGGGAGGATGGATACGTCAAAAGTTGCGGTCTTTGCCAACGCGCAGCCGATCCTGACAACGATCCTTGCCGTGCTGCTGCTCGACCAGCCGGTGACCGCCGCCTTCCTTGTCGGCGGCGGCATCACGATCGCCGGTGTCCTGCTCACGCAGCGGAGCAGAACATGATGCTGGGGTTCAGTCCTTCTATTGTTTTAGCATTGTGAATTCAGATCGCTGTTACGATATATCACGGCTACAGGTTGAGCATAATATGGTATGAGAGATGTAGCCGGGATGGTCCATCCCGGCCATGCGCATATCGATGACCGCGATGACCCATCGCGGCTACAGGTAGGGCATTTATGGTAAGTGAGATGTAGCCGGGATGGTCAATCCCGGCCATGCGCATATCGACGACCGCGATGACCCATCGCGGCTACAGGTAGGGCATTTATGGTAAGAGAGATGTAGCCGGGATGGTCCATCCCGGCCATGCGCATATCGATGACCGCGATGACCCATCGCGGCTACAGGTAAGGCATTTATGGTATGAGAAATGTAGCCGAGATGTTTCATCAACCAAGTTGATACAAATTGATCCAGGTCTAGCACAATGGAACATAAACATCTACGTCGACTTGAAAGAATTTGGAGTAGAGATCCGATATTTTTTATCACGGTCTGTACTCAAGGCCGGCGAGAATTCTGTCATAATGAAGAAGTGGCACGTATACTAAAAGAAGAATTGCAGAAAGCCGAGAAACTTCACAGATGGTATATAGGGGCATATGTTTTTATGCCGGATCATATACACTTCCTTTGCAGAAGTTCCAATGAAGCGAAAAGCTTATCGGATTTCATGAAACATTGGAAGCAATGGACCAGCAAACGGATTATCCGGGAGACAAAGATTGGATCACCGGTTTGGCAGGCAGAGTTCTTCGACAGAGTACTTCGAACCGATGAGAGCTATTCTCAAAAGAGAGAGTATATTTGGAATAATCCGGTTAGAGCAGGTCTGGTAGTTAATTATTCTGAATGGCCTTGGGTGGGAGAGTTGAACGAGTTATTTTGATCGAGTATCATACACCATAAATGCCCCGATGACCCTTTGTGGCGACAGGTAAGGCATACTATGACACATGGGATGTAGCTGGAATGATCCATTCCGGCTATGCTCAGATCGATCACCGCGATGACCCATCGCGGCTACAGGTAGGGTATTCTATGGAATGAGTGATGTAGCCGGGATGGTCCATCCCGGCCATGCGCTCATCGCTCGCCGCGATGAACCATCGCGGCTACAGATAGGACATACAATGGTTTGAGAGATGTAGCCAGGATGGTTCATCCCGACCTTGCACACAATAATAATCGTGATAACTGACCTCAGTACCTGCCTTCACTTCTTCTTTTTCTTGTAGAAACCGCAGACAGGGTTCATCAGGCATTCATCGCAATGCGGATCGGTCGGCCGGCAGGTCTCACGGCCGAGGAAGGTGAGCGCCATCCCCGCCTGATGCCACTGCTTCCTGTCGATCCGCTCCATCAACTCCGCTTCCATCTTCTTCGGGTCATCGGAGAGTGCGATACCGAGACGCGGAGATACGCGGAGCGTGTGCAGGTCCACAATGATCCCTTCAGCCTTCAATCCCATCTGGCTCATATAGACGTTCGCCGATTTCCTCCCGAATCCTTTCCACTGCGTCAATCGGTCGATATCCTCCGGTATCACCCCGGTTGCAGCCACATCCTTCGCGATACCGATGATGTATTCCGCCTTATGGCGATATCCGGGACCTTTAATGAGGGGATAGAGCGCCTCGGGTTCAGCCTTCGACAATGCGTTGAAATCCGGATATGCTGCGAAGAGTGCCGGGGCTTGATTGTTGACGATGGCATCCGATGAACGGGCGGAGAGGACGATCATCACAATGAGCTGATAGGCATTCTGATACGCCAGCGGATGCTTCCGCCCGCGGTATTTCTTCAGCAGCGGACGCAGCGCTTCGTTCCAATCGACCGCTCGTTTCGTTGACGACGGTTTCTTCGTAACCTTCTTCGTTTGTGCCATAGATCCCCTGATTGATGTTCAGCGTGCAGGCCGTTTTGTCCGCTTTTTGACCGGTGTCGTGACCGGTGCCGGCTGTTCGCCCACCTGCTGCCGCCACAGAGCGTAGTAGAGTCCCTTCCGGCGCACCAGCGCATTGTGCGACCCGGATTCAACGATCCTCCCTTTTTCCAGCACATAGATCGTGTCCGCATGCATCACGGTGGAGAGCCTGTGTGCAATGAGGATCGTGATGAGGTCCTTGCGCGCCGAGATGTCCCGGATCGTTGCGCTGATCTCCTCTTCCGTGATCGAATCGAGGGAGGAGGTCGCTTCATCGAAGATGAGCAGATTGGGATTCCTGAGCAGCGCACGGGCGATGGAAAGACGCTGCTTCTCGCCGCCCGAGACCTTCACGCCCCCTTCACCGATGATGGTGTCGAGACCCTTGTCCGCCCGTGCGAGCAGGGACTGACAAGCGGCCTTGTTGAGGACCTCCAGACAGTCCGCGTCCGTTGCGGAGGGATTGACGAAGAGGAGGTTCTCCCGGATGGTGCCGGAGAAGAGCTGGGTATCCTGTGTGACGAACCCGATCCGTTCCCGGAGTACATCGAAATCGATCTCGTCGAAGTTCTTCCCGTTGTACAGCACCTTGCCCGATTGCGGCCGGTAGAGTCCGACGAGCAGTTTCACCAGGGTCGTTTTGCCGGCGCCGGAGGGGCCGACGAACGCGATGGTCTCGCCGACCTTGGTCTTGAACGAGATGCCGTTCAATGCGGCACTGTTCGCCGATTGGTGCTGGAATGAAACGTCCGCAAACGCAAGATTGCTGATGTTCTGTACGACCGCTGGTGAGACTGGCTTCGGTTCCCTCGGCGTGTTGAGGATGGCCTCGAAATTCGCCAGGGAGACCTCTGCTTCGCGGTAGATGTTGATGATATCGCCGAGCTGCTGGAGCGGACCGAAGATGAAGAAGGAGTAGATCCAGAGCGAGAAGAACTGCCCGACGGTGATCTGCTGTGTGAAGATCAGATAGAGCATGGAGAAGAGGATCGCCGTGCGGAGGAAATTGACCGATGTGCCCTGGATGAAACTGAGTCCGCGGATGTACTTCACTTTCTTCAGTTCCAGTCCGAGGATCTTCTGAGTGGTATTGTTCAGCCGGCCGATCTCCTGCGATGCGAGGCCCAGACTCTTCACCAGTTCGATGTTCCGGAGCGATTCGGTCGTGGAGCCGGCCAGCGCGGTGGTCTCACCGACGATCGATTTCTGGATGACTTTGATCTTCTTGCTGAGGGTCGAACTCAGGAAGGCGAGGATCGGAACGGTGGAAAAATAGAGCGGTGCGATCACCCAGTGGACGGAGAAGGAATAGATCATCACGAAGGTGATGCCGACCAGGGTGGTGAAGAGGATGTTGATGGCGGCGGAGATGAGCCGCTCCACATCGGTCCGCACCTTCTGCAGTTTCCCAAGTGTCTCGCCGCTCCGCTGGTCCTCGAAGACCGAGTAGGGAAGTTCCAGGGAGTGCTTCAGGCCGTCCGCATAGATCTGTGCGCCGAGCCGCTGGGTGATGACGTTGATGTAGTAGTCCTGGAAGTTCTTCGCTACGCGGGAGACGAACGCGACACCCATGGCAACGAGCAGCAGACCAACGACGCCACGCAGGAACTCCTCCGTGGAGTACTCGCTGAACTTCATAGCGTAGTTGTCGATCACATAGCGGAAGACGAGCGGGTCGAGCAGCGAGAAGGTCTGGTTGATCGTGGCGAGGAACAACGCCAGCGCCACCAGCGTCCAATAGTTCTTGAGGTACGAATACAGCAGTTTCATCCGGATCCTTTGAATGTGAAGAGGAAAGTAAGCAAACTCCCGCTAAAATGCGAAAGAACGTTGTAATTGAAGGAAGAAACGGTTACCATTGTCCCATGAACGGACGGTCCCATTCTATATTAACGATCATCGCGCTGCTTTATTGTATAACGGTGACTGCGGAGGCGCAATCCCGAAGCACAAAGGCATTCCGGATCAAGACCGCGCCGGTTCGGATGTATGAGATCCGTCCGTCCGATGTCACGTATCAGCTGTGGGAGGGATTCCAGCTGATGCGGAACGCCAATGCGGGGGATGCACCGTCCCAGCATGAACTGAGCCTGCGGTATCTGACCGGGAGGGGATTCTCTGCCGATACGGCCCGCGCCGCTGTGTGGATGAAGAGAGCAGCGGACCAGGAATACATCCTGGCGCTGTTCAATTATGGCATCTACCTGAACAACGGCTGGGGGGTGGACTGGGACCCGTTCGAGGCGTACCGCTACTTCGTCCGCTCGGCAGAGAGGAACATGCGCGAAGGGCAGTATGTGCTGGGGGTGATGTATACGGATAACCTGATCGTTGCACGGAATTATCAGACAGCGTATGACTGGGTGTACCGTTCGGCGCATCAGGGATATCAGCCGGCACGGGACCTGCTGACGGAACTGGAGAAGCGGGGGATCACCGGCAGCAGTGCGGTCCGGAAGGATAGCGTCAAAGGGAACCAGAGGACGCCGCTGCCACTGCAGCAGGCACTGACATCGAATCAGGTGATACAGCCGGTGCTGCTCGATTTCGATGAGGATACGACCGTGCAGGCAGATGACATGACCCTGCTGCAGGAATTGTTCAACGAAGGAAACGAAGAACTGCGGACCACGCTGGGCATCTCGCGGATCCTGACCGACAGCCTGCAGCGTGATTCGACCGGGTTCGCACTGATCGTCCGTGCTGCGGAGGTCGGCAATCCGGAGGCGATGACGATCGTGGCGCGCTGCTATGAGAAAGGGGTGGGAGTGAAGAAGGATAAACTCGCAGCTGCGGTGCACTACATCCGTGCGATCCGTCTTGATTCCCGCCGCGCACCGGCGCTGCTGTGGCGGCTGATCAATGAGAAGAACATGGTGCAGAACATCCAGCAGCGCGCCGCCCGGAAGGAACCGACGGCACAATACGTGATCTCATCGCTGGCAGCATTCCGGTTCATCAACAGCATCACGGAGGAGCAGGCGCTGCAGTTCCTGGTGAGATCATCGGAACAATCGTTCATTCCGGCCTTGCTGGATATGGGGAACGCATATTCCCAGGGGCAGTGGGTGAAACAGGACAGGAAGAAGGCGGTGGAATACTGGAGAAAGGCGGCATCCCTCGGTAATGCGGAGGGGAGTGTGCGTGTGGCGGTGTCGCAGGTCTTCGACGGAACGATCACCGATGCCGAACATTCGTTCGGACTGCTGCAGGGATATTCCACACAGGGTTCGGTCCTGGCGCAGACCGCTCTGGGCTATTGCTACGAACGTGGTGTCACCGTGCCGATCGATGAATCCAAAGCAGTCTATTATTACCGCAATGCCTCCCAGCGCGGCAGTCAATCTGCCATGAATGCACTTGCCAGGATGTATGACGACCGCCGTCCCTCCGATCCCCGGTTCACGGTGGAACCGGAGTAATCCGGATCCTTATCCTTCCGTGGTTCCCGCCGTTCCCCGCGTCATCTTCTCCCGAACAAAATAGACAGTGATACCGAGCAGCGTCATCCCGAGTCCGGAGAGTGCGAACATCCATCCCGTAGAGAGCATGATGGAGAACCAAAGGACGATGGCGGTGACCGCAGGGAGAGGGTAGAGCCACATCTTGAAGGGCAGGTTCGCTTCACCGATTCTTTTGCGCAGGATCATCACGCCGACGGCGCCGCCGATGAACTGCACCAGGATGCGCATGGCAAGGATGGCACTGATGACATCGCTCAGGCGGAAGAGCAGGCTGAAGACGAACGCTGTACCGCCGAGCCAGAGCAGGGAAATGTGCGGGAAGTTCTTGGTGGGGTGGACCTTTCCCATTACAGCGAAGAAATTACCGTCGATGGCCGCAGCGTAGGGGATGCGGGAATACCCGAGCATCACGGCAAAGAGAGAGGCGAAGGCGATCCAGAGCACGAGCACGGTCGCAACGGTCGCTGCCGCCGTGCCGTAGAGCCGTTCGATGAGCGTGCTGACGATGAACGGTGAATCCTTCGCTTCCTGCCACGGGATGACACCAATGACGGCGAACTGCATCGCGAGGTAAAGGACGGCGATGCCGATGATGGAGATGAAGATGGCGCGGGGGATGTTCTTTTCCGGATCCCGGATCTCACCGCCGAGATGGTTCACGTTGTAATATCCCAGATATGAGTACATCGTCTTCACCGTTGCCTGTCCCAGCGCCACCCAGAATGCCCAGGTGAAATCCCACGCGCCTTCGGGATAATCGAAGGCCAGTGCGGGATCGAAATGCGATAACCCGCCGATGATGAACCATGCCATGGTCCCCAACACACCCACCCACAATGCCACGGAGATCTTGCCGACCGTACCGATACGGCGGTAGAGGATGGCTGTCAGCGTGATGACCAGCAGACCGGAAGCGACCCGCCGTGTGACATCGTCCAGCGGCAGGAGGTAGGTGAGATACTGTGCGAAGCCGATCGATCCGGACGCGATGACGAGCGGCGCCTGGATCATGGTCTGCCAGATGAACAGGAACGACATCAAACGTCCCCACCGCGGTCCGAACGATTCCCGCAGGAATACGTAACTGCCGCCTGCCCGCGGCATGGCTGCGCCGAACTCGGCCCAGATGAATCCATCGATCAGCGAGAGCACGGCGCCGGCGATCCACGCGGCGATATGCTGCGGTCCACCCATGATGCCGATGACGAGCGGCAGGACCACGAACGGTCCGATGCCGACCATGTCGATCATGTTCAGCGCCACCGCCTGGGTGAAGGAGAGTTCGCGTTTGAGCGTCTGTTGTGCCATCAGGGACCGTCGATATACTGGTTGTATGCCCTGGGACCGGAGAAGCGGTAGTTCCGCTCCTCGTACGGGGTCTGGAAGAGCACGGAATGGATGTAGCCGTTCGTCTCCACGAGCACCGTGTGGAGGATGCGGTTCTCCGGATTGGTGTGGACGATGAACCGGGAACGGCCGTTATAGGCTACATACTGCAGGATGGTCGAATCCTGGAACGAGCGGATATCGGTCTGGTCCCGGAAGTATTCCAGCATCCGCCGTGTGGCGCGGAAGGTGCCGCCGTCCGGACCGATGACCTTCTTACCGTTCAGGACGATCTCGCGGTCATCATACGCGAAGACGCTCAGTTTGTGCGCGGTATCGGCGCGGAGCCATTGCACCAGTTTCCTGCCGTGGCCCAATGAGTCATCATAGCTATAGTTCGCATCCAGATAGGAGATGCGGGAGACCTCTGCCGGTACGGAATCGTACGCATTCAGGAAGCCGTTCAGGAAACTTCCGCCGCCGCTGTGTCCGGCAAGCTGGAACTCCGTTCCGGGCGGCTGCTGGTCCGCGATGGTACGGAAGATCCTGCGGATGAGGAAGGCATTGTTCTCGGCGTTCGCTTTCCGCCAGGCGGGCCAGCTGCGCTGTTCTGTTTCGAGATAGACGACGGTGATGTTCCGGTCGCTCAGTTCATTGCGCAGGAAGCGGACCTGTGCACCGATATGCTGGATGTTGTAGTGCCAGTCGAGTCCTTCGCTGAGATGCCGTCCGATGGTCATTTCGATGGTATTGCCGTTCGGGAGCGCGTAGAAGAGTACGAGCGTCCGCTTGTCGGGATCGGGGAAGGTGGGACGGTTCACATGGATGCGTACACCGGGATCCATGGTGAATTCATAGGTCATCTCCGGCACCGGGTTCGGTGCGCGCTGCACCTGCTCCGGTCCGGAACAGGAAGTGAGGATGACCGCTGCCGCCGCAACAGCGGCAAGCAGCAGCGTGCGGCGGAAGGGATGTGTCATCTACTGCTCCAGTATCTGGAAGAGTTCGGAGAGTCTCGGGATGAGGATGATCTCCGTGCGGCGGTTCTTCGCCCGCGCCTCCGGTGTATTGGAGGTGTCGATCGGATAGTATTCGCTCCGACCCGACGCGGTGATGCGGCGGGGATCGACCTTCCCTTCGCCGGCGAGGTAGCGGATCACTTCCGTTGCCCGTGCCACGCTCAGGTCCCAGTTGTCCTTGATCGCACCGAGATTCTTCACTGCCTGGTCATCCGTATGTCCTTCCACCAGGATGGTCAGGTCCTCCTGCGTGTTCAGCACATGCGCCAGTTCCAGGAGTGCTTCCTTCCCGCGGCGGTCGATCTCCGCTTTGCCGGTGGAGAAGAGGAGCTGGTTGGAGAGGGAGACGTAGACCCGGCCGTTGACGATCGTGATGGAGAGACCGCTGCCGGTGAAACCGAGCAGGGCGTCGTTCAGACGGGTCTTGAGTGCGTTCAGGGAGGAGTCGCGTGCGGCGAGCCGGCGTTCCAGATCGCCGACCCGCTGTTCGCGTCCGATCAGGTCCCGTTGTACGGCAGCCAGCGTGGAATCGCGCACGGCGAGTGCTTCCTCGTAATCCTTCAGTTTCTCCTCCCGTACGGCCAGGTCCTTCTGCAGTCCTTCCAGGTTCGTCAGCAACTTCTTGATCTCCGCGGAGTTCTTCGCTTTGGACTGTTCGTAGTTCTGCTGGGCGATGGTCAGGTCGTTCTGCAGGGTGCGCAGACGGTCCTTCAGCGTATCGGTCATGGTCTGCAGGTTCTCGATCAGTGCGTGGTCGGCAGTTTGCTGTTCCTTCAGTGCGCCGTTCTCCTGTGTCAGCTCGTCGATGCGGGACTGCAGGACCGCAGCGGCGCTGCGGAGGGAATCGGCAGTGACCTGAAGGGCGTCACGGCGTGCCTGCATCTCATCGAAGGTGCCGACGGAGACACAGGCGGGGAAGAGGAGCGGGAGCAGGAACAGAAGGAGAGAACTATAACGGATGCTCAACATAGATGCCTCATGGCTGTTGACGATCGAAGGAGGATTGCAGGGAGAAAAAAAAAGGGACGTCCGAAAACGTCCCTGAAGTATATTTGACGATGAGATGTCTTCATTGTCAATGTCTGTCGTGTTGAGAGGATTCTCCCGAAGGGATGCCTTCGGCAGAACCTCCGGCCTCTGTTTAAAAAGCCAAGACCGTATCGCTACGGTCTTTTTTGTCGGGGTGAGAGGATTCGAACCTCCGGCCTCTTGGTCCCGAACCAAGCGCTCTAACCGGGCTGAGCCACACCCCGAACAACTGCGCTGCACCGGAAAGAACGGAGCGGAGAGGGAGGGATTTGAACCCTCGGTACACCTTGACAGTGTACGGCGGTTTAGCAAACCGCTGGTTTAAGCCACTCACCCACCTCTCCGTGGACTTTCGTTGTGTAACGCAGACCAAATATACGTATGAAATGGAACTTTTCAAAGAGGTTTTTCAGATTTCGGTCCGGAACAGCCGTGGCTCCGCAGCGGTCATGCGTCACCGCGATACTGAAAAAAGTACTTGACAAACGGACGACAATACTGTAAATTTATACAGTGTAAATTTATACACTAAAATCAAACAGCACATGCAGTCAGTTCCGGAGGGGCAATGCCGAGCGGTGATTACACGGCGGAAGAACGGGAGAGGATCAATCTCTATCTCAACAAGATCCTGGAGATCCTGAAGGTCCGCTCACCGGACGATCATTACGGCGGTGTTCAGATCTACTTCCCGCGCGAGGCGGGGAAGGTGGCGGGTGATGTGGAAGTGTCGTTCCGATCGAAACATAAACTGCGGCGAGCAGGATAACATCACGGGTGTTGAGACCTTCAAGCCCGATAGCGCCAGGAGAAGTCCTCTGCGTTGTCGGGCTTGTCCGTTTCTGCCCGTGCCGGACGCCGCAGTGAGGACAATGACAGAAGGAAGGAAGAGCAGCATGGAAACAGTGGTCCATACCTACCGGACGGTACAGCTGGCGATGGAGAGTTCGCTGCCGGCGGTCCATTTCCTGCACGGCAGTCACGGTGCGTATCATACCGCGATGCTCGTTGCGGCGGATCTGCTCCGCCGTGAACAGCCGGTGGTGATCATCGATGCGGCGAACACGACCGATCCGTTCTTCATGGCGACGCTCTTCAAGAGCGCCGATCTGGAACCGGAGGCGCTGCTGCGGCGCGGGTACATCAGCCGCTGTTACACCTTCTATCAGGTGGATGTGACGGTGACGGAAGGTCTGGCGGAGTTCATGCGGTCCGTCGGCTCCTCCACGCTGATGGTGTTCGGTCTGCTGGATCTGATCGATGATGATCAGGTGCCGGAAGGGGACATCCGCGACATCCTGGAACGGATGCACACGACATTCACACACCTGCGGTCGGCAGGGACCAGAACGCTGCTCGTTTCGGCGCCGCTCCGGTTCCAGCTGAAGGAGCGGGAACATTATTTCACTGCGTATAAAGGGCTCGCCGATGTCATCTACCGGATCGACACAGACTACCGCCGTACACCCGCCAAACGAGGAAGACATGGGACGACTGATCGCCACAGCCACACGACTGATCGACAAAGAACGGGAGCGGTGGGGAAACTTCCGCCGCGCGCTGCGCAAAGAACAACAGGAGCACTTCGATGAAGTATTTCGCATTGCTAAACGGAACCTTCCCTCGATCGCGTTCCAGACGACACCGATCACGATGGATAAGATCACGCTGTCCGTCCTGGTCAAACTCGTTGGAGAACTCAACGAACTGAAGGAACGGTTACGGAATTACGGGGAGGAGATATGACACTGCAAGGGTGGCTGTTCGATGCCTATGTGAACGATGCCGGCATGACCGTCTGGATCATCGATACGGACGGGAAGCGGCACAAAACGGTCCATCCGTTCGCTCCCTGCTTCTATCTGAAGCTGAGCGAGGGGGAGCGTCTGGTACTGCAGGAACTGCTGCAGCGGATGCCGTACACGGTGACGGTCTCGCGGACGGTGAAGCGGGACCTGCTGAGCAACGCGGAGACGGAGGTGCATGCGGTGCATGTGCACAATCCCAACCTGCTCCAGCGCACGGTCCGGAGCCTCTCCCGGCATTTCAAGTTCTATCAGTTCTACAATGCGGACATCAAGGCGGTGCAGATGTTCTATTATACGACGGGACTGTTCCCGCTGGCATACGGGGAATACACCATCGAGAATGGCGTGCTCCGTTCCTGGAACCTGCTGGAACGGATGGAGACGGAGAACTACCATGTGCCGCCGCTGACGGTGATGACGCTGACCCCGTCCGCAAAGCTGCTGGCGCCGAAGTACCAGCGGTACCTGGAGATCGAAGTGGAGGTGGAGGGACGGAAGACCGTGCTGCAGCAGGAATCGCCGCGGGAACTGATCAGTCAGATCAATTACTATCTGTACAAGTACGATCCGGATGTACTGCTGACCGACTTCGGCGATGCCTCCCTGCTGCCGATGCTGCAGCGGACCGCGGCCGAACTGAAGATGCCGCTCTATCTGAACAGGGATGAGAATGCCGGCGTGCTCTATTCCAAAGCGATCTCGTTCTTCTCCTACGGACAGGTGAAACAGCGGGAAGGGACCTTCGCCCTCTCCGGACGCTGGCATCTGGACAAGGAGAACTCCTTCATCATGAACGAGGGGGACCTGGATGGACTCTATGACCTGGCCCGGATGTCGCAGATCGGCGTCCAGCAGCAGGCACGGACGAGCATCGGATCGGCATTGTCCTCCATGCAGATATCCTGGACGTACCGGAACGATGTGCTGGTGCCGTACAAGCGTCCTATCAAGGAAGCGTTCAAGTCCCTCACCACGCTGCTTGCATCGGACCGGGGCGGACTCCATTTCATGCCGGAGATCGGCTATCATGAGCAGGTGGCGGAGCTCGATTTCACCTCCATGTATCCCACGCTGATGAAGAACCATAACATCTCCACCGAGACGCTGGATTGTCCCTGCTGTCCGGACTCGACGCACTTCGTGCCGGAGATCGGGTTCCGCATCTGCGAGAAGCGCCGCGGGCTGGTGCCGGCGACGCTGGAACCGATCATCAAAAAACGGGCGCACTACAAGAAGCTGAGAGCGGAAGCAGCGACGGAGGCTCTGCGGAAGAAGTACGACAATAAACAGACGGCGCTGAAGTGGATCCTGGTGACCTGCTTCGGGTATCTTGGGTTCAAGAAATCCCGGCTGGGACGGATCGAAGCGCATGAGTCAGTGAACGCCTTCGCCAGGGAGAAACTGCTCCGGGCGAAGGAGATCGCGGAGCAGGAGGGGTTCACGCTCATCCATGCCATCGTGGACTGCGTGTGGCTGAAGAAGGAGGGAGCGACGCATGCGGAGTATCAGTCCCTGGCGGACAGGATCGAGGCCGATACCGGTGTGCGGATATCGGTGGAGGGGATCTATCAGTGGATCCTCTTCCCGCCCTCCCGGATGGACGAGGAGATACCGACCGCCACGCGGTATGTGGGGATGTACGATACGGGCGAGTTCAAAGTGCGCGGTCTGGAGGTGCGGAGGAAGGATGTGCCGAAGTACGTGCAGCGCGCGCAGCATGCCATGCTGCAGGTGATGGGTGAGGCGGGGAGCATCGAAGGGGTGCGGACGCTCCTGCCGCGCATCCTGGCAACGGCGCGCGGGTTCATCGACGCGCTGCGGCAGGGGAACGTGTCGCCGTTCGATCTGGTCATCCGGCGGAGCATCTCCAAGGACCCGTACGAGTACGAGAACAGGAGCATCAATGCCACGGTCTCACAGACACTGGCGGAAGCGGGGGTGCAGCTGATGGCGGGGGAGAGCATCCAGTACATCATCACCGATGCCTCCGGCAAGCGGGACCCGATGAAGGCGAAACCGCTGGCGCTCTATGCGCTGGATGACGGTTACGATGCGGAGAAGTATGCGGAGATGGTCTGCGAAGCGGCGGAGACACTGCTGGAACCGCTCGGTATCACCAACGAGGAGCTGAAGGAGGCACTCGGCATGCTGACGCCGCGCGAGATGCGCAAAGCGGCCAAACGCCGCCAGTCGGTGCAGACGGAACTGATGCTGCGGCCGTAGACGTGACGTGAGATTGAACGGCGGGACAGGGTGTGCAGCTCTTTATTTCAAGTACTGTATCTTTATTGATCTGATAGTGTTGAAATTTGAAAATTTAATGAAATACACTCCAGATCCAACATATTGACCTTGGTCTGACTTTCCATTCCATACTGTCTGATATTCACCCGGAGACTTGCTCTCATTGATCAGCGTCGCAATGACCTCGCCAAGAATGCTCGTTACTTGTATTTGAACTCGGCCGGCTGTCTTTATTGAATAATTTATCGTTGTGCTGGAATTAAATGGATTTGGATAATTGTTTAGAACATCTAACACGGGCTCTTTGACATGATCGATATCTCGATGAAGAGGGATATTTAAATCAGCAACTAACAGAATATGTTTTTTCCTGCCCGGGTAGGAACCAATGATGTATCCAAAATGATCGTTCTTGGAAATGAATACTTTCTCAAAATTAATACCTGGTATTGTATTCTGAACTTCCCATGATATCCCCCCGTTAGTTGTGCGGTAGATCGTATTCTCACTGATTATCCATCCATGAATGGAGTCCAAGAATGCAACATCAATCAAATCGCCGGTTGCATTAAACGTAGTGATTTTCCAGTGTAATCCACCATCAATGGTAGAATAGAGATATCCATTATTGTTAAAATGTCCTCCGCCGACCGCAAACCCAGTTAAGGAATCAATAAAATCTACACCAAACAGCATATAGGACATTGAATCTTGATATACCCAGTTCTTCCCACCGTCAGTGCTTTTAGCTATGAATCCAATATCTGTTCCGATGATACTGACCGGACTCACCATCCATATGTTCTGGTTACCCTGAACAGCATAATCACTCCCGGACGCTATTCTATCAGTAGTATCGCCTCCTACGTTCCAAGAGACGCCTCCATCCGATGTAAAATACCTTCTCAACGGACCAAATGCGATGCCCTGCGACGAGTCAAAAAAATGTAGAAATCCAAAGCGGTCAGGAATTGTGGTACTGTTCCACGTTATACCAGTGTTTGTAGTATACATCATTGTAGTGT
>JABWAK010000049.1 GCA_013361065.1 Bacteroidota bacterium
CTTCCTCCAGCACCTTCGTCCGCTGCCCGGCAATGAGGGTCTTATCCGGCTCATAGGTGGTATCGGGGATCTCGTAACTGTACTCCCCGTCCTTCGATTCGATCGGCTTGTCGATGGAGAAGGTCGCCAGTTTCTTCTTCCGGATGTAATCGATGCAGTTGTTCGTGGCGATCTTATAGAGCCAGGTGGAGAAGGCGAACTCCTCGTTGAAGTTCTTCAGGGAGTTGAATGCTTTGATGAATGCTTCCTGGGTGAGGTCCTCCACCTCGTCCTTATCATGGACCATCCGGTAGAGCAGGTTGTACACCTGGTCGTGGTACTTCTTCAGGATGGCGCGGTAGGCGGTCTGGTCCCCTTTCAATGCCTTCCGGATGTTCCGGGAATCCTCGGAGCGGGAGTCCTGCCGGCGCTGGGCAAGCACTTCCTCCCGTGTTTTGGGAGGGGCGGACGATGCAGTGTCGGCAGCGGTCTTCTTGGGTAGTGGCATTGTCTGGTTGATGAAAGGATGATGGGCTTGAGGAAATTACTCAAAAATGGATGCACTTGCAAGGAAGCGCCCCCTTCCCATTTGAGATTCGGGACAATTCTTGTTATACTGATGCACGACACTCTCCATTCCTCCCACGACCAATCCGAACAATACCTATGGCAGTCTCCATCATCGTCGGCGCCCAGTGGGGCGACGAAGGCAAAGGCAAGATCGTTGACATGCTCAGCGAGAAGATCGATATCGTCGCCCGGTATCAGGGCGGCGCGAACGCCGGACACACCGTGGTCATCGGCGACACCACGTACGTGCTGCACCTCATCCCCTCCGGCATCTTCCAGAAGAACGTGAAATGTGTGATCGGCAACGGCGTGGTGATCGATCCGGCAGCACTGATGGACGAGATCGCCATGATCCGCTCCTTCGGCATCAAGATCGAAGGACGTCTCTTCATCAGCCATAATGCCCACCTGATCATGCCGTACCACAAGCTGCTCGACAATATCCGTGAACAGGGAGCGCAGAAGATCGGCACCACCGGCCGGGGCATCGGTCCGGCCTATATCGACAAGTACATGCGCGCCGGCATCCGGGTGGTGGACCTGCTGGACCGGAACGTGCTGCGGGAGAAACTGACGCGGAACATCGAGGAGAAGAACCAGATCCTGAGCAAGGTGTACGGCAAGACCGAGATCGATGTGGACAAGATCGTGGAGGAGTACCAGAAGTTCGATTCCCTCATCGATCCGTACGTGACCGATACCGCCTCGTATCTGAATGACGCTCTCCGCAAAGGGAAACGGGTGCTGGCGGAAGGCGCACAGGGCGCACTGCTGGATGTGGACCACGGCACCTATCCGTACGTCACCTCCTCCAATCCGACGAGCGGCGGTGCGTGTACCGGACTCGGCATCCCTCCCACGTCCGTGAAGGCGATCATCGGTATCGTGAAGGCGTACTCCACCCGTGTCGGCAACGGCCCCTTCCCCACCGAATTGAACGATGCGACCGGCGAATCCCTCCGTGCCATCGGGCACGAGTTCGGCGCGACCACCGGCCGGCCGCGGCGGTGCGGATGGCTGGACATGGTCAGTCTTCGCTACTCCATGATGGTGAACGGCATCAGCGAGATCGCCCTGACCAAACTGGATGTGCTCGATACATTCGATGAGATCAAGATCTGTGTGGCGTACAAAAAGGATGGCAAGGTCCTGAAGTCCTTCCCGACCGATGTGCAGACCCTGGAGACCGTCGAACCGGTCTACAAATCGTACAAAGGTTGGAAGGAGAGCATCACCGGTGTGAAGAGCTGGAAGAAACTGCCGGCACGGACCCGTGCGTACGTGGAGACGATCGAGAAACTCTCCGGCGTCCGCGTGTCGCTCGTCTCGGTCGGCGCACGCCGCGACCAGACGATCCTCCGGAAATGATCCGCACCGTCCCGGAGGCACCGTGCCGCCGGGACGGACGCACCGATCCCGACTCCCTATGAACCTCAACACCCGCAGTCCGCAGACCGGAAGGATCAAGATCGCGCTGTTCATCGCGGCGGTCCTGATCGTCATCCCCATCATGGTCTATACCCACAACCTGGTGGTGGAACTGCAGAAGAAACAGCGCGAGACCGCCGCCCTCTTCGCGCGGTCGCTGGAGTACATCGCCAACAGCACCCCCTCGGCCGGAACGGATTATACCTTCATCTTCGATGAGATCATCGGGGCGATCGACTTCCCGGTGATCCTCACCAATGCGGACGATACCGAGATCAGCACCACCAAGAACATCACGCTCGATTCGACCTTCTCCCCCGAGAAACGGCAGACGATCCTCTTCGAGATGATCCGGGAGATGGACCGCGAGAACAAGCCGATCCTGGTGACCTATCAGGACTCCCTGGTCCTCAGCAAGGTGCATTACGGCGAGTCGCCGCTCATCGTCCGCCTGCGATGGCTGCCGTTCATTGAGATCTCCATCGCCGCCCTGTTCATCCTCGTGGGATACATCGGATTCAGCTACATCAAACGGAACGAGCAGAGCAACATCTGGGTCGGGATGGCGCGTGAAACGGCTCACCAGCTCGGCACCCCGCTGACGAGCATGATGGGCTGGATCGAACTGCTGAAGCACCAGGCGGCCGATGCACCGAAGGTGCTGGAGACCGTCTCAGAGTTCGAGCACGATGCGCGGCGGCTGACGAAAGTGGCGGACAGGTTCTCGAAGATCGGCTCGAAACCGGACCTGAAAGAGGAGGATATCACAGCGCTCATCCGGCGGTCCATCGTCTATTTCGAGCGGCGCATCCCGCAGATGGGCAAGAAGGTGTCGATCACCATCGATGCGGCGGACGGCGTCACGGCCCGGGTGAACAGCGAATTGTTCGAGTGGGTCGTGGAGAACCTGATCAAGAATGCACTCGATGCGATGGAGGAAGGGAAAGGATCGATCGCGTTCACCATCACTAAGGAGCGGAAACGGACCGTGATCGACGTGAAGGATACCGGAAAGGGGATCGATGCATCATACCACAAGGATATCTTCCGGCCGGGATTCAGCACGAAGAAACGGGGGTGGGGACTCGGACTCTCGCTCTCCAAACGGATCATCGAGACATATCACCGCGGAAAACTGAGCGTGCTGCGCAGTGCGGTGGGGGAAGGGACGACGTTCCGCATCATCCTGCATTGACGGCGGATCGCTGCGCTCGATCCGCGCTTCACTTCATGCCTGCGGCCGGAAGACCTTCCAGCCGATCAACGCACCGAAGACGGAAAAGATGGAGTTGACCATCCCCATCAGAATGACATCAAGTACGAAACTGACGGGAGTGCGTTCGGTCTGACGTGCCGTTTCGATCATGTCATAGAAATCGGGCGGAAGGTCCACCGCCATCCTCTCCACGATCCGCAGCATCATCTCCAGCATCACATCCCCGAAGACCGCCAGCACCACATACTGGATGATCACTCCGGCAACGGCGCCGATCACACCGGCATACATCCCCAGCTGCAGACAATCGTCCTTCACCATCGGCACCGACCCTTCCCCCTTCTGCTGTTGATAGAGAAGGACAGCAACGAATCCGCCCAGCATCACACCGGCACAGCAGAGTCCGTTCAGGAAATTGAGTCCGGGCACCGCCCAGATGGTGGCAATGAGCAGCCCTCCGTACAGCGCGGGCATCAGTTTATCGTTCTTCTGTTCCATATCGTGTCGCATTCCGTTGAATGAGTGAATGTACCGATCCGCTGAGATCAGCCTGCAGCAGCAATGCCAGTCCGCAGCCGAACATTCCGCCGGTGACCAGACGGGAGACCGTCGTCGCAGCATGGAGTCCTGTCAGGTCCAGCATCCCGTCCGCCGCCATCGGCAGGGCGGTCACAACGAGCAGCACTGTTGTTCGCCAGCGCAGGGACCGCAGCCGTTCCCATGCGAGCGACAGGATGAGCACACCCGTGAATCCGGCATAGATGGCCGTGCAACGGATGCAGACGCCGAACGGGGCATTGGCAAAATGGAAGCTGCGGTCATCGAACTGATGGCAGACCACGGAGTATCCGCGGTATAACAGGTCCGATACGACCGTGTCTGCCAAAAGCGGAGCGGCGATGATCCCGGCGGTCCAGATGAATGCCGCAGCCGTTATGATGGTCAATCCCAGTTTCATGCTCCGTTAGTGTAGAGGAAAGTTGGCTCAGAAGCAACCGGCACCGCCCGGAACAGACACCGAATATTCCGATTGCATCCCTCCCTTCCCCTTCGTACTATTGGGGCATTCCACTATAAGGAGTCCTTCCATGAGATACCGTAAACTGTTCATTCTGCTCTTCCTTGCCGTTCCCTTCCTTGCCGCACAATCCCCTTCCGTACAGGACCTGATCGCGGAAGCGGACCATCTTTCCTCCGTGACCTTCGAGAATCAGAAAGCGCTCGACAAACTGCTCCAGGCCGAGAAGATGGACAAGAACAATTTCGGCGTGCAGTGGCGCATCAGCCGCAGTTACGTGGACATCGGCGAGCATCTGCCGGGCACCACCGATGCCGAGAAGGAGAAACAGCTGCAGTACTATCAGAAAGCATTGGAGTATGCCGATAAGGCAGTGAAGTCCTCCCCGGATTCGGCGACGGGCTACCTGCGGCGGGCCATTGCGAACGGACGTGTGGCACTGTTCAAAGGGGTCTGGAGTGCCATCGACTATGTGAAACAAGTGAAAGCAGACTGCGAGAAGGCGATCGCGCTCGATCCGAACAACTCCTCCGCCTATTACGTGCTCGGCCGCACGCACGCCAAGCTCTGCGAGAAATCGAAGATGATCCGCTGGCCGCTCGGGCTCGGATGGGCGAACATGGATGAGTCACTGCGCTACTACGACCGGTCGATCCAGCTCCGCCCGAACTTCATCCTCTTCCGATTGGATGCAGCGCGTGCCTACCACGCAGCGGACAATACAGCGAAGGCGAAGGAACTGCTGATCTCGATCGCACCGATGGCGAAAGTGGACGAGGATGATGATCAGTACAAGAAGGAAGCGAGGGAGTTGTTGGAGAAGATCAAGTAATAACGATGAGGTGTTAAGCGCGGCGCAACTTCGGGAGTCTGAAGACTCCCGAAGTTGCCTCGAGGTGCCGCGCTCAGAACGAATACGTCGCACTCAGCGTTGACCGGCGACCAAGAACGGATCCTCCGAAAATCTCATAGTGCCGCCGATCGAGCAGATTGGCAATATTGAAGTTCATGTTCAGGTTTTCGTTCACCACATATCCCGCCGACAGATTGACCATGGCATAGGCAAGGATCTGTCCCTGATACACACCCGCCGACCAGTAATACGACGGAACGTATTTTATCTTCAGCGCAACATCATAGTTGTTTTTGCTTTGATACGTGATACCGGCATTCGATTTCCAGCGGGGCGAATTTGGCTGGATCTGCGATGCATCGGCAATGCTGACCGATTTTTTGTCAATTTCAAATTGAAAATACGAATAGTTCGCGTCAAGAATGATCTCGTCGGAAAGGTAATAGTTCACAGAAACATCGTAACCGTATTCTTCCACTTTTCCGACATTCTTATATGACCACACCGCATGCGAAAAACTGGTATCAGCACCGGTCCGGTAACTTTTCCTGGGCAGGATCGACGGACTGAGAATGGTGGGATGGAATCCGGCTCCCAGATCTGAAACGAAATCTTTCAGATTATTATAATAGGCATCGACAGTGAGGAAAAGCGTTCCATCGATCACACCGTTATACCCCACTTCATATCCTTCAATTTTTTCCACCCTGAGGTCCGGATTGCCGCGATACACCAATCCGGTCGTTGCGGTACCGAGGAAGTTCGTTGTGAAGCCGCGGTATGGATGGTCCACATGAAGGTAAAGCTCGGAATAATTCGGGGCTTGAAATGCTTTATTATAGGTAGCCCGAACGGTGTGGTTGGCGATGGGCGAATAGACGACGGCAGCCTTCGGAGAGAAAAAATTCTCATGCAGTGTTGAACGGTCGATACGAGCCGCGCCGACCACCTTCAATTCAGGGGTGAACCGGAACTCCGCCTGACCGAAGAATCCGGAAGTATTATCCTCCCGCGTTCCCAGCATAAGCGTGTTCTTGGTGTCGATCGAGATGAGCCGGTGTGAAATTCCTCCCACAAGGAAAAGCCGCTCATCCAAGAAAGAGCGGTGGAACTGCATCTCTCCCTGCGAAATATTGGCATCCTGCACAAGATCCAATCCGGTCGACAGCGACACTTCGGGAGCCATATTGATACGTGATTGCGACCAGATGTTCAGATTGAATCCATACCCGTTGTATGTCATCCGTGCAAAAGGCCGCCGCGCCCGCTGCACCTGCACCCGGCCGATACCCGTAACGATCACTTCATTCTCTACCTGGGTTATTCCTCCTTCCACAATCACCGCGCCGCCTGTTTCGTATTCATGGTCGACCCTTCCGGCGAGATAGAACTGATTCACGGGACCGCCGCGGAGTTCCGCTACTTCGTTATTCAGAACACCCAGTCCGTCATACTCGAAATGCTGATTGTTGTTTATCTGATTCTGAAAATTTCCGTCCGTTGCAGCTCTGTAGATATCCAGTTTTCTGTCGCCGGTGATGGATGTTGTGCGTTTTCTGCTGAACGTTTTGCCAGAGGTTCCCCCGGCATTGATCCTGTAAGAAAAGTGATCGAACTCGCCGGCATGCCGGATATCGGTCCGGTACATGCTCAGCTCACCGATCCCGGCCGTGACCTTGGTGCCGAGCATCTGTTTGGGAGGTATCGAGGTGATGTTCAGGACGCCGTTGTATGCATTTGCTCCGTACAATGCAGAGCCCGGCCCGCGGACCATCTCCACACGGCCGAGGTCCTCCAGCGGTGTCGACATCCCGTTCCATTCTGTGGAACTGAGAAAGGCCGTTCCGAGGTCCCGGCCGTCGAGGAGGATCAGCACACGCCGGTTCAGCGATGAGTTGAACCCGCGGGTGTTGAGATTGAAATCGTACAATCCGCTCTGCACGAGGTCGACACCCGGTTGGCCCTCGAGCAGCTTCGGCAGCTGTCCGGACGATGCGCTTCGCTGCAGGCCCTTCCCTTCCACAACGGAGATGGCGGCGGGGGCTTCGGTGATCCGCTCCTTCCGGAAGGAAGCGCCGTAGACGAGAATCTCGTTCAGCTGGACATCCTCGTTCAGCAAATAGATGTTCACGCTGACCGTTTGGTCCGCTGTCACTTCAACGGACTGTTCCGTGATCTGATGACCCACCGTCGAAACCACCATCCGGTAATTCCCCGCCGGAACCTTCACCAGCGTGAACTCGCCGTTCTCGTTCGACGATGCGCCCCATGTGGTGCCCTTCAGCAGTATATTGGCGAACGGAACGCCCTCTTCCGAATCGGCATGACGCACAAATCCTTTGATCGTACCGGAGTTGGCCTGGCGTTGACGCAGGGAATCCAACACGGATTGCTGGGCTAGGGCAAGAACAGAAACCGACATACCTAAGAGCAGAATTCGCAACAGTGTCACAGACACCTCCGGCATAGGGTTAAAGACACAACGTCCCAATTCCTGCAAAGAATTGAGACGTTGTTGATAAGAACATAATTCAATGACTGCTCTTAGAAGTTCTTCGATTTCAGTTCTCGGTAATTTCCGGGTGTCTCCGGATCGCCGGCCAAAAACATCTTCACAGGTCCGATGCCTTTCGCCAGCCAGATCTTTGCCGTTACACCGGAGCTGAGGGTGTTTGTGCCCGACGTAACTGCCCGCGCGATGACGATCGGATACGTCGTATAGGTGGTACCGTTCACCGTCACATTCTCCGTAGATCCTCCCCATGTTCCGGTGATCTTCAACTTGATCTGGCTTCCGGACGGGTATGTGGTGAAGGTTTCTTCAAAGCAGACGAACGACGCGCCCAAACCGACAGATGGCGAGGCAAGTTTGATGAAGCGCAGGGAATCATTGCGGTACGTCGTATCGGTCGACGATGTCTTGATCGCCAAACTGCGGTAGAAATATCCGAGATTCGTCATATAGTAATAGTCGTTCGTCGTCGGATTCTGATAAGCAGCAACCGGCGTCAATTTATACGGCCCTGTCGGCGACGTTAAAGTGGAATCGAGCACCAGCGCTGATGACGTTTTGCCTTCCGATTTCGCAGCGATGTACAGAGGGCCAAACACCTTTACCAACGGCGTATCTGCTTTGAGGACGGTCCATGAAGTCCGGTAAAAAAGGTTCGTGTTCGGGATCGGTGTTTCCGTATCGGCATTGGTGAACCAACCGTTATAAACAAATTGGCGGCCTGCGGTCAAAGGAAAGACATCAGAAGGAATGGATGTGTCGACCGGAGCAGTGGTTTCGTCTTCCTTACAGCCGGTGAACATCAGCAGCGTGACCATTACGATGGCGCTGAGGAATGAGAGATTCTTTTTCATTGGTGCTCCTTCTGTTGTTGGATAAAAAGAGTGAATTATCTGATTTCTTGGACAAGTGTACCACTTGCAATGGTGAGAGTCAAGAGCATTCGTGATTCAGAAGACACAACTTCTATCATATGATCCGAGATCCTTCGGTGAATGGGATAACTACATACATCTACTGTGAAATTTTGCAGGAATCAGCATGTTTTTCAGCATCAGGATATTTTGGCTATTCAGACAGTTCCATCCAGAATGAAACTCAGCCAGTTTCCGAATCTCACCGGAGAAACACGGATCAGTGTATCACGCCCTGGGACCTGTATAAATTTTAGACAGCCCGGAGTATTGACTTTTTCACCACTCGATTTCTTTTTGCTTTTTGAATTTCCATTCACCATATTCGCAACACCTTGCAACGTCCCTATTTTTCATCAACGGAGGTCACTGTGAATATTCTCTCAAAATCGATCGCTGTCTGCATGCTGCTGCTGATATCTTCCCTCTCCCTTCACGCCGGAGGATTCCAATTGAACGAACACGGCGCCCGTGCCATGGCACAGGGCGGTGCCTGGGCAGCACGTGCGTACGATGGATCCGCGATCTTCTTCAATCCGGCCGGACTGGGGTTCCAGAAGATACGTTCATTGTATCTGGGGACAACAATCATCATGCCTGCTGCTTCATTCTACGGACCGACCAATCTCGGACAAAATGCAAAGAATGAAATGGTCTCACAGGTGTTCACGCCTATCAATCTCTATGCGACCGTTCCGGTGATGGAAAACCTTGTTGTCGGTATCGGTATCAATAATCCGTACGGATTGGGGACCGAATGGCCGGAGGACTGGACGGGGCGGTACATTACGCAAAAGATCGACCTGATGTCGTTCTTTTTCACTCCGACCGCTGCTTATAAGGTCAGTGACAATCTGAGTATCGGCGTGGGACTGAACTATGCTACCGGAAATGTAACGTTGAGCCGCATGGTCAGCCCGGGTGATGCACAGGTCAAACTGGACCTGAGCGGAACCGGCATGGGATTCACCGGCGGTGTGATCTTCAAACCGACTGAAGCACTTTCGGTCGGCGTTTCGTATCGCTCCTCCGTGAAGATCGATGCAGAAGGAACGGCAGAATTCACTCCCTCCAGCGCTCTGTTCCCGGCAGGGGATGCTGCTGCCACATTGGAGCTCCCGGCAACAGCATTCGTGGGTGTTGCCTATAAAGTAATGGACAATCTGGAAGTGGAGGCCGATTATCAGTTTGTCGGATGGTCGTCCTATAAGGAATTGAAGATCGACTTCAAGAAGAACAATACATCCTCCGTCTCCCCGAAGAACTATGAAGATACATACATCCTGCGTCTGGGGGGTGAATATACGATGGAAGCGATGCAGATCCGGTTCGGATATCTGTTCGACCGGAATCCCGTCGCCGATCATTATACCGAACCGTTGCTGCCGGATTCAGACCGCAATGGCTTCAATATCGGCGTAGGGTACAAGATCAACGAAACCATGAGTGTAGATGCATCCTACCTGTTCTTGAAATTCGCAGAACGGAAGGTTACGGGAACCGAAGTGGAATTCGATGGTGTCTATCAATCCAATGCGAATTTGTTCGGGATCAACTTCGGATATACATTTTAACATGAACTTAACACACTAAATGGAGTCGACATCTATGAATTCAGCGAAGAATCTTCTTACACTCATGGTCCTCATCAGTCTGTCGGCAATGATCGGCTGCACAGATGAGGCACCGTCCGACCTGCCTGCCCCGGGATTGGGCGGCGTAACGATCAATAAATACATGGCGGTCGGGAACAGCCTTGCCGCTGGATATCAATCGAGCGGGTTGTACAAATCGGCACAATTGTACAGTTATCCCAAATTGATCTCGGACCAGTTGAAACTCGCCGGTGCCAAGCTCGGGACATTCGAACAGCCGTACTGGCCCGATCCGGGGAATCCGGATCCGAAGACCGGAAAAGCAGCCCGGTATGTGATCATCTCGCTGGCCGATCCGAACAATCCTGTCATCGGACCGAAAGGTGAATCTGTGACGGCCGCTGCACCGGAAAATGCTCTCACGCTCCCCCGTCCTTATGATAACCTCGGTCTCCCCGGTGCACCGCTTGCCGGATTCATGGATACCCTCGGGACCTACCAGGGCGGATTTGGACCCGCCATCATTCGCGCAGCAGGAGGGTTACCGAAGAGTCAGTTCCTTTCCGTGAAAGCATTGCAGCCGCAGCTGGTCACCTTCTGGCTGGGGAACAATGACGTGCTCGGCTACGCGACATCGGGCGGAACGAGTCCTTCCGCACCGACACCGCTTGCGACATTCTCCTTCCTGTTCAACCAGGCGATCGACACACTGAAAAAATCGGTCCCGAATGTGAAGATCATGGTCGGAACGATCCCGAATGTGACCACGATCCCATTCTTCACCACCATCGGACCTAAAGTGGCTGCAAGCCTGGCGGTGGTCGGTGCTTCGATGTATTATCAGAAAGCCGGTGAAACAGGGGTCGGAAGCGGCTCCACGAAATTTAACAATCCTGCCGGTGATCCGATGATCTGCCTCACGGGAAGCGCGTATGCCGGTTATATCGGTGCCGGTGCAGGGATGCCGAATGTGCAGGGAGGGAAGTTCTATCGTGATGTCGCAGCTTCCGCCGGCGCGCCGGTGTCCGCTGTGATCCCCGCGGGCGTCGATACGACCAAACCGTTCGGTCTGCATCCGCAGAATCCCTGGCCGAATGCATTGGTCCTTGACTCCTCTGAGATCGCAAAAGCAACGAAAGCCGTGAGCGACTTCAATGCATCGATCAAATCCATTGCTGCCGCACATGGTGCAGTCGTTGTTGATTTCAACGCCATGTTCACAGATATCGCAGCGAACGGCATCACGATCAGCGGTGTGAAATATACATCCGCCTACATCACCGGTGGTCTGTTCAGCCTGGATGGTGTCCATCCGTCCAGCCGCGGAGCAGGGGTGATCGCGAACGAGGTCATCCGGGTGATGAATAGTTCTTTCAAAACGAATGTGACGGGTGTCGATATTTCGAAACTTCCCGCTCTCCCGATCCCGCTCGGGAAGTATATGGCCGGGGACAACATGATCCCGAACGTAGCACCGCAATCCTGGGGTCATTTCCTGGGTCTGTGGCAGAACTGACCGAATCAACATTCGTACAATAAAAATACTCCCGGAGCGATCCGGGAGTTTTTTATTGTACGGCGGTCCGAACGGGATTCAGTGCTTCAATCCCGGCGGATGGACATTGTCGTGGTCGTCGATCGGCTCCAGATGTGTGACAATGTGCGAGCGCTGTTCCAGCGCGGAGGCGAGTTTCGCTTCGATCTCAGTGGAGACCATATGTGCCTTGTCCAGCATGGTGCCGTGCGGGAAGAGCAGATGGAATTCGATCCAGACCGAGATGCCGCTGTCGCGGTACCTCAGTTCGTGATAGGTCAGATCCCGCTTTGATGTCTCTTCCTTCAGCACATCGTGGATCTTCTTCTCCAGTTCCGGGTTCGCTTCATCCATCAGCCCGCCGACCGATTGGCGCACCAGCTTCCCCCCTTCCCACAGGATGTTCAGCGCCACAGCCATCGCGACCAGCGGATCGAACGGCAGCCAGCCGGTGAGCTGTGTCAGCAGCAGTCCTGCCACCACCCCGAAGCTCGTCCAGGAATCGGTCAGCACATGCTTGCCATTGGCGATCAGGATGAGTGAATTGGACCTCTTGCCGCGCCAGACCAGGAAGGCGCCAAGCGCCAGGTTGATGACCGATGCACCGAAGATGATATAGGTGCCGACATCCAGATTCTGCAGGACGATGCCGGAGACCAGTTTCAGCACCGATTCGTAGATAATGAAGAGCGCGGCGATGATGATGAGCGCTCCTTCGATACCGGCGGAGAAGAAACTCACTTTGTCATGGCCGTACGGGTGACTCTCATCCGCCGGCTGGTAGGAGAGCCACATGCTGTACGCGGCGAAGGCAACAGCGATGATATGCACCACCGACTCGGCTGCATCGGACAGGATGGCGGCGGAACCGGTGATCAGGTAGGCATACCATTTGCCGACCAGCATGAGCACGCCGACGGCCAGGGAGAGACGGATCGCGAAGAGCTGCTGAGAACGGACGTTTTCCATGGGAAAAGTGTACGAATTTTTTCCTCTGATAGAAACCGGTTTTTTACCCCTTTAAATTGGAATGTCCCGGGAGAACCCGGGACATTCCATCGTTGTGTAGCTGCATCAAGGACCGCTCATTTCATCAGGACCATCTTCCGTACCTGCATGCTGTTGCCGCTCACCAGCCGCGCCAGGTAGAAGCCGCTGGCAAGATGCGACGCGTTGAACTGTGCGGTATGATAGGTGCCGGCCTCGGCGATGCCGTCGAACACCGTAGCGACCTCTTGTCCGACCAGATTGTACACCTTCAGCGTTGCACGGGCGGTGGCCGGAACGGTGAACTCGATCGTTGTGGCAGGATTGAACGGATTCGGATAGTTCTGGGAGAGTCCGAACACGAGCGGTGCTGCGCCGACGGTCACTTCGACCTCCTGCGAGAATCCGGACCGTCCGTCATTATCGATCTGCTGCAGCCGGTACCGGTACCGTCCCGCCTTCTGATGTCTGTCCGTGTAGGTGTATTCGTGTGCAGCGTTGATCGTTCCGTTCCCCGCCACGAAGGCGACATCGGTCCACGCAGCGGCAGCCGACGTATCCGCTTTCTTCCGCTGGAGGCGGAAGCCGTTGTTATTCACTTCCGTAGCGGTGGACCATCGGAGTTCAGCATTGAGCCGTTGAGCGGCAGCGGTGAACGATGTGAGTTCCACCGGAAGTGCGGATTCCTCATACACCGCCACGAACTGGCCCAGTGTGCTGATGCCGGACCACGTTGCTGCACCGGTGGTACTGCTGGCAGCAACCGCTCCGCCGACCTCCGTCCAGGAACCGATGCCGGTCGACGCTCTCCGGAACAAGCGGATGCCGGCGGGATAGGAATCCACACGGCTGTCCAGATTCCCGGCACCGAAGTTCAGCATCAGATCGGCAGTGAATGTGCCCTGGTCCGCGAACGGCTGGATGATGAAATAGCGCCCCTGCACGGCACTGGCGTACCCGGCAGGAAGATTGAAGGGAGCCGTGCGCAGGACCGAAGCAGTGACATCGGCCGCCGCATCGAACGGTTCCGTGATAGACAGGGTCATATCGCCGAGTGCAGCGGACCCGCTCTGCACGGATGCTGCCGATGTGCTTACACCATATGCGGCAGGAGCCGATGAGACCACCGGACCGCTGGAAACAGTATTATTGAAATTATTCAGAGTACCGTTTGGCCCCACCGTTGCCAGTGCGGTCGTTCCGTTCTGATCATTGAACTGCCAATACCCGGTCAGTCCGGGAGTGGTCGGCTCCACTGTTCGGTACATCTCTTCTCGGATCTGCTGTTCCGTCCGGGCGACGTTCCAGAAGCGGATCTCGTCCGCCACCATATTGGCCAACGCATCGGCCCAGTTGCTCTTTCCGATGAAATTGGAGGTCCGGATGATGTTGAGCGGGGCGTGGACGGCACCGGTGGCGACGGCAATGCCATTATAATAGATGGTTGCGGTGCCGTTGTTGAGCACGCAGGCGATATGCGTCCATTGTTCAAGCGGAATAGACGTTGGTGCCTGAATGGATTGGGAACTCCCTCCCTGAAAGACATGGAGCGAGACCTGACCGGAGGTTCCGGTACTAATCGGAATGACGATGTTGTCGCTGCCGGGACCGTTCCCGAAATCGATCAACCGGCTCCAGTTGGCATAGGAGTACTCGTACACCCATGCTTCCACCGTGAAGTTGCCGTTGAAATAGACACCGTTCGGCAGTGAGATGAAATCATCCGATCCATCGAATCGGAGCGCGCTCCCAGCCATTCCGATATCGTAGAGGATCCTTAGATCGCTCTTGGTGCTGTTGGTCACGACCGATGCATCATTGCCGGAGAATGCCGCATTCGTAAAGGAGACCGTGAGATCGGGAACGAAATTCGCAGCCGCATGCGATGCAGCAGTTCCGGTCAGCGTGATCTCCACGGTAGCTGCGGAGGTCTTGGTCGCCACAGCGGACAGTCCGGCAGGAAGATTCGTGACGGTCACCTTCCCGGCAGCGACCAGATCATCACTGATCGCACCGGTGAAGGTCTCACCGGCAAGGGTGACGGTCATCGGGCTGGAATTGTCGATCGCTCCGGCGATCGTCGCTGATTCGAAGAATGAACTCCGCTGATAGGAGAGCGATGAATTGAGGAACGAGACGACCAACGTTGCTTTGTGGTGAAAGGCGACGGATTCGGCAGAGTCACTGGCGAAAGCGGCATCCAGGAATGTCAGCGTGAGATCGGTAACGGAGTTCGCGGATGAATGCACAGTGGCAGTACCCGTAAGAGTAAGCGACATGGTCGTTGCCGAAGTGCGTGTTGCCACCATGGTAAGACCGGCCGGGAGATTGCTGACCGTGACGAGACCGGCAGCAACAAAATCCGTCCCATTGGTCTGCGTGAAGGTATCGTTTAATAAGGTGATCGAAACCGGCGTGGTATTGTCGATGGCACCGTTGTTGGATGATGCTTCAACGAAGACCGTATCATCATAGAGCAGTGTCGGTTCGGTGAAGACGATCGCCCGTTCATAGGAGAACTCTCCCGGCACCCCTCCCGGCCAAGAGAGGAACTTCACATCCACATAAATATCGTCGGCGATCAGATGGAGCACCATATTTTGACCCACCAGACTCGGTGGACTCCAACCGGTCATGGAGAACCAGGTACCATAGGAGAGGGACGCATAATTGTCCGTCGTTCCAAATGCCCACTCGGTACCGGATGGTGTCGCATGGTAATCCCCGAAGTTCCATCCCGATTCATTCTTTGCGTTGTAGAGACCTCCGCCGGAATTCCCGCGTGTGATCCAGACGTTGTCGGTGATCCGGTCCTGGTATTGCGGCAGCGAGGGGTCATTGCTCCCGGTTTTGGAGAAGACGACCACCCCGTTCGACCGGCGCATCACCAACGGTGCCTTGTAGCGGATGGCAAGGTTGGACCGGGAGTATCCCTGCGTGGCTGCCGCATTGTTCCCGGCGAATGCACTGTTCTGAAAGACGAAGGTGAGGTTCGCAATGTCATGGATCTGCTGATGGCTGACCGCCGTTCCGGTCAGTGTGACCGAAAGCGTGCGAGACGATGTCCGGGTGATCACTGCTGTCAATCCGGCCGGGAGATTGGTCACGGTCACCTTCCCTGCCGTCACGAAGTTCTCTCCGTTGCTGCCGGTGAACGCTTCCATTCCGCTGAGCGTAATGACCTTCGGTACCGTATTGTTGATGGTTCCCGGAGTGTCGGTCGACTCCGTGAAGACCGTATCGCTGTAGGCGATCTGCCCGAACGTCTGGACGTCCCAGGCCGCGCCATCGATGAGCGTGGCATCGTACCCGTTCGCAGACATGTCGTGGGCCGTCAGACCGGTGCCGGCATTGAAGGTATAATATGCGCGAAGTCCATATTCGGTCCCCCTCAGTTCGATCACCATTGAATCCGCGATCTGGGTCTGCGTCTTCGCCCTGTCCCAGATCCGCAGGTCCTCCATCGAACCATGGAAGAATCCGGTGAAGGCACCGCCATTGAGACTGTTATCATACACGGCGCCGATACTCAACGCCGTTCCGTTGACCAGGTTCGCCGGTCCATCAGCAGTCTCCTGTTTGTCGAGTACCCCGTCGATGTAGAAACTGACGGTCGTGCCGGTCCGCGTGAATGCCACATGATGCCAGGTTCCATCGTTGACAGCTGCGTTGGAGATTCCGCCGTAATAGTTCGTCCCGGCGAAGTCCTCATCCAATGCCATCAGGAGCTTACCATTCGCATCGACAGCAAAGACGGAGAAATTCTCGTGCGAATTGCCGAAGCGTTTCGCCGCGATCACACCGAGCGATGACGCACTGGTCTTGATCCAGGCCTCGACGGTGAAATCGCCGGTGCCGAAGTTCCCGGCGGCAGCGGCAGCGATCAACCGGTCATTCACACCGTCGAACAAGAGCACATGAGGCGTGTAGGCATCCTGGAAGAGGAGCCGTAGACCGCTCTTCGCCGAGAAGATGACCCCGTTGGCATCGTTGCCGGTGAACGCGGAGTTCTGGAACGTCAGGGTCACCGTGTTGACACTGTCCGCCGCCTCATGTGCGGTGGCAAGTCCGGTCAGGGTCATGGAGAGCGATGTTGCAGAGACCCGCCGGATGACCGCGGTAAGACCGGACGGGAGATTGCCCACCGTGATCTTCCCTGTCGCAACGAAGTCATCATTGTCCGTACCGGTGAATGTCTCCGGTCCGTTGAGTGTGATGATCATCGGCGTGCTGTTGTCCATCCGCCCGTTATTGGCATTGCTTTCACTCCAGCTAGTGGCACTGTATTCAAGGTACGGTGAATCACCCACCGTGGAACCGAACGCGAAATCGGAGAAGGAGGTCAGCCCGGTCCGTCCGAGTCGCGTCACCGGTCCGCTCTCGGTCGTTGCAGCCGAGTGTGTACCGGCAGCGGACCAATCTGAACTGCTATTGGACCGCTTCACCAGATGCAGGTTTGCGATATTGGGAAAGGTGACATCACCCGCATCGAAGGAGACATCGTAGGTCCCACCGCTCAGCCCATTACCGGCGGACAACGTCCAATACCCGAACGACTCCGGATACGCAAGCAGTGCAGCTCCGTCGTTGAACGGGAACCCGTTCGTTCCGGGCGCGGAGGCGGAGAAGGTTGCCGTCACCGTACCGCCCGAGGAAGGAGCAGCGGTGAACGTTACATTCGCGAAGCGGACATCGCCGTCCTCGACCACCGGGAAAAGGATGTTGCTAACGGTATCGGCAGCGAACCAACGTTTCAGGGAACCGCCGGCGAACATGCCGGTCGTGCGGTCGAGCACGCCCGGATGGTCGGCATCCGCGCCGATGGTAAGGGTGTTGCTGTTCATGTACACATACGTCGAACCGAGGAAGAGCGTATCCGTGACCTGCGTCGCCCCGTTCAGCGTCAGTGAACCGGAATTCTTCGTCAGTACGGAGACGGTCGGATGTATCAGGAACGTACCGTTCCCGGAGAGCGTGAGACGTGCTGAGGTGAGGGATGTTGTCTGAATCACCGTACCGTCCGTGGTGATATCGATGCTGTTGCCCGAATTGGAGAGACTTCCGCTCATCGTGATGCTGCCGGTCCCTGTGAGCAGTTCCAAGGAATCAGAGAATGATGCGCCATTGATCGTCATGGTGCCGGAGCCATCAGCCCGTCCGATGACGATCCGGTGAAAACCGTTCGCGATCGCACCAAGATCGGAGCTGGACAGGTTGTAGGTACCGGCCCCGCTTCCCAGACCGATGGTCGTCGATGCTGCGCTCGGCGCTAGCGTCAGCGTCCCGGCACCGGAAACGGTGAATGGAGAGAGGGAGATATGATCGGAACCGAGACTGGAAGCCCGGATGATCAGCGTACCCGGGAAGGTCGCACTGCCGATCGTGCTGCCGCCGTACCCGGCCATCGCCGGTTCCGTTCCGCTGCCGATGAAGGTCAGCGAGAGTGAATCGCCGTAATTGTTGATCAGTCCGTACCCGCTGCCGTTCCGGTTGTAACCATATCCAAAGGTGGCACCGGTTCCCGTTCCCGTGATCACCATCGATCCGGAGTCGGTCTGTATCCGAGTATTGCCCGCCAGGTTCAGTCCGTACCCGCTGAACCCTGCCGTGGAAGTGATGCGCACATCACCGGAACCGGCGGCATAGATCGAGGCGCCGGAACCCATATCGATGCCGTGGTTCCCGTTGCCGGAGGCTCCGCCGCCGGTCGCCGTGATGAGGATGCTCCCCTGTTCGGAGGAGATAAGGGGAGAACCGCTGTACATCTGGAGACCGCAGCTGGAGGTCCCGACGGAGGAGCCGGTAGCATTGATCGTGATATTCGCCGTTCCGAACGCTTTGATCTTGGGATTGAAGGACATCGTGATGCCGTGTCCGGCGGTCCCGGTACCGGTCCGGTCCGCAAGGATGGAGATGTCCCCTCCCGATTCGATGGAGGTATTGTCCCCCTGCATGAACAATGCATCACCGCCGCTGGTGGACCGGGAGTGGATCGAGATCGTCCCGGTCGTGGAATTGATGTATGCGTTGGTGCCGTTACTATAGAGGTACAGACCCGAACTTCCCGCCGTTGTCGTAGCTCCGCCGGTCGCCGTGATCGTGATAGGTCCGCTGTTCGTGTGGATGTACCCGGCTGTGGACTGACCGGCGGAGAGTTTCAGACCGTTTCCATAGTATGAGGTGACACCGCCGATGGCGGTGATAGCGATCGAACCGGTACCGCTCGCCCAGATACCGCCGCCGTCCGCCATCGTGATGCCGTAAGCGTCGCCGGAAGTGGAAGAGCCAGCGGTACCGTTGAGTGTGATCGTTCCGTTCACCGTCTGGATGATCGGATCCTCGGTATAATACCCGGAGATCTGGATACCATTGCAATATCCGTACGTGGAACTCCCGCCGGTCCCGGTGATGGAGATATCCCCGTCCACGGTCCTGATCCTGGAAGCGCCGGACATCAGGAATCCGCCGTACCCGTACGATGTACCGCTCCCTCCGGTACCGGTGATGGTGATGTTCCCGTCCGTGGTTTCGATGATCGAACTGTCTGAACCGATTCGGACCCCGTACTCAGCGCTCGATCCACTCGGACCGACACCGTGGATCGTCACATCGGCGGTCGTGGTCTGTGCTGTCGTCCCATAGGCAAGCTGGACACCGGCCCAACCGCTGGTCCCGACACCGCGGATGGAGACCGCTCCGCCCGAAGCGATGTTCTTCACGCCGTTGAGCCACACACCGGACATTCCGCCCGGATAGCCATACGCCGGCGTCGTTGCCGGGTCGGTTCCGCCGCCGTAGATGATGTCCCCGCCGTTGCTGGCGAAATAGATCCCGGCAGAGGTATTGCCGTTGTTATAGACCCGGCCCATGATGTATCCATCCCCATTCCCGTCTGCGTCGGCATTGAAGATGAGATGCAGTTTTCCGCTGGTGGAGATGATAGTGTCATTCTGGTTAAAATAGATGTAACTGCGATACGCAGAGGGTCCGTACGCGGCGAATTTCAACGTTGCATCACCGCCGGCGGTCTTGCGGATGACGACACCGATGGAGTCGGTGATGGAACCGTCCGTGGTGGTGATGGTGACGGATGTCCCGGCATTCAGCCGCGATTCGATCTCGCCGACATTCAGTTTCGCATTCCACGTTGTGGAGGTCCAGACGTCCGGATTGCCGCCGGACCAGGAACCGCCGGAACTCGCACCATACCCGAGCGTGACATCGGTCTGGGAGAACAGCACTGCCGGGAACAACAGCAGGAACATAAAGCGTAGGAAAGGATTCATGGTTTGCTCCATTGTAAGGGGGTTAATGGTGTATGAGATTCTGCAGTTCGGAGAGATTCTCTTTGGAGACGAATCCGGCGGCGCGCAGCCGGTTCGCTTTCAGCCGGAAGGCTGAGGTATTATGGCTCGACACGAAGATGATCCTCGCCGCAGGATCGATCGAGAGGATCCGTTCCGCCGCGGTGAAACCGTCCATGTACCGCATCTCCACATCCATCAGCACCACGGCCGGTTTGAAGGTATCATAGTGAAGGACGGCATCGGTACCGTCCGCGCATTCCATCACGGTGTCCTCGGAGGTGCAGATCGCATCGCGCACCATCTCCCGCATTCCGGCATTATCATCAACGATCATCAGACGCATATCCATGGATCCCCCGTGAGAGCACTGTTATTCGGTTGCAACTACGGAAAGAATGAGGAAGGATGGTATACGCAAGGGTACGGGATTCCCTACGTACGGGTACGTAGTCACGGTCCGGCGACCGTTCGGGTACGGATCACCGACGGTGCAGGGGAAGCGGATAGAATGGAACCTGGATCAGAGGAGATGTTTCACTTCGAGTGCGAACTTGTATAGGGCATTGACGCCGTGCAGGTCCAGTTTCTGGCAGATGTTGTTGCGGTGGGTTTCCACAGTGCGGGGTGAGATGAACAGGGCCTCGGCGATCTCCTTGGAGGTCCGGTCCAGAGCGATCTGTTTCACGATCTTCCGTTCGGCGGCGGTGAGCTGCGACAGGGCCAGCTGCTCCTCCGCCCGGAATTCCGGCCGGGTGTTCTGCCGCAGCAGGAATCCTGAGAGTGCCGGAGTGATGTAATGCCGTCCGTCGCGGACGAGCTTCAGCGCCTCCACGATCTCGGTCGCCGCACTCTCCTTCAACACGTACCCCATCACGCCGGCCTCCATCGCTTTGGTGAACATGCTCTCGGTATCGTACATGGTGAGGATGATGATGCGGACCGGGAGTTGTTTCCGGCGGACCGCAGCCGCCACCTCAAGGCCGCTCATCTTCGGCATGTCGATGTCCAGCACGGCGATCAGCGGATGGTGCTGGCCGATCAGATCGAGCGCACTCTCGCCGTTATTCGTCTCGGCGATCACGGTGAAGCCCCCTTCCTCCTCGATCATCTCCTTCAACCCCTTCCGCATGAGCGGATGGTCATCGGCGAGGACGATCGGTATGGTCGGCGGTGTGTTCATGCGCGTTGCGTGACGGGTATGGTGACGGTGACGCTCGTGCCGTTCCCCTCGCCGGTGGCGATGGAGAGCGATCCATCCAATATACGGACTCTTTCGGTGATTCCCGCAAGACCGATGCCGTGATGGACAGAATCCTGCGCGTATCCCTTCCCGTTATCCCGGATGGTCAGTGACAGACGGTCACCGGTCACCGCAACGCGGACATCGATCTCCGTGGCACCCGAATGTTTCTGGATATTGCTCAGCGATTCCTGCAGGATGCGGATGATGTTGATCTCGTTCCTCGGTTCCACCAGCCCGTCGATCTCATCCACTTCCGCATTGAGTGCCATCCCGTACGCTTCCCGCACCGAGGTCAGCAGGGAGCGGATCGTTTCGGTCAGGCCGAGCCGGTCGAGTTCCGGCGGACGCAGCATGTGGGACATGGAACGGACCTGTTTCAGGATATTCGTCGCACCTTCGGAGATCTGTTCCAGCTGCCGTTTCTCGCGGGTATCGTCCGCCACGGTCTTCAGTCCCATCAGCGCCCTGTT
>JABWAK010000050.1 GCA_013361065.1 Bacteroidota bacterium
CTGGGATATGCTCAGTCTCGCCATCTACGAAGCGACCGGTGCCAATACCTATGCGCTGCAGACCGATATCAATGAAGCCGAAGTGGAAATGGGCGACATTGGATTCCGTCATTCCATGAAATTCTATGATGCCAATAAGGACGGGAAATTGGAGATGTTCGCGGCCGGCATCACCGGTGACGGCGATAATCCCGGCGCTGTCTATTATATGGGGAATGTCAGCAACGTTGCAACTCTCGATACCGGCAGTGTTCAGGCGATCAGTCCTTTCGTGGACGGTGCGGCCCACGACTCCTGGAGCCTCGAGGGCGGCGATGTCGGCGATATCGATGGCGACGGCAAGGTCGATTATTTCGCGGTCGGAGCGGGTCCCATGCACCGGAACCTCTATCGGCTCGAATACAAGACCGGAGCTTATAACGATCCTGCCAGCTACTCCTGGGATTCCGTCTACCATGCAACGTTTGACTCCACCTATGACTTCCGCAATGTGGTGATCGCGGACGATCTGGACGGCGACGGCAAGAAAGAGGTGTTGCTTGCCAATGTGAAGACCCGGAACAATTCGTCGGATGCCGCTGTGATCATCCTGGAGAGCAAGGTCGTGGTCGTGAGCGTACAGCAGATCTCCGATGCCGTTCCCTCCGCCTTCACGCTCGGACAGAACTATCCGAATCCGTTCAACCCGACCAGCACGATCCAGTTCGCTCTGCAGACCGCCGGTCAAACGGAGCTGTTCGTGACGAATGCTCTTGGCCAGCGAGTTGCTTCCTTGGTCAACGGCCCCCTCGCCGCCGGTACGCATCAGGTGACATTCGATGCCGGCGGTCTCGCCTCCGGAACGTACTTCTACACGCTGAAGTCCGGTTCGAAGGTCGAAACGAAGAAAATGATGCTCATGAAGTAAGGATCACCTCCGTCCCGTCCGTTGCCGCCGGCAGCGGACGGGACCGGATCAACAGGAGCACATTCCATGAAGTCCTTAGCAGCCCTTCTGCTCTTCCTCTCTCTTTCCCCGCTCGTTGTTCAAGCACAATCCGGTTCCGATGAACTCGTGAATATCAAAGAGCTCATCCATGATATCGTGATCGATGTCCGCTACAATACGACCGATAATTTCGTAACGAAGTACTCCGGAGCACCGCAGAAACTGTATACAACGGATGAATGCCTTGTGTCCCGGGCTGCAGCGGAACGGCTGATCGTCATCCAGGACTCACTGCGCAAGCGCGGACTCGGTCTGAAGATGTACGACGGGTATCGCCCGCGCTCGGTTCAATATTTCATGTACGAGACCTTGCCGGTGGAATACCGAGCATACCTTGCGAATCCTGATCAAGGTTCCCACCATAACCGAGGTGCGGCGGTGGATGTCTCCCTTGTGGACCTTGCCACCGGGAAGGAACTCGCGATGCCGACGGCGTTCGATTATTTCGGTCCGGAGGCGGGACATGATTATACCCACCCCGATCCGCAGGTGAATCAGAACCGCATCCTGCTGCGTTCCATGATGCTGGATGTCGGCAAGTTCACCGAGTATGTGGTGGAATGGTGGCATTATCAACTCCCGGCGGCGACCGGTTTCCCGCTGGTCGATTATCAATTGAAATAGGTCCGACATGTACCGTCCGTCCCTCTGGTCCTTCCTCACCCTTGCATTCTCTGCTGTTACCCTTTCGCAGAACGAATCGATCGTGAACACCACGCTCCCCTTTGCCCAGCGCGATCCGCACATTGCCGCCGATGCTGCCGGCAACTATGCCGTGGTGTGGCGTTCCATCAATCAGACGGATTCGAACAGTGCCGGTGATATCATGCTCCGGTTCTTCGGGGCGGACGGACAGCCCGAGAGCGGAGAGATCGTCGTCAACACCGTTACAGCACGCGATCAGGACCTCCCTTCGGTCGCCATGGGTCCGGGAGGAAAGGTCGTGGTGGTCTGGGCATCGCATACCGGCAACGGCGACATCTACGACATCAAGGCGCGGCGATTCTCCGCACGGATGCCGGCAGGCAACGAATGGCTCGTCACAACCACCACTGCGCATACTCAGTCCCATCCTGCCGTTGCAATGGACCATACCGGCCGGTTCGTGATCGCGTGGGATTCATGGCATCAGGACGGGAGCGATCGCGGCGTCTATGCACGGGTCTTCGATTCCAGCGGTACACCGCTCACGACAGAAATCGCCGTCAACACTACCGTCCAGAACAGTCAGGCCAAGCCGGCTATCCGCTTCTTTCCGGACGGCAAGTTCATTATCGTCTGGGAATCGTGGAAACAGGACCAGTCCGAACCACCCGGCTATGCGGTAGTGGCACGCCTCTTCTCCTCTTCCGGTGTGCCGCTGACGCCGGAGTTCATGGTGAACACCTATGTGGGTGATTACCAGTGGTTCGCCGACGTCGAGACCTTCTCGGACGGATCGTTCATCATTGCCTGGTGCAGCTGGGAACAGGATGGATTTGACGGTGGCATCTACACGCAGCGCTATGATGCTGCCGGCATAAAGGCTGGCACAGAGACACTGGTCAATCAGACCACGAATGAGTATCAGTGGCTGCCCCGCATTGTGCGGTGGATGGATGACAGCTATGCCGTACTGTGGTCGAGCTGGAAACAGGATGGTGACCGTGAAGGCGTGTATCTGAGGACCTACGCAAAGGATGGACGCCCGACAAGTCTTGAGACGATCGTTCCGGAATATACCACCAATTTCCAATGGGAACCGGATGCGGTCACGGCTGCGGACGGTTCACTGCGTGTCGTCTGGTCCACATGGGGCAAGCACGGAATGGATTACGATATCGCGATCCGCTCCATCATGCCGCGCCGGCTGACCGGGCTCTTCCCCTCTTCGCTCACAGCACATCCGGCAGGGACCACCAGTTCCGCTCTCATCGTGCACCGCATCGATTCCACAGCGGTCACCGGCCATCTCTACGAGGTCCAGTTCGATTCGCTCGGGGTGAAGGATTTCCGGATGCGCATCATCGACAAGTCAGACGGCGATACGGTCGTTCCTCACTACCGCATCAACCGCGGCGATAAGACGTTCTACAATACACCGATCTTCGACGGTGTCACGGTGGAGTTCCGGCCGGTCTTCGACCTGCTGCTGGACCTGAATGCTTCCCACGCCGTGAACAGCACAGGCTCGAACCTCCTGACCTCCATCGTCCAGCCGACCATCGGAACGAAACTGACAGCACCGATCGATGCAGTGCTCCGGTGGGGTTCGACCGATACACTGGCCAACGGTCAATACATGACCCCGAAGGATACGGCGATCAATGTCTCCGGACAACGCGTGGTGGCAGCACCGTTCATCGTATGGAGCGTCACCGATAACAGTAAAGTGGATCTGCTCATCGCCGATGCCAATGCCAACAAGAAGTACGATATCGGTGAACGGATCATCCTGCTCACGCCGGTGAAGTACCGAAAGGCGGCGAACAATACGCATGCACAGGTCTCGACATTGGCTCCCGCCGGCACGCCCCTGAAATGGCCGGGCCCCGGCGATTCGGTCGTGATCGTCACACAGCGTCCGTTGACAGCGGCCGACCGGTTCCATTTCACGACGATCAACAATGCCGTCGTCGGGGTCCCGCAGAACGGATCCCGATCGCTGCGGACATTCGAGGTGTCACAGAATTATCCGAACCCCTTCAATCCTGCAACGACCATCCGGTATACGCTTCCGGAAGCAGGGAATGTCCGGATCGGTGTCTATACGATCACTGGACAGCGGGTCGCGGAGATGAACGAGGGATATCGGGCTGCCGGCAGCTATCGGGTACAATTCAACGCTCAGGGGCTGAGCAGCGGGGTCTATTTCTATCGGCTGGAATTCGCCGGACGGTCGGTGGTGAGGAAGATGGTGCTGATGAAGTGAGCACTCCTGCCGGTCATCAGAAGGTGCATGATGACCGGGGATAATGCCTCAACTCAATAGAAGTAGTAGTGGATGGAAAGCTGCGGCAGCGGAAGGATCGTGCCGTCCGAGAAATAGGTGAAGAGTCCCTGGAAGGTCATATGCACCCCCTCCTGCAGCAGGAATTCCCCTCCCAGTCCCGCCCCGAAACGGAACGGAGCCGCATAACGGTTCACATCGGAACCGTTGAAGAAGAAACTCGTTGCGGCACCGAAGAAGAACCTCGCTGAATTGCTTCTGGTGAGGTCCTGCTGATACTCGGCGCCGAACGAATAGAACGTATCGGTATTCTTCGGCTTGAAGATCCCCAGCACCCCCTGCAACGATGCCTTCCCTTCAGAATGATAGCGGTAACTGATTCCGATCCCCGATGCCGGTCCGCCGGAGAACCCCAACCCGTACACACTCTTCCCGAATGATTCCCCTTTCACGGAGGTGACCGCCACCTGGGCGGAGGACAGCAAGGGAACGGAAAGAATGCATATCGCGATCACGACCCATGGATATTTCATTGAACGATCCTTCACATTGGTGGAATAATTGAAATGCATTCCGCGGTCACTCAGTCCGCAGCCATCGGATGATCTCCTTGAACTCCGGCTTCTTTCCCGTGATCAGGATGCCGATACGGAACACTTTCCCGGCTGTCCACATCAACCCGTAGATGCTTGCCGTCATCGTTGTCAGGGAAAGTGCGATCTCCCACCACGCCGGCATCTGGATGGAGAACCGGAGCGCCATCATGGTCGGCGTGAGCAGCGGGATCTGGGACAAGACGGTGACCAACGTGGAATCGGGATTGAACATCACCGGGACAGCGAGAAAGATCGGAATGATCAAAATGAGCGTGATGTATCCGGTCATCTGCTGCGCTTCCTGTTCCGTGGAGACGGTGGAACCGGCGATGATGAAGATCCCCACGTACATGAAATATCCGAGAATGAAATAGACGAGCAGCAGCGCCAGGTTGTCGACCGCGACAAAAGGTACCGGCGTAGCGAAATTGACGGCGATGAGCATCACCGCCCAGAACGCTACCGTGGTAAGCCCCAGCAGTGTGAGACCGATAATCTTCCCGGACATCAGTTCCTGGGATGAACAGGACGAAACTAGCACTTCGATGATCCTGTTCCCTTTCTCCTCGATAACGCTCCGGATGAGCATCTGACCGGACGAGAGGACGAGGAACATCAGCATCATGATGAAGATGTACCCGGTGAAGAAGGTCTCCATGAAACCCGACTCCTTCTCATCCCCTTTCTTCGAGACCTTGAAGGTCTTGATCTCCACATCGGTCATCAGCTTCTTGATCGCGGCGGCATCATATCCGCTCGCACGGAGACGGCGGTCGACGATGATCTCCTCCAGAATACCGGAGAACCGGTTCTGGTCCCGCGCATTCCCGACATTCTCCGCACGGTATTCCACGACACCGCGCTCCAGCACATCCTTCGGAAGGATGAAATACCCTTCGATCTCCCCTGCCGCGAGTTGTCCCATCGCGATCGTCTTCAAATGCTCCGGGTCTCGGTCCTCATCGGTCACTTCCTTCAGCTGGTAATTGGGAGTCCCGTTCTCCAGCGTGTACTTCTCCGTGAGCCTGGCATTGATCGGTGCCGTGAGCGAGCCGGTCATATCGATCACGCCGAACACCTTGGTCGTCTCATCCGCATTGTCCGTCAACAGGGTCGGCAACACCGTTGCAGCGAACATAATGAGCGGGGTCATGAACAGACCGATGATAAAGGCCTTGGTCTTCACTTTCTCAATGAATTCCCACCGGGCAACAGTTACGATCTTATTCATTGTTTCCCCTCCTGCTGCAGACGTGCTTTGGCCTTGTTCAGGCGGACGGCCGATAGGATCGATACCAGTACTCCGGCACCGGCCAACACTCCCTGATCCTTGCCGGTGAAGAACATCACGGCACCGACCACCGCCAGCACCAATCCGCCGATCAGCGAGATCGTCTGTTTCTTCACTTCCGGATCCTTGATGGACGGTACCCGTGCAGAGGGAACGGCTGGTCTCTCTTTTTCCTTCTCTTTCTCCAGTTCCTCCACACTCGCGCCGACCACCTGCAGGAAGATGGAATTCAGCGACGGTTCGACGAACTCGAACTTCCGCAATTCAAGTTTCGGCATGAGCGTTGTCAGCAGCTGCTGTGAAGTGATCTCTCCATTGAGGGTCAGTTCAGCGTAATTCTCGTAGACGGTCGCCTTCTGAACGAACGGCAGGGAGGAGAGGAACTGACCATCCCCGTCGAACTCCAGGTGGAGTGCATTCGTCCCGAACCGCTGCTTCACCTGCTTCACACTCCCTTCCAGCACCACGGCACCTCGGTTGATCAGGCAGATCTCATCACAGAGTTTCTCCGCCGATTCCATCTGATGCGTGGAGAAGATGATCGCTTTCCCCTGCTGTTTGAGCTCCGTGAAGATATCCTTCATCACGATCTGGTTCACCGGATCGAGCCCGGAGAACGGTTCATCGAGGATGACGAGGTCCGGATCGTGGAGGATGGTGGTGATGAATTGTGCCTTCTGCTGATTCCCCTTCGACAGTTCCTCCACTTTGCGCTTGGCATAGGTCTGCAGATTGAACCGTTCCAGCCACTCCATCCCTTTCTTCTTTGCTGCATCCTGCGGAACGCCGCGCAGCGACGCGAAATAGATGATGGTATCAAGGATCCCGTTCTTCTTGTACAGTCCCCGTTCTTCGGGCAGATACCCGATGCGGTTCCGTACAGCATCGCTGAAGGGCTGACCGTCGTAGGTGATGGTGCCCGAATCCGGTTTGGTGATGTTCAGCAGCATGCGGATGGTGCTGCTCTTGCCGGCACCGTTCGGGCCGATCAGGCCGAAGATGCCGCCGCGTTTCACTTCCAGCGAGACATCATTCACGGCAAGAACGGTCTCGTACTGCTTTCGGAGATGATCTGCTCGTACCATAGTGGGAGTGGTTGTTACCTTTCACCGCAGCGAATCAGCCGCGGAGGATCCGTTGGATCTGTTTGAAATGATTGATGTCGTGACCGGCCTCGAGACGGACGATATGTGCGATGGTCTCCTTCCCGCGCTCCTGATGGAGACCGAACATCTTCCATTGAGCAGCGGAGAGTCCGGACAGGAACCGGATGTTCGCAGCACGGACGATCCGGTAGAGCTCAAGCATCGCTTTCGTATCGCTTTGACGGTACCGGCTGTTCTCGGCCCAGAGATCCTGTTCGAAGGGCTGCAGCGGGACTCCGTTCTTCTCAACGATGGAACGATACCGCCAGGCGAGGACGATCTCTGTTTCGGCAAGATGGGCAACGATCTCCGCGATGGACCAGACGCCGGGAGCCGGGCGTTTTCGCAGCCGGGCAGCGGATAGACCAGAGATCGCATTGGCGATCCTGCGCGGCATCCCTTTCAGCACGCGCATCGGGTCCTGTCCCTGCAGATTTCCGATGATCCGTGCGGTATACTGTTGTGCTGTCTCCTGCATCGACTCTCCTACGTCCGAAGAACGGACTTGTTACGGTGTGATGCGATAGATCATACGCGGGAACGGGATGGTCTCGCGGACATGCTCAAGACCGCAGATCCACGAAACGGTGCGCTCGATACCGAGACCGAATCCGGAATGCGGAACGGAACCGAACCGGCGGAGGTCCAGATACCAGTCGAATGCTTCCTGCGGCAGATCATGGTCCTTGAGCCGCTGCAGCAGCACATCATAATCATCCTCACGCTGGCTGCCGCCGATGATCTCACCATATCCTTCGGAAGCGAGCACGTCCACCGCCAACGCCACTTTCGGATTCTGCGGATCACGCTTCATATAAAAAGCCTTCACTTCGGAGGGATAGCGATGGACGAACACCGGCCGGTCGAACTGTTCGGAGATGATCGTCTCATCCGTCGCACCAAGATCGTTCCCCCACTCGAACGCCACACCGTTTTTCTGCAGGATCTCCACCGCCTGGTCGTACGTGATGCGCGGGAACGGCCGTTTCACCGCTTCCAGTTTCTGGATGTTGCGTTCGAGGGTCTTGAGTTCCGGCATGCGGTTCTTGAGCACGTTGGAGACGATATGCTCCAGGAAATCCTCTGCCAGGTCCATATTGTCATTCAGGTCGTTGAAGGCTACTTCCGGTTCGACCATCCAGAACTCCGTCAGATGCCGGCGGGTCTTCGATTTCTCCGCGCGGAATGTCGGACCGAAGACGTAGACCTTGCCAAGCGCCATGGCACCCGCTTCGCCGTACAGCTGACCGGATTGCGTGAGATACGCTTTGCCGAGATCGAAATAATCGGTCTCGAACAGCGTCGATGTCCCTTCGCAGGCCGCCGGGGTGAAGATCGGGGCATCAAGCAGCGTGAAGCCCCGTCCGGCGAAGAACTCACGGATGCTGCGGATGATCTCGTGCCGCACACGCATAATGGCATGCTGGCGGGAGGAACGGAGCCAGAGATGCCTGCGGTCGGCGAGGAATTCCACTCCATGTTCCTTCGGCGTGATGGGATACTCCTTCGCGACGGAGATGATCTCGATGTTCGTCACATCCATCTCGAATCCTCCCGGGGCGCGCTGTTCGGCTCGGACCGTGCCGGTCATGGCGAATGCGGACTCCTGCGTCAGCTGGTCCGCTTTGGCGAACATCTCCTCGCCCACGACGCTCTTCACCATCACTCCCTGGCAGACGCCGGTACCGTCCCGCAGCAGCAGGAATTTGATCTTTCCGCTCGAACGGAGATTATACAGCCATCCCTGCAGTGTGACGGTCTGTCCGACATGCTTTGCAAGATTGTCGATATAGAATTTTGATGCCATGGACGTTCCTTCTGTTCTGTTCCGTGATGTTCTTACAGTCCGGTGCGGTTTTTCCAGCCGGATTTCAGCGATTCTCTACCAAAATATACAAAAAGCTTACCCTTCTACAAAACGAAAATCCCGCCGGAGGGCGGGATCGTCATCGTCAACTCATCTCCAGCATCCTGTCAATCGGGGCTCGCGCCCGGTTGAGCAGTTCCGGTTCCATCGTGATCTGCGGCGACATATCGCGCATGCAGAGGTACAATTTTTCCAGCGTATTTCGTTTCATGTGTGGACATTCATTACAGGCACAATTCGCTTCCGGCGGAAGCGGCAGGAATGTCTTACCGGAAGTGCTTTTTTCCATCTGATGGACGATGCCGTACTCCGTCCCCACAATGAATTTCTTCCCGGGCGATGTCTGCACATACTTCAGCAGCATGCTCGTCGAACCGATATAGGAGGCCTTGGCAAGGATATGGTCCTCGCATTCGGGATGGGCGATCAGTTCGGCATCAGGATGTTCCAGCTGCAGGGCGATCAGCTTCCGTTCGCTGAAGGTCTCATGGACGATACAGCTGCCGTTCCATAGCGTCATCGGCCGGCCGGTCTTCTTCTGGATGTACGCACCAAGATTCTTGTCCGGTGAGAAGAGGATCGGCGTCTCTTTCGGGATCTGTGCCACGATCTTCTCTGCATTACTGGAGGTACATATGATATCACTGAGCGCCTTTACCTCGGCGCTGCAGTTGATGTAGGTGATCGCGACATGGTCCGGATGCTGTTCACGGAACTTCCGGAACGCGGGGGGCGGACATCCTTCGGAGAGCGAGCAGCCGGCCAGCAGGTCCGGCAGCAGGACCGGTTTGTGCGGATTGAGGATCTTGGCGGTCTCCGCCATGAAGTGAACGCCGCAGAAGACGATGACATCGGCGGTGGTGGAAGCAGCCTTCCGTGAGAGTTCCAGGCTGTCCCCGACGAAATCGGCAAGGTCCTGGATCTCGGAATCCTGATAATAGTGGGCGAGAATGACGGCGTTGAGCGAGGATTTGAGTTCGCGGATGCCCTGTTCGTATTCCTGCGGTGTCATCATACAGGAAACGTACTGACATTTTAAGCGAATTACAAGGTCAAATCGGCGTTTCGCGGATGCGCTCCACCGAGGTCCGGACCGCTTCGATCGCCTGTTCCACCGTGATGGAGGTGATGCGGTGATCGGCTGCACGCACACCGATGTGTCGCTCGTGCGGCGGTTTCCACGCCGCCGGATCGTTGGCGCCGTGGAATGACACCGTCGGGACCCGCATGGCGGAAGCGATATGGAGCGTCCCGGTATCGTTGCAGAGGAAGAGATTCATCCGACGGATGAACGCAGCGGCGACACGGATGGACATGAGCGGTGCACAGGATACTTTAGACCGGACCATGCGGAGAAGGTCATCCCGCAGCCGGACCTCGTTCGGACCGATGATGATGATCACCTCGCACTCCACGTTCGCTTTCATCCAGTCGATCACCTTCGCCAGCTTATGCAGCGGGAACCGGCGTGATTCATCCAGCGTACCGAAGTGGACACCGATCTTCAGGCTCCCGCCGGTCAGATGCAGTTCATGGTAGATCCCGTCCGCCTCCTTCTCCTCATCCTCATCCAGGGACAGATCGTATTCCAGACCGTCCGGCTGCACACCGAGTGCCTTCATGATATCAAGATTGTGGAGGATCTCCGGCTGCAGTTGCTTGGACCGCGGAGTGATGACGTTGTAGATCCGTTCCGGCAGCGACGGGTCCAGCGAGAGATGTCCGGGACCGATGATATACTTCGCTTTGCTGAGAACGGCGATGAGATCGGAGGAGACGGAACGGGATACGGTATTGAGCACCACGGCACAATCGTATCCCCCGTCGCGGCGCAGCTGGTCGAGGAAGAGTGAGAACATCTGCACGTTCCACTTCCGGAACTTCTCGTAGAAGACGATGATCTCATCGACATGCGGATTGTCCCACATGACCGGGGCGGTGTATTCGCGCACGACGACGCCGATGTACGCATCGGGGAACTGCCGGCGGAGCGCGCGGAGAGCCGGGGTCGTGATCAGCAGATCGCCCAACTGATCGTGCTGGCGCACGACAAGGATCCGCTTGAGCCGTTGAACGGGGATCTCACGGGGGGAATAGTGACGGGCAGGCCGGAATGCGCCGATGATCCGGAACAGCGTGCGTTTCAGCAGTCGCTCCAGGGCACTCATCGGGGGTCCTTCACCTCTTCATAGGGGATGTCCTCCACGACCGTCCTGCGTGCGAACGGTGAGCGGGGACGCTTCGTCAGAACATCACGGTTCGGCGTGAGCAGCCGCCGCAGGGAACGGATGGCAACACCGAGGATCTTCCCGGCGATGAAAACGATGATCATCCAAATGATGAACCGGAGCATCACGGCCTGTTCCTCGATTTCGGATTGTAATACTCGACCGGCGCTTTATCCTTCCGCATGATCTGTGTCATGAGGTCCTCGAAGTCCTCCGGCTCATTCACGAAATCGATCTCCGTGGCGTTGATGATGAGCAACGGGGCCGATTTGTACCGGAAGAAGAAATAATTGTACGCTTCGTTGAGGTCCTTGATGTACTCCTCGGACATGTTCTCCTCGAAGCTCCTTCCCCGCTTCTTGATGTTCGCCATGAGCCGCTCGGTGCTCGACTGCAGGTACACCACCAGGTCCGGGGTCGGGATGTTCTTCTCGATGGTGGTGATGAGCGTCTCGTACAGCTTCAGTTCATCATCCTGCAGTGTCAGATAGGCGAAGATCTTGTCCTTATCGAAGATATAGTCGGACACCAGGAACTCATGGAACAGGTCCCCCTGGAAGAGTTCCTGCTGCTGTTTGTACCGGCTCAGCAGGAAGAAGATCTGCGTCTGGAACGCATTGTGCTCCGGATCCTCGTAGAACTTGGCAAGGAACGGATTCTCTTCGAACTTCTCCAGAACGAGTTTCGCACGGAGGCGCTCTGTGAGCATCCGGGCCAGCGTGGTCTTGCCGGCGCCGATGACCCCTTCGATGGCGATGTAGCGGATGTCAGACGGTCGGGTTTGTAATTGAATCATTGATCAGGGCCAGCAAGTGAGAGGAATGCATCCCGGACACCGCAACAGCATGCGGATCGGAGATCTCGTTCAGTAATTCGAGTACGGACTTTGACACCACCGGATGGACCATCATCGGCGCGATCTCCGACAGCGGCTGCAGGACGAACCGGCGGTTCACCAGCTCCGCATGCGGCAGACGGATGGCATCGGTATTCATCACCACTGCATCAAAGAAGAGCAGGTCGATATCGATCTCCCTCGGTCCCCACCGCTCCGATTCGCTCCGCCCGATCGCCCGCTCCAGCTGCTTCATGGCAGCATGGAACTCGGTGATCCCGAGGTCCGTGCGGACCGAGACAGCACAGTTCAGGAAATCATCCTGCGGTACATTCCCGACCGGTTCGGTCACATAGACATTCGAAACAGCATCCACCACTGTCGCCGGCATATCCGCGATCCCGCGAACCGCAGCAGCCAGGAACTCCACTTTATTCCCTACATTCGAACCAAGACCAAGATAAATTGTATGCTTCATCCGTTCACCGTACACAGGTGATCTGCACTTCGACCGTATCGACCACACCGTGCACCGGTGCACCCGGTTTCCGCACACGGATGACCGCCTGCTGGACCGGCGGGAATCCGGCGATGATGCCGGTACCGATCGCATGGGCGAGCGCTTCAATCAGATAATATTTCTTCCCCGTCACGACCGTCCGCATCAGCGCGTAGACCTTCTCATAGTTCACCGTCTTGGAGAGATCATCACTCTCCCGCGCTTCGCGAAGGTCGCAATGCAGCTCCGCATCCACTTCGAACTTCCCGCCGAGACTTTGTTCATCGGACATAGCGCCGTGGTACGCGTAGAACACGGCATTGTGCAGTTTGATGATATCAGCGGCGGATGACATGGTGTCAGAATATATCGAAGGGTCCTGCGATAATCAATTTTTGATTTCCCGTTCCTCGTTCCCGGCCCCGTAGACCTCGGGTTCCATTCCCCGCATCATGCCCTCGCCGTGATCACTGCAGGACTTCCAGCGCGCGTTCCATCCTGCCCAGGACCTGCTCCCGTCCCAACACCTCGGCCAGATGGAACAACGACGGTCCGTTAGCGGCACCGGAGATGGCGAGCCGCATCGGATGGATCAATTTCCCGGCCCCCACCTTCAATTCTTCGGCAGTGCTGCGGAGCGCCGCCTCGATCGAGGCGGCATCGAACGCCGTTAGCGCCGCTAACCGGTCCTTTAATGACCGCATCATCGCCGGAGTTTCCGGCTTCCAGTTCTTCGCCCGGGATGCTTCATCATAGACTGACGGAGCTTCATAAAAATATGGACAAGTGTTCACAAAGTCGTCCGTTACGACCACCCGTTCCTTCATCAGATCGATCACGGAACGCATGTACTCATCGGAAAACGTGTCCCACCCTCTCGCCGCGAGAGTCGGACGGATCAACGGCAGAACGGCTGAAGCCGGCATCGCCTTGATATGCTGCTGATTCATCCAGTTCAATTTGTCGATATTGAACACCGCCCCCGCTTTCCCGACCCGTTCGATGGAGAAATCACGGATCAGTTCCTCCATGGAGAAGATCTCCCGCTCGTCGCCGGGATTCCAGCCAAGGAAAGCGATGAAATTCACCATGGCTTCTTTCAGGTACCCTTTGGCGCGGTAATCCTCCACCGCGACATCGCCCTGACGCTTGCTGAGTTTACTCTTATCAGGATTGAGCAGGAGCGGAAGATGGGCGAACTTCGGGATCTCCCAGCCGAAATATTGATAGAGCAGGATATGTTTCGGTGTGCTCGGGAGCCATTCTTCGCCGCGGATTACATGGGACACGGCCATCGAATGATCGTCGACAACCACGGCAAGATGATAGGTCGGGAAGCCGTCGGTCTTGAGCAGCACCTGATCATCGATGGTGGCACAGGCGATCTCCACATCACCGCGCACCTCATCATGGAAGCGCACTTCGCCGCTCTCCGGCACCACCATCCGGACCACATGCGGATCACCGGCTTCAACGCGCCGTTTCGCCTCTGCCGCCGGGATCGAACGGCAATGGCGGTCATACATGGTTGCACCGGAGGCCCGAAGCTGTTCGAGCCGTTCCGCCGTACAGAAGCAGCGGTAGGCTTTCCCTTCCTCCACCAGTCTGTTCACATGGGCGTGATAGATGGGAAGACGCTGGGACTGGATGTACGGTCCGTAGGCGCCTTCCTTCCCCGGCCCTTCATCGAACTCCACTCCTGCCCATTGGAGCGCTTCGATGAGTTTCTCCGTTGCTCCCTCCACTTTGCGGGATTGGTCGGTATCCTCGATGCGCAGAATGAACGTGCCGTGATGCTGACGGGCGAACAGGAATGCGTACAGTGCGGTGCGGAGTCCGCCGACATGCAGATATCCGGTCGGTGACGGTGCGAAGCGTGTGCGGACGGACATGAAATGGATCGCCTTTCAATAAAGAGATTGCAGTGCCGGATGGAATTTATGGACAAAAATACCAAACTTTTGCTATACTTCAAAGACCATGATCGCCTCACTCACCCAAATCACGACACTCGATGGACCGGAACTGGAACCGTTCCGTACGCTGCGCAGACCGATGGAACATCTGCAGCAAGGGATCTTCGTGGCAGAGGGAGAGAAGGTAGTGCGGCGATTACTGGAGAGCACCCTGACCGTTCAACGCATCCTCTTGTCTGCCGACTGGTTCGAGGAATATCGGCCGGTGATCGAAGCACACCGGCATCCGATCCATGTCTCGGTCGGAGAGAAACGGTTGCTGGAATCGATCGTCGGCCATGAACTGCATCAATCCATCATGGCGGTCGGCACGGTCCCTCCCCCGCTCCGGATCGATCAGCTGCCGGCTTCCCGGCCCTCATCCCTGTATGTAATGGTGGACGGTATCACGAATGCGGAGAATATGGGCGTGATCGTCCGGAATTGCGTCTGCTTCGATGTGAATGCGCTGATCGTACTGCCGAACTCCTGCGACCCCTATCTCCGCCGCTCCGTCCGTAATTCGATGGGGAATATCTTTCGATTGCCGATCGTCTATGCCACCGATGTTCCCGGAACATTGGATTCCCTTCATACCAACGGTGTGACCATCACGGCGGCCCATGTTCATCCGGACAGCAGGGACATCCGGGCACTGAATTCTGTGACGAAACGCTGTCTGGTGCTGGGTGCGGAAGGACATGGTATCTCGGAGGAGGTCCTTGCACGGTCCACGGAGTTCGCTGTAGTTCCGATGCGACCGGGAGCCGATTCATTGAACGTGGCAAGTGCAAGTGCGGTACTGCTGTGGGAACTCCGGAGAACAGCAGAGCCGTGAGAGCAATGCCCCCGCGGCTCTGAGATACAGCTTCCACTCCGATCAGGCGATCTTCTTCACACCGATCCCCGGTGCATCGGTCAGCACCAGTTTCCCTTCCTTCACCGTCGTCCCGCTGAACGCATCATTCTTGATGAGAAGCATGCCGTCCAGGTCGGCCCAATCGACCATCGGGGAAAGATGGGATGCGGCAGAGATAGCGCAGGAGGTCTCCGTCATACAACCGAACATGATCTTGAGATTGTTCGCGCGGGCCATCGTGATCATCTTGTGCGCCTCCCGCATACCGGTGCATTTCATCAGTTTGATCACGATACCGCTGTAGGCACCGACCACATTCGGGATGTCCGCCAGCCGCTGGCAGCTCTCATCCGCCAGGATCGGGAGCGGACTCCGTTCGGTGAGCCACGCATGGTCATCACGCCGTTCCTTGGCCATCGGCTGCTCCACGTACACGACCCCTTTCTCCTTCAGCCAGTGGACCATGTCCAGCGCATAGAATTTATCCTTCCACCCCTGATTCGGATCGGCGGTCAGCGGAACATTCGTGACGGACCGGACCGTCTCTATCATCTCCTTATCATTGTCCTTCCCCAGTTTTACTTTCAGGATCTTGAACCCGGCCGCCTCTTTTGTCTTTTCGCGTACCACATCGGCTTTATCGATACCGATGGTGAAGGTCGTGTTGGGAGCCTTCGCTTTGTTATACCCCCAAATGCGGTGCCACGGCTGGCCGATCAGCTTTCCGACAAGATCATGCAGGGCGATGTCAACGGCTGCTTTGGCTGCCGTATTATGGAACGCCAGGGCATCGATATCCGCCAGGATCGTCTCCAGATCGAACGGGTCGGGATACTTGGAGAGATCGACCCTCTTCAGGAACGCCATGACACTCTCCTGCGATTCGCCCAGGTACGGAGGCATGGAGGCCTCTCCATACCCTGTCACCCCGTCGTATTCGATCTCCACCAGCACCACCGGCGTTGTGGTGCGGCTGAGCGATGCAACGGTGAACACATGCTTCAGTTCCAGTGTGTAGGGACGGACGGTCATCGTCATCCGTTTCTGCGATTGTGCTCCGACGGTGAAGTGCGGGAGCGAAGCAAGGAAGGGACCGGCAGCGGTCAACGCGGCGGTCCGGCCGAAGAAGGAACGACGGTTCATGGTCATGATGGCTCCAAGAGTGACGGTTCAGGCGGTTATGCTAAAGTATATCAAATTATCCGGAATTAAGCACCCGTAACAATTCCATAACATACATTTTGTTTCTTTTTTCGATAAATGTCGCTATGTTCATCTACCTTTTCCCACTATCATCCCTCACCAACGAACGACACTTATGAGACTAGACAGGATCATCCAGGCCTTGCTTCCGCATGACGAACATTTCTTCGTCCTTTTCGATAAACTCGCCCAGACGATCGTGGAAGCGGCGGATACGCTGCGGACACTCCCTTCCCAGGCGAAGAACGAGCGTGAAGCGACGGTAAAGAAGATCCAGGAACTCGAGCAAAAGGCAGACTCGATCACCCACGAGATCTATACAGAACTGAATAAGACGTTCGTGACCCCGTTCGACCGAGAGGATGTCCACCTGCTCGCGTCGACGCTGGATGATGTGCTCGATTATATCGACGGGAGCGCGAAGCGGTTCCACATGTACAAGATCAAGAAGAACTCACCGGACATCCAGAAGCTGACCGATATCATCTATCAGTCAGCGGTGGAAGTGCAGCGCGGCGTGCTGCTGGTGGCGGATATGAAACGGGCGGATGAACTGCAGAAGATCCTGCAGAAGATCAATCAGTTCGAGAACGATGCCGATGCGATCTTCAATCAGGCGATCGCGGAACTCTTCGACAAAGAGGAGGATGCGATCGAGCTCATCAAAACAAAGGAAGTGCTGGTCAACCTCGAGACGACCACGGACAAATGCGAAGATGTCGCCAACGTCCTGGAAACACTCTTCATCAAGCATGCGTAAGAAAGACCGACTATGTTAACGCTCGTTATCTTCATCATCATCGTCGCTCTTATCTTCGACTTCATCAACGGATTCCACGACTCCGCGAACTCCATCGCCACGGTCGTCTCCACACGTGTGCTGAAACCGCGGCAGGCGGTGGTCTGGGCGGCGTTCTTCAACCTGGTGGCGGCCTTCATGTTCGATGTCCATATCGCGAAGACCATCGGGAAGGGTTTGATCATCCTTGAACTGGTCGACGAGTTCGTGATTCTCGGAGGCCTGCTGGGAGCGATCATCTGGAACCTGATCACCTGGTACTATGGTATCCCGTCCAGTTCCTCGCATGCACTCGTCGGCGGATATGCCGGTGCGGCCGTTGCGAAGGCCGGATTCGGAGCGATCATCTACAGCGGCTGGACCAACACCCTCATCTTCATCGCCGTGGCACCGCTCATGGGCATGGTGATGGCATTCATCCTTATGGCCTCCATGATGTGGATCTTCCACAAACGCTCGTCCTCGAAGATCAACAACATCTTCCGTAAGCTCCAGCTCTTATCGGCCGCAGCATACAGTCTCGGCCACGGTACGAACGATGCGCAGAAGACCATGGGCATCATCACCACCCTCCTCGTCACCAGCGGCTACCTGGCGACCTTCGAGGTCCCGACCTGGGTCATCTTCGCATCACATGCCGCCATCGCGTTCGGTACACTCTTCGGCGGCTGGAGGATCGTGAAGACGATGGGTCAGAAGATCACGAAACTGAAACCGTCCGGCGGATTCGCCGCGGAGACCTCCGGTGCCATCACTCTGCTCGTGACGGCGTTCAGCGGTATCGCCGTGAGCACCACGCATGTCATCAGCGGTGCGATCATGGGTGTCGGTGCCACGAAGCGATTCTCCGCCGTTCGCTGGGGCTTGGCGTCGAACATCATCCTGGCATGGATCATCACCATCCCTGCCGCCGCCGGTATCGGCGCCGTCAGTTACTGGGTAGTGACGGCACTGCTGAAATGACCTGTCGAAAGAAGAGGATATAAAAAAACCGGACATCGTCCGGTTTTTTTATATCGGAAAGAAGAGTCGGAAGGTCGTTCCCTTCCCTACCGCCGTATCGATCTCGATCACTCCCCGGTGGTTCTCCATGATACCCTTCACCATCGCCATCCCCAGACCCGAACCTGTCCCCTCATTCTTGGTCGTAAAGAACGGCTCATAGATCCGTTTGAGCACATCGTCCGACATCCCGACCCCGTCATCCGAGACACAGAGACAGAGATATCGGGCGGAAGGATCGCGCACCGCGGCATCGGAGGGACGGATGGCGTCGCTGGTGGAGATGGTGATGAGTCCGGCATCCTGGATGGCATCCCGTGCATTGAGGCAGAGATTGAGCAATGCCTGATGGAGCTGATTACTGTCGGCCCGGATCATCGGAAGGTCGGCGGCAAGATCGTTCTTCACGGCAATGGACCCGGGGAAGGTGCGCTGAACGACCGACGTGATCTCGGTGACGATCGTGTTCACATTGACCGAATCGAAATTCAGTTCCGACTTCCTGGCGAAGGACAGCAACTGACGTACCAGCCCCTTCCCGCGCTCCGTCGCTTTGGTGATCTGCTCCGCACTCTCATTCACTGAGGACGGGGTCAATTCCTTCATAAAGAGCAGTTTGTTGATGGACGTCCCGATGATCCCGAGAATGTTCAGGATATCGTGCGCCAATCCGCTCGCCAGCGTGCTGATGATCTCCTTCTTCTGGACATGCAGAAGCTGCTGTTCCAGCTCGATCCTCTTCCGTTCACTCCTGATCCGTTCGGAGATATCACGGATGACGATCTGGACCGCCGGTGTGCCGCTGTACACCAGTTTCGTTGCCGCTACCTCTGCAATGAATTCGGTCCCATCCTCCCGCACAAAAGTATGTTCCGTCAGGATGTTGACCGCCGTCCCGTTGATGATGCGCTGCAGCATCTCCTCGAACAATGGTGCCTGCGCGAGCGGCATCATATCGTACAGCGAAGCACCGTGGAGCGAACCTCCGGACGGCACCCGAAAGATCGTCAACGCCGAGGGATTGATGAAGGTGAATTCCCCTGCGGCAAAGACCACAATGGCATCAGGCGAGAGTTCCACGAGGGCACGGAAACGCTCTTCACTATCCCGCAACGCTGCCTCGGTCCTGGTGTGCTGCTCCACCGACCGCTGCAGATCGGCCGTCCGTTCGCTGATGCGTTCTTCGAGCGTTCTGTTCATCCCATGCAATTCACCCTGCAGCGCGGCGATATCGTCCACCATACTGTTGAACGCCGTCCCCAGTCTGTTCACCTCCGCAAAATCGGAGATCTCGACATGCTGGGAGAAATCCCCCTGTGCGATCCGTCGGAATGTTCCGGCCATCCGTTCGAGAGGCCCGAGCAGCAGACGAACGACGACATACGAGAGCGTGAGACCGATGATCAGGATGATGGCACTGATGACGGTGATGGTCCGTTTGGTCTCACTGACCTCGAGATTGATCGCATCAAGGGAAAGACCGATATACAATTGACCAATGGTCTGTCCATCAAAGAGGATGACCGATCTGGAAATGACCGTTGACCGATGTTCATCCAGGTTCCCTTCATGGGTAGCGATGTCATACCGCAGTCCGACACCGATCTCCGTACGGTATCCATGCACGATCCGCTGCTGCTGATCGGTGATGATGATGAAACGGATATCAGCGTTCTGGCGGGCGGCAGCCAGCACCTCCTGGACCGCAACAGAATCATTGAAAAAGAGAGCGGGTGCCGTACTGTACGCGGAGATGTCTGCGATGGTCATCGCTTTCGCCCGCGCCGCCGCATAGGCCTGTTCGTGGAACTTCTGAGGGAAGTAGAGATAGATGAATGCCGAAACGGAGAGCACCGCTCCGGCGATGATCGCGTACAACCGGAAGCGGAACGAGGAAACAATACTGTCGCGCAGGAACTGTCTCATCGCACGATCTTCGCCATCTTCAGAACCCGGGAACTGATCCTTGCCCCTTCGGTACGGCTGGCCGGCAGATTGATCATCAGCATCGCCCGGTCGTTGACCGCCGTGACCCCGACGGAAAGACCACCCGAGACGTATTCCGGCACAGTGGTCATGGAGAGGATCTCATGGTCACGGCAAAAGGACGAGACAGGTCCGAGGTACTGCTGATCGATGGAGGTAACGATGACCGCAGCAACGGAACCTGTTGCGAGAGTCTGCTTCCATCCATCGTCATGTTCAAGATCGATCGGAATGCAATGCACAGGTACGCTATCGGTGAGCATGTATGGTTCTAATTCTGTGAACTGCAGGATACGTTCCTTCTCGATGATGGAACTGGTATCATGATGGCTGAACAGGATGCCGATATCGAAACAATCCTTCCCGTCACCGAAATGGTCATCGGTATCGATCACTTTCATCATCATCGCGACCTTCCGTTCCAGCGATATTTCTGACTGCTGCGCCTCTATGGTGATCAAAGAGCCAAGAAGCAGCGTAAGGGTCACGATACGAGGAACATAGGTCCGAATAAGAGAAGCGGATACCAATGCAGTATGGAAGGAATACTTCGCCATTGTAAAAGTTACGTCACTTCCGACGGAGATGCATCCTGATCGATATTAGACTTTTCTAACATTGTGGTTTTTGGCGCTGTCAGGGCCAAAATCCGGCATCCGTTCATCCATTTTCGTATCTTTCAGTCAATGATTCCCACTATACAACGATGACGGTACCGATGAAGTTCATTCTGTGCTGTATACTGCTCTTAGCATATCCACTGCAGGCGGAAAGCTGGATACGCATCAATCAATTGGGGTATTCACCCGGTTCAATCAAACGGGCCGTCGTCGTCAGTACAGACAGTGCTCTCAGCGTCACCCGCTTCCGGATCCATCAGGCGCTGACCGGTGCTCTCATCGATTCCTTCCATTCCGTACAACGATCCGGCCCCTACGGACCATTCACAACAACATACGCCCTCGATTTCACCTCATTCCGGACCATCGGGGCATTCTATATCTCGTTCGGGAACACCCGCTCCCGTCAGGGGGTCCCGGAGCAGCTCTCGACCATCCACGCGGTCCGCATCGAGCTGGTCGGGCCGGCGCGGCGCTTCTCGGAGGCGCTCCGCCCCTGGCCCGGCCCGATCGACTCGGGGTACCTGGCCCTGCGCCTGGCGGTGGAGACCTATGGCGACCACGAGTCCCTGCTCGGGAGCCTGGCGGAGCTGCACCGTGCGGTCATGGACCGGACCCGGACCGAGCCCCTCGAGCTGCGCCTGGCGGTGGTGCGCGGGTTCCTGGGGCGATTCGGCGCCCGCCACTTCGGCGATCGCCTCGAGGAGATCGGGTACCTCGCCGAGCAGAAGGGCCGGATCCTGGAGGCGGCGGTCGGGCTGGGGGACGAGGGGCTGCGGCGCGAGCTCTCCCACCTGCTCTGCGCCCTGATCCT
>JABWAK010000051.1 GCA_013361065.1 Bacteroidota bacterium
ATCGATTCACTCGGACTGGACATGGACAAGCTGTTCCTGCTGGCGCGGGAAAAGGCATTCGCAAAACAGACCGATGAAGCCCGGCTCATCTGCCGGCGCATCCTTGCCGCTGCTCCCAACTACAATGATGTGCGGACGCTGCTCGGACGGACCTACGCCTGGAACAAGGAGTACGATACCGCGAAACGGCTGTTCCGGAATGTCATCGAACGGGATGAGACCTACATCGATGCCTATGTGGCCCTGGCCGATGTCCAGCTGTGGAGCGACAGTGCGGAGGTCTCCCTTTCCATCGCCCAGCGGGGGCTGGCGATGTATCCAAAGAACGAGGACCTGCATGTGCGGACCGTGAAAGCGTACCTCGCACTCGGCCGCATCACCGAAGCATCCGGTGCCCTGAAAACATTACGGCAGATCAATCCGTCCCATCCGGACCTGCCCGTGCTGACCAACCGGGTATCGGCGCGGTGAGCGCAGGATGACATGAAGAAGCGTTCCTTCATCCTCCGCGTTGCTGCCAGTCTCGCCGTAACGGCGTTCTTCCTCTGGCTTGCGTTCCGCGAACGCGACATGAGCGGACTGCTGCAGACGCTGGCACAAAAGCCGCTCCTCTGGCTTGCCGGTCTCTTTCTGCTCCAGGCCTTCAGTCATCTGCTCCGCGCCGTCCGCTGGCGCTATCTGATGCAGCCGGTCTCGAAGGATGTGCCGGTCCATTCCGCTTTCGCGGCGCTCATGATCGGATTCATGATCAACGGACTCGTACCGCGGGCCGGCGAGGTCGCGCGCTCCTTCGTCCTCGGCCGGAAGGTGAAGGCGCCGACCGCTGCGGTTCTCAGCACCGTCATCCTGGAACGGATGCTCGATTTCGTCAGTTTCGCTTCGGTACTCTGCGTGGTCGCCGTCCTCAACATCCGTCCGCTGGAGGAATGGTTCCACATCCCGCACGAGGCGCGCTGGGTGCTGTACCTGCTGGTGGTCGGATTGCTCCTCTTGTTCGTGACACTCTTCCTTCGCTCCAGCATCATCTTCGCGTTCCTGAAGCGGCTCGTCCCCCTCTTCCCCGCACGTCACCGGCAGCGGATCGAGGATCTGCTCGCGAACTTCCTGAAAGGGTTCGAAGCAAGCACGATGGGGAAGAACTACGGCGCCATCGCTCTGCTCACCTTCTCCATCTGGTTCACCTATATCGTACTGCTCTATCTGCCGTTCCGTATCTTCGACATGCAGCACCTGACCATGACCGAAGCGGCGACACTGCAGATCTCCAACGGGATCGCCGCCGCTGTTCCGACACCGAACGGCATCGGGTCCTATCACAGTTTCATCTCCTATACGCTCACGAGCATCTTTGGTGTGAACGAGCGCTCTGCGGTGGCGTACGTCGTCTACACCCACGCCATCGGCTACCTCTGCACACTCTCGCTCGGCATCCTCTATCTGTTCCGGGAGAACATCCGCATCACGGAAGTGATGGACCAGCAATAACATTCCCCGCCCGTCCTCTCAAATCCTGACCGTATCCGTTTTTCCCATACAACCGGTCAGGACAAATTTATCCTGTTTTTCGAATATTTTCGCTGTTTTTCCGCTTGCTATCTCCCCATTTTCTCGCAAGACTTGTGTGCAGTGAATGACCGCCGGTCATTCTGCGTGATCATCAGGCACACCCGCCATGGGAACCATCCAACGCAAAGAGCGCGAAAAAGAGAGCCGCAAAGAGTCGATCATCGACGCCGCACAGAAGGTCTTCTTCGAGAAGGGATTGCAGCTTGCAACGATGGACGAGATCGCCGAGACCGCCGAACTCGCCAAAGGGACACTCTATCTGTACTACCGCAGCAAGGAGGACCTGTATCTCGCCGTGATGATGCGGGGACTCATCCTGCTCCGCACGATGTTCGAAGCGGTCATTACGCGGCAGCTCACCACCGTTCGGACGATGGTGGAATTCATGGCAACCTTCACCGGCTTCTTCGAGCAGCACCGCAACTACTTCCGGATGTTCCACTTCTTCAACACTCCGCAGTTCCATAAGCAGGTCTCCGAAGCGATGATGGCCGAATGCGACCGGTGCAATCACACGCTCTGGACGCTCGTCACCGGTGTGCTCGACCGCGGAAAAGCGGAAGGGACCATCCGCACCGACCTCAGCGCCATCGAGATCGCGGTGGTACTCTGGACGAGCTCCTCCTCCCTGATGATGCGCATCGACAGCCAGCGGGAATTGTTCCGGCAGAAACTGACCGTTGACCTGGACCACACGCTGCGCGTCTCCAATATACTCCTGCTGGAATCGGTGATGACCGATGCCGGCAGGAAAGAACTCTCTGCGAACACGATCTGATATGAGGCACCTATGATACGTACCCTGATATTCCTGTTCCTTCTCGTTGCCGTTCCGCTGCTTGCACAGCACAGCGATCCTGCCGGTGCGCCGCTCACGCTCGATGCCGCTGTCCGCATGGCCGTGCAGCACAATGCGGACCTGCAGTCCGCACGGCTGGAGGTGCAGCGCTCCGATGCCCGGGTGATGGAAGCCTGGGGATACACCATGCCGACCGTCGACCTGAGCGGGACCTTCAATCATGTGGTGGAGAAACCGAAGAGCTACTTCCCGGATGCCATCTACTATCCGCTGGTGAAACTGATGGACTCCACGGCCCGCGTGCCGCGGCCCACCGGCCAGCTCATCGAACTGCCGTTCTCCATGTCCCCCACCAACAGCGCCAATGCGGCATTGAACGTGCGCCAGATCCTCTTCAACGGATCGGTCTTCATCGGCGTCGGCGCCGCTGCGGTCTACTCCCGGCTCTCCCGCGATTTATACCATCAGAAGAAAGTGGAGACCGTCGCGAAGGTCCGCAAAGCGTACTACGGTGCCTTGCTGGCGCGCGAAGCGCTGACACTCATGCAGTCCAACCTCCGGAATGCGGAGGAGAATCTGAAGAATGTCCGTCTGATGCGCACACAGGGGATCGTCTCCGAATACGATGAACTGCGTGCGAGCGTGGGAGTGGACAATCTCCGGCCGATGGTGATGCAGAGCGAGACGAACTTCTCCCTTGCAGTGGACAATCTCCGCAACACCATGGGGGTCGGTGATTCCGTCGCCGTATCGCCGGTCGACCAGCTCATGCTGCAGGAGGCCGACGAAGGGATCATCACCTCGGCAGACAAGACCGTGCTGGAATCGAATCCCGGCCTCAACATCCTCCGGCACCAGATAGAACTGAACAATGCCTCCCTGAATGCGGAACGGGCGAACTTCCTGCCGACCATCGTCGCATACGGATCGTACTCCTACACTGCCATCCGGGACGATTACCGTTTCTCCACAAACGATTTTTACAAGACGGCACAGGTGGGACTGAACTTCTCGCTGAACCTGTTCCAGGGGCTGCAGACCAGTTCCCGCATCGAACAGGCCCAGTTGGAGCGACAGAAGACCGAAGAGGTGAAGGGCGGCCTTGAACGGACGCTGCAGATGGGGGTCCGATCGCTTGTCGGGAACCTTCGCCAGGCGCGGAAGCGGATCGAAGGTCAGGAGCGGACCGTGGAGACCGCCGAGCGCGGTTATGCCATCGTCACCGCCCGGTTCCTGGCGAATGCCGCTACTCAGCTGGAAGTGAACGATGCGCAATTGGCCCTCTCCCAGGCGAAAGTGAACCGCATGCAGTCGGTGTACGATTATCTGGTCGCCGCTTCCGAACTCGATGCGATACTGGGGCGCTACCCCGCTTCGGCCGCGGAGGAGGAATGATGCACTCCAATAGTGAACTATCTACGACACCAATCCATAGGGATATCATCATGAAACAGACAACACAGATCATTCTCCTGGCAATCCTCCTCTGGTCGGCTGCCGGACTCATATCCTGCAAGAAGACCGATTCCGCTCCCCTTCCCCAATCACCGCAGCCGGTGAATATCACCGTGCAGAAAGTCCAGCATTCGGTGATGGTCGACGGCATCCAGGTCTCCGGCACCGTGAAGGCCTTCGAGGATGTGATGCTGAGTCCGGAAGAGGGCGGCATCGTGAAGGAATGGAAGAAGAAGAAAGGTGAACGGGTCCGCGAAGGGGAGATCATCGTCATCCTGAAGGATGAGGTGATCAAAGCGAGCTACGAAGCGGCGGAGGCGCAGTACAAGATGGCACAGCTGAACGTGGAGAAGCAGCAGTCGGTCTACGAACAGCAGGGCATCAGCGAACTGCAGTACAAGAACATGGTGTACGGACGCGACGCTGCGAAAGCGAATGCGGACCTGATGAAGGCGCGTTGGGAGCGGACACAGCTCCGGAGCCCGATCAGCGGCGTGGTGGACAACACCATCCCGAATGCCGGCGAGATGGCGCCGCCCGGCATACCGATCGCCCGCGTGGTGAATACCTCCACCATCAAAGTGCAGGGCGAGATCCCGGAGATGTATTCGGATATGATCCGTGTCGGCACACCGGTCTCGGTCACCTTCGACGCCGTGCCGGGTGAACAACTGACCGGCCGGGTGTCGTTCGTCGGTTCCACCGTCTCCGCGGCGAACAGGACCATGGCGGTGGAGATCCTCCTCCCCAATCCGCGCGGCAGACTGAAACCGGAGATGGTCGCAAAAGTGAATCTGGTGAAACAGCGGAAGACGAACGCCATCCTGGTCAGCGAGAACGTGGTGCAGCTGGTGGACCGGGACCGGCACATCGTGTACGTGGAGCGGAACGGTACCGCCGAGGAACGGCGCGTCACGATCGGAGGACGTCAGGGGAACCTGGTGGAGATCACCTCCGGCCTTACGACGGGTGAGCATCTCATCGTGAGCGGATACCAGAAGCTCGTTAACGGTTCACCGGTGGTGATCACGGAGTAATTTGTAAGCCGGGATGACATCCCGGCAAACAGGAGAAGAATCATGAAAATCTGGAACATCGCCGTCGATAATAAGACCGCCGTCTATCTGCTGATGGTCCTTATCGTCATCTTCGGATACACGTCCTACACCGGCCTCCCCCGCGAGGCCACACCGGACATCACCATCCCCCTCGTCATCGTCTCCACGCCGTACATCGGCGTTTCGCCGGTGGACATCGAGGGACTCATCTCGCAGCCGCTCGAACGGGCGCTGAAAGGACTCAAGGACATCAAGCAGATCTCCTCCGTCTCCAAGGAAGGACTCTCGACCATCCGCGTGGAGTTCAACACCGGCGTGGATGTGGACGAGGCGCTGCGGCGGGTACGCGACAAGGTCAACTCGACCCGCAATCAGCTGCCGGCGGACATCCTCGACCCGATCGTCTCGGAGATCAACTTCAGTGAGTTCCCCATCATGTATGTGAATGCCGTCGGCAATGTCGGCGTGGCACGGCTGAAGAGGATCGCGGAGGAACTGCAGGACAAGATCGAAGGGATCCCCGGTGTGCTGCGTGCGGATGTCACCGGCGGACTCACCCCGGAAGTGCAGGTGAATGTGGATGTGTACCGGATGAATGCCTATCAGGTGAGCTTCGATGATGTCTCCGGCGCTATCCGGATGGAGAACCTGTCGATCCCGGGAGGGACGATCGAGACCTCAGAGAAGAACCTCACCGTACGCGTCCCCGGAGAGTTCAAACAGGTGAAACCGCTCGAGGATATCGTACTGAAGATCCAGAACGGCAAACCGATCTATCTGCGCGATGTCGCCACGGTCGATTACTCCTTCGAGGACCGGCAGACCTACGCACGGCTCAACAATGCGGAGGTGGTCTCGCTGGCCGTACGGAAGCGTGCGGGCGAGAATCTCATCCGCATTGCGGACGACGTGAAGACGATCGTCGAAGCCGAGCAGCGGAACCTGCCGGACGGCATCCGGCTGGAGGTCTCCAACGACCAGTCCCGGTTCATCAAACGGATGGTGCACGAACTGGAGAACAGCATCTACACCGGCATGTTCCTGGTAGTGCTCTCCCTCTTCATGTTCTTCGGATTCAAGAACTCGCTCCTCATCTCCACGGCCATCCCGCTCTCCATGTTCGTCGGATACATCGTCCTCGGCGCCATGGGGATCACGCTGAATGTGGTGGTCCTCTTCGCACTCGTGCTGGCGCTCGGCATCCTGGTGGATGATGCCATCGTCGTCATCGAGAACACATACCGGCATCAGCAGGAATACGATGAACCGCCCAATTCCGCCGCGAAAAAGGCAGCCGGCGAAGTGTTCGTGCCGGTGCTCACTTCCACCATCACCATCCTCTCGGCCTTCATCCCGCTCCTCTTCTGGCCCGGCATCGTCGGCGAGTTCATGAAGTTCCTGCCGATCACGCTCATCGTCACGCTCACCGCGTCACTGCTCGTGGCCTACGTGATCAGCCCGGTGCAGGCCGCGCAGTGGATCGACTACAAGAAGGAGATCAAGAAAGCGCGATACAATCTGGAGCATCCGCACTGGTACCGCAAGTACAACCCGCTCACCCTGCTCTATCATAAAGTGGACGAGGTCTTCTTCCCGTGGATCCAGGGGAAGTATGTGCATGCACTCCGCTGGACGCTGCAGAACAAAGGGAAGACCATCTGGGCATCGTTCGCACTGCTCGCGGCGGTGATCGTGCTGTTCGGCATGTTCAACAACGGTGTCGAATTCTTCCCGAACACGGAACCGAGCCAGGTGAGCGTGAGCATCGAGTGCCCGTCCGGTTCTTCGCTGGATGTGACGGACGGTGTGGCGAGGATCGTGGAGGAACGGCTGCAGCAGATCCCCGGACGGAAGGATGTGGAGTTCGTCTCCACCAGCGTCGGCACATCGGACGATATGTTCGATTTCGGCGGGCAAGGGACCTCGAACAAGGGGCGCATCTCCGTCAATTTCTACGAGAAGGCGCTCCGCGGCCAGAGCACCTTCGAAACGATGGAAGAGATCCGGAAAGCGACGCTCGGCATCGCCGGTGCGGAACTCCGGCTGACGAAGCAGCAGATGGGACCGCCGGTCGGCTCACCGGTGAGCATCGAAGTGTCGGGAGAGGATTATGCGCAGCTCGCGGCGCTCAGCGCCCAGATCCGTGCGCTGGTGAAGGATATCCCCGGCGTGGTCGACCTGAAGGATGATTACAATACCGGGCGGCCGGAAGTGGAGATCCTGGTCGACAGGGAGAAGGCAGGGCTCTTGTATACAAGCACCGGACAGATCGCCTCCACCGTCCGCGCCGCCATCGCCGGTGTGGAAGCGTCCAAATACCGCGTGGGAGAGGACGAGTACAAGATCCGCGTGCGTCTCCGTGAGGACCAGCGGACCGCTCCGGCGGACCTGGAGAATCTCCGCATCAATTTCATGAACCGCCGCGGACAGCTCCTCTCCATTCCGATCACCTCCGTTGCGGATATCCGTCGGACCACATCCGTCACCGACATCCGCCGGAAGGACCAGAAACGGGTCATCACGGTCAGCGCGGACGTCTCTGGCCGCGTGCAGTCCGAGGTGCTCAAGGATGTGCAGATGAAACTTGCCGGTCTCTCGCTGCCGAACGGCTATGCGGTGAAACTGACCGGGTCGCAGGAGGAGCAGAAGAAGGCGTCGGATTTCCTCAGCTCGGCATTCATCATCACACTGCTGCTGGTCTTCCTGATCATGGTCATGGAGTTCAACTCCATGAAGGTGCCGTTCGTCATCATGTTCTCCGTGGTACTTTCGCTGATCGGCGTACTGCTGGGGCTGATCATCACTCAAACGCCGATGAGCGTGATGATGACCGGCGTCGGCATCGTGGCGCTGGCCGGCATCGTGGTGCGGAACGGCATCATCCTGCTCGATTTCGTGAAGCACAAACATAACGAGGGGGGGATGACGCTGGATGAGGCGCTGCTGGAGGCGGGTCGTGTGCGTTTGCGGCCGGTGGTCCTCACCGCGGCCGCGGCCGTGCTGGCACTGATCCCGATGGGAACCGGGATCGACTTCAACTGGACCGAACTGCACTTCGTCACCGGTTCGGAGAGCGCCGGCTTCTGGCGTCCGCTGGCGGTCGCCATCATCTTCGGCCTCTCCGTCTCGACCTTCCTGACGCTCATCATCGTCCCGACCGCGTACTCATTGGTGGACGAATATACGGAGCGGGCCAAGGCCTGGCTGTCCCGACGCTTCGCAGAGAAGGAGTATTAATCGACCGGTCCCCCGTACAGAAAAAGGCCCTGCAGTACTTCCGAACTGCAGGGCCTTCGCCTTTCTCTTTCCCCCCAAGATTTTTTTTACAGGGATGTCAGTCGCTCCATTCCCTCTTCTACTGTACCGACAAAGAAGATATGCTTGCCCCGGTTGCACTCGATGATGAATGCATTTAGCGCATTGCTGCGATACTTGGCGAACTCCCCGACGATCGCGATCTTCATCTGATAATTGGAGAATTTTTGAAGGATCTCTCCGGCGATCCCGGAACGAAGGTCAAAAAATTCCGGAGGTAGTTCGGCTTCGCGGATGATCACTCCATCAGCACCTTGATACCGGGCGCTTCCCATGAGGTCCAGGATATCACCGGAACCCGAAATACTGCCGCTCTTCGGCATGACAGACGCGATAACGTTCCGGCTGGTGTGGATGAGTGTCAGTTCCATGATGCAAGTTCATTCAGCGAAGGATACATGGATCCCTGCCGGCGTCTTCAGGAGATCTTCTTATTCTGGATCCGTTGGTACTGCTCCGGATAGAGTTCTTTTGTACAGTCCGGACAGATGCTGTGAGAGAATTGGGCATCGGTATGCTTGGACACGTAGTGGTCCACCTGTTCCCAGTATCCTTTGTCATCACGGATCTTCTTGCAGTTGGCGCAGATCGGAACGATGCCGCTCAGCGTCTTCACCTCTTCCAGTGCGTTCTGCAGATCGGCGATCAGTTGCTCCCGGTCCGCTTCGATCAGTTTCCGGGCGGTCACATCGCGGATGATCCCGGTGAAATGCGTTCCGGAGGCAGCCTCCCATTCGGCGATCGAGATCTCCAGCGGGAAGATCTCACCATTCTTGCGGCGGCCGGTGAGCTCAACGGTCGCGCCGACCAGCCTTCGTTCTTTGCTGCGGACAACACGGTTCATACCTTCGGTATGACGCGCCAACAACTCCTCCGGAATGATCGCCTTCAGCGACCTTCCCAGGATCTCCTGTTCGGTGTATCCGAAGATCTTCACGGCACCGTTGTTCCAGTTCAGGACCGTTCCCGCTGCATCGGTCGTAATGATCGCTTCATTGGCGGATTGTGTCACGGCGCGGAAGTGCTCCACACTCTCACGCAGGGCCTGTTCGGCGCGCTTCCGGTCCCCGATATCGCGCCAGATGGTGTACAGATACTGTTTCCCCTTGAGCACAACAGGGGTCAACATGACCTCGACGAACAGTTCGCTCCCGTCGGACTTGAGGTGCGTCCACTCGAACCGGTGGTAACCATCCCGGACCGCCTGTTCCATCATCTGTACCGATTTCACCGAAGAGAGCATGCCGTCCGGCTGATACTCCGGGGAGAGTTCATAGGGTTCCTTCTGGAGGAATTCCTGTTCCGAACCGTAGCCGAGCAGCGCCACCGTTGCGGCATTGCAGCGGGTGAACCGGTCCCGGTCCAGCAGCAGGATCGGGTCCGCGGATTCATCGAACAGCCGGCGGAACATCTCCTCGCTCGACTGCAGTTCCTCCTGGGCGTTCTTCCGTTCGATCGCCATGGCGATATGGGACCCCACGGAATGAAGGAACTGCACATCGTGCTCGGTGTACACATCCTGCTGTTCATAATGCTGCACGACCAGCACACCGATGGTGCCGGCGGGCGTCTGGAGCGGCACACCGAGCCAGGATGGCGCATTGGTGCCGATCAGTTCCACCTCGCCCTGTTCCACAAGTTCATCGAACATCTGCTGCGTCAGCAGGAATGGCCTCCCGCTGCGGTACACGTAGGCCGTACATCCGCGGTTCATCGGACCGGGAGGAGGCCAGGGATCGTAGCGATCCACGAAATACGGGAAGCTCAGCAATTTCGTCTGCTCATCGAAGACCGCCACATAGCAGTTCTCCGCATAGACGACCTTCTTCAGAGAGGCATGGATCACCGTGAGCAGTTCACGAAGATTCGATGTGGCAGTGACGCCCTGGGTGATCTCGAAGATGGTCTGACGTTCCAGTTCCGCCCGTTTGCGCTCCGTGATGTCCTCCACCATCCCCACTACAGCGACGCGATTCCCGTTGCTGTCCTTGATCAACGACGTCGTCAGGATGATCGGGAACTCGGTCCCATCCTTCCGTTTATTATAGAGCTCACCCTTCCAACCGCCGTTCAGGGTGGCGGGAAGGATCTGAGCTACGACCTCCTTCGGGTTCCGGTCGGACCAGAACAGACTGCTGTGCCTCCCGATCAGCTCCTGTTCGGTATATTGATAGGTCCGGCAGAATGCTTCGTTCACGAACAGGATATTGTCATTCAGGTCCGCAATGTTGACCACCCCATTGATGCTGCGGATGGTCTGTTCGAACATCTTCGCATCGGCCTCCGCCATCTCGCGCTCTGCCAGGAGCTGAGCGATCGGGCGATAGACCAGCAGGTAGAGTCCGGGCACCATCAGCACGGAGACGAGGACCGTATTGATCAGGATGATCGTGCCGTGGGGAACTTCGGAGAACGTCTCCAGCAGGATGTATTCGAATGTTCTGCTGATGACTATAAATGACAGTACGATCAGGAAGGAACGAAGGAAGGATTCCTTGCTAATGGATCGGGTGAATGGTGTCAGGATCCGTTGGATCATCGATATCCTTCGGTACGGTGGTTCTTTCATCGTTGACAGAGGTCCGTCCAGGCAGCAGTGCGGCAGGCAGAACGGCAGATATATCCGGTAAAGTAGACAAATCGACCCAATTCAGCAACGCAAATTTTCCTTCAATACACCGTAACCGTCGTACGGATCATCCACGAATTTTCCATGCGGGAATGCATGAAATGAATGACAACAGCAGTCCGATTGACAGCCCGAAGAAGAGCACCATCTGCAGCGGTACGACTGCTTCGCTGGTGCTGACCGTGGTGTCCGCGGTGGTGCTGTCCATGCATGACCGATGGAATTGGATGGACTCTTCGATCCGCAGGCGCCGGCAGTACCGATACTGCCGGAGTGCATTGAGAATGATGCCGGGCATCGAATCCGGATACCGGATCACGTGTGGTCAAAAGCCTTCGATGTCGGTACAATAACACTGCGGGGATGCACCAAAGTTCTCCGGTACATCCCCGCATGTCACAAAGCAGCAGTGGAATCTGCTCAGCGTCGCGACTCGCCTTATTCAGGCGAGCATGCTCCACAGCAGGAAAGCGATGCCGGCCGCTACCGTGCCGACAAGGATGAGGAGCTCCAGATACGCGAACTGCTTCCCTTTTTTCTCACGATCGGTCATTTCATCAGCACCATTTTTTTCATCTCAGAATACGTTCCGGCGGTCAGATGATAGAAATATACACCGCTGGAGAGATGTGCGGCACGGAACTGAACGGCCTGTTCACCGGCACCGGCGTTCCCGTTGAGAAGCACGGCGACCTGTTTGCCGAGGAGGTCGTAGACCGTCAGTTTCACCGGTCCGGCGGCGGCCATCGTGAACCGGATGGTCGTGGACGGGTTGAACGGGTTGGGATAGTTCTGCTGGAGCGAGAATCCGCGGACAACGCTGCGGCTGTTCGTTACGGACACCAGCGTTCCGTTCGTCGCGCCTTTCGACACCGGGGAGCGCTTCACCATCACATTGGAGCCATCCGGCACCCGTGCGTAGGAGGTGTCGGTCCCGAGCGCCGGGACGGCCACGGTATCGATCAGCACACCGGCAGCATTCTCCAGCCATACGGTCTCACCGGTGCTGGAAATACCGAAACCGCTCGTGTCGCCGGCGAATGTCGCCGTATCGACCACGATCACGGCGAATCCGTTTGCCGGGACCATTGTTCCGGCCGGAAACTGTTTCTTCGATTTCGCACCGGTCTGTGCGCCGCTGTCATAGATCCTGTACCCGCCGATATCGATCGCAGCGGCGGAATTGTTGTGGACCTCGATCCAGTCCAGATTCCCCGCCACACCGCGGCTGTACACTTCGTTCATCTTCACGGCCACGTTGGTCTTCCCTTTCGTGCGCGGGAATGTCTTCCTCCAGACTTTGCCGCCGTCCGGGATGCGGGCATAGCTCGTATCCGTTCCGAGAGCGGGAATGGCACTGGTATCGATCACGGTGCCGGCCGCATTCTCCAGCCAGACGGTCTCACCGCCGCTGGAGATGCCGAATCCGCTCGTATCCCCGGCGAACGTTGCGGTGTCGACCACGATCGCATAGAACCCCTTTGCCGGGAGGATCGTACCGGCCGGGAATTGCTTCTTGGACTTCGTTCCGGCCTGACCGCCGTTGTCATAGATCTTGTATCCGCTGATATCGACCGGTGCACCTGTCGTATTATAGACCTCGATCCAGTCCAGATCGCCGGCAACGCCGCGTGAATGGACTTCGTTGATGATGACGGACTGGGCCTGGGCTGCAATGGTCATTAACACGGCGATGACCGCACAACGCAGCAGTATGTATGGATGCTTCATGATGGTTCTCCTTGATGATAGGTGTGTGCAGCTGTGCTACTGTGGTGCCGCGAAAAGGTACATCTTCCCGTCGGCATCGTTGACAATATACATCGTATCGCGGACGATCGCGATCCCTTCCGCCTTCACAAAGGGAAGAGCCCAGCGTTTCTGAAGGGAACCGTCCAGGCCGGTCCGCAGCACTGCTTTCGCTTCATCACTCACGATCCACAGACATTGCCGCCCGGAGTCGTACATGATACCGGAGAGGTCCGATGTGGCAGTGAGCGTTACTCTCCGCACCTCCGTACCGGCGGCAGTGTACTCCAGCAGCATGGTCGGTGCCTTCTCGTTCAGGACGAACAGATGTCCTCCGGGGCCGACAGAGACCCCTTCCAGTCCGTTGTTCGCCAGCGTGGCAACATCCGCTGAGAAGGAGTAGAGGGATGTACCGGCCGGTGTGTACGCCGATATCTTCCGTTTCTGTTCCTCGGCCACATAGAGGGTATCGCCGGAACCGGTGAGGGCAACACCTTCCAGATCCGAACTGACGGTCGCAACGGCACGCAGCTTCCTCCCGGTCAGATCGACCTCTACGATATCCGAATGCGAATCGGAGACAACGAACATGGAATTGTTCCTCGGATTGTACACGATTCCGGACGGCTCCGCCACATGAGGCTGCAGGGAATAGCTGGCGAACGGCTGCAGCAACGGCACCGTGACCGGTGGCGTGACAACCGTTTCCGGAGGGTTCCGGTCGCAGCCGGCAAGGAACAGGATGATGAGGATCGGCAGAGAATGATGCTTCATAGGTGTCAGGATCCCGGAAAGGGGGGCCGGAGCGCCGTTGCAGCACAGGCACTCCGGCAACGCACGCGGTTACGGTTGATTCACCGCTCCTTTGGTGATGGTATTGGAGATCACCCAGGTGGCCGAACCATTCGGCACCCGGGAGTACGATGTGGTGGCGACCGGCATGGCCGGGATCGTCACATGTTCCAGGATGGTACCGCCGGAGTTCTCCAGCCAGATCTCATCCCCTCCGCTCCCCAGCCCGAATCCCCATGCTTCAGTAGTGACATCGACCACGATCACGGCGTATCCTTTCGCAGCGACGGTCGTTCCGGCCGGGATCGCCAGCTTCGGCTTCGTGCCGGAATTCCCTGCTCCGTCGTACAGTGTATACCCCCCGATGGTCACGGGAGCATCGTTCGGATTGTAGATCTCCACCCAATCCGGATCACTGGCGATCCCGCGCGAGAAGATCTCGTTCAGCACCACCGGTTGCGCGGCACCGCCGGAGCTGTTCGTCTTCCCCCTGGTCGGAAGACTGAGCGGCCCCCATGTACTGCCGCCATCCGTCGTGCGCGCATAGGAAGTGTCCGCTCCGAGTGCCGGAATCACTACACTGTCGATGATGGTGCCGGAGGCATTCTCGAACCAGACGGTCTCGCCGCTGCTGGAAATGCCGAATCCGGAAGCATCGGCCGTATCGACCGTGATCACGTAGAATCCGTTCGCAGGAAGACTCGTGCCTGCAGGGATCTCCTTCTTCGCTTTCGTGCCGGATTGTCCGCCGCTGTCATAGATCTTGTACCCGCCGATCACCACGGCAGTGGTATTGGGATTGTAGATCTCGATCCAATCCGGGGCAGCGGAATCGCCGCGGGAGTAGACCTCGTTCATCTTCACGGTAAGCACGGTCGGCGCCGGCGGCGCCACGAGGGAGGGCTCATCGCGGTTGCAGGAGGAAAGCAGCACGGCCGCCAGGATCGCGGTCAGCAGGGATGCAAAGTTCGTTTTCATAAGATACGGTCCTTTCGTATTACATGGACGCCTGGAAGCGCATTTGGATGAAGGAATGGTCATCATCGCCGAAGAGGTTCCCCTTCCGCGTCGCATTCTGGTCGAGGTCCACCAGAGAGTAGTTGAACTGCAGCTTGATGTTGGTGTTGGGATAGTAATTCATGCCGAGCATCAGTTGATTCACGGCGCCCCCTTTGATGCCGGCTGCCGCGTCATTCAGGTCGGTCACGGTATAGCGTGCAGCGAGTTCCACGGCGCCCCAGGGGTTTTTCGGGGCTTCGATCGGACCGATCTCCCCTTCATCGGAATAATAGTAACGCGTTTCGCCGGTCAGCATCAATGTTGCCATGGCATATCCGCCCTTCAGATATCCGGTCGGCTTCCCGTACCACCGGTTGATCTGGGTCCCCATCACCTCGGTCTGGCAATAGAACGGACCGTTCACGTAGAGGAGTTCGCCGCCGTACCGGTAGTAGTTGTTCACATCAGAGATATCGCCGGTATGGAGGAACTTGGGATTGAACACGTACGATTCGGTGCGGGCGCTGATCTCGATGGTGTTCGGCTTCAGTTCGGAGGTGGCATCCGGGATCTTGTATGACCCGGCCGCACCGATATGCAGCGCATGTCCGTGGGAGTTGATCGGAGCGATCGATCCGCGCAGATTCGTGGAGAACCCTTCATCCCTCTGTCCTTTGTCGATGCGGGTGCTGGGTTCATGTCCCATGAGTGCCGCGGACACCTGTCCGAGATCGTCCCACCAGTACCGTGCGGAGATACCGAGGCGACGGCCGAGCGGCAGCGCATTGGAGATGGAAGAGCGTTCGAGGAACGTGAGCAGCCGAGAGCTGTTCAGGCGTTCCAGGCCGAACGGTTCCTTGAAATGACCGACCTGCAGCGAGAGGTTGACTTCGGGAACGGTGTACTTGATCCACATGTCACGCAGTTCGGTCTGCGGTTTCGTGTCGACCTGTTCCGCGAAGTCCATATCCAATTCCACCTCCCAATCGCGGTGGAGCTTCGATTTCATGGCGAAGGTGAGCCGGCGGAAATGGGCGCCGTTGCTCATGGCATTCTTGTTCTCGAAGTACATCGCCGCATCGATCTGCAGACGGGAATCGAACCACCAGCGGAAGTTCCCGTCGGCGGATTCGAAGACCATCTTACCGTTGCGGACAGCGGCTTTCAGGGAATCATACTGATCCCCGCCGGGTATACGGGAGTCCTGGGCGACCAGAAGCAGTCCGGACATCAACGAAAGAAGCAGGATGCGTTGGAGTATTGTGGGCATTCGTGTGTTCATAGTGTCTCCGTGTTGTATGGGTGAATTGGCATGCAGAGCATCACCAGTGCTGTATCTGGATCAATTTCGTTGTACCGCGCGGAACGCCTGTTCGATGGTCCTGCGCTGATCATCGTTCTGTTTGTCGGACATTTTATTCCCGGTCGGCGGCGCCGTCACTTCGCTCCGGAGCAAGAACTGTTCAATGTCGATCTTATGCGGGAAGGTCTTCCCGTGGTTTGCTTTCAGGATACTCATCTGATCAGCCGTTAAAAACGAACCGCTCAGCTGTGCATTGACGATGTTGGAGTCGATCCTGAAACTGTCGATGATGGCATACTGGAAGATCGAATAGATCTGCGTATTGGTGTACGGATGCCGTTTCAGTAACTCGTTCCGGAACACTTTCTTATTGGTGAACCGTTTCCCCCGGAGCGGGGCGATCGGTTCCGTCGGCACTCCCAGGTCCTTCAATTCTGTCAGCACAGAACGGGACAGTTCATAGGGGACGGGATAGATGACCTTCTGCTCGAACACATTCTGAATGAAGAAGAGTGAGATGAATGTGATAAGCCCCGCACTGACCGGCGCAACGATCCAGCCGAGCGCGATCTTCCCCAGTACTTTGAAATTGATGGAATGCGGATCCTTCGCCAGACCTACGCCGAGGATCGCCCCGATGAACGCCTGCGTCGTGGAGAGCGGGACCAGGGGAATGGACGGGAGGTTTGCACGCAGCAGCAGCGACTCGATCGTCTCGGACGTGAAAAGCGTCAGCACGATGAACTCCGCCAGCACCACGATGAACCCGGTGAGCGGCGAGATCTTGTACAGGTCGTTCCCGACCGTTTCCATCACGTTCCGACCGTAAGTGAAGATGCCGACTGCAATGGCAAGACCGCCGAGGAAGAACAACTGCTGCACACCGGAGACCTCGATGATACCGCCAATGCTCAGGTCCGAGAAGAGTGGGGCCGACGCGAACATCCCCATCACATTGGCGATATTGTTGGCACCGAGCGAATAGGAGGCCAATGCGCCGACGATGATCAGTCCCGAGCGGGTGTATTGATCCAGTTCCAGCAGATGGATGCGCCATGTGAGTACGGTCCGCTTGAGCAGTTTGAAGAGCAGATAGCCGAACACGCCCGCGATGATGGGCGAAGCGATCCAGCTGGAGAGGATGCGGCTGAGCGAATCGAGGTCCGTCGGCGATCCGGTGAACATGTTCCAGCCGATGATGCCGCCGATGACCGCCTGCGATGTGGAGACCGGGAGTTTCGCCCGGGTCATGGCGGTAACGGAGATAGCCACGGCGAGCGCTACGGAGAAACTGCCGGCGATGGCGTTGATCGGACCGAGGTCGTTGATGGTCCGCGTCGTTCCGGCACCGCTGATGATTGAGCCGAGCACCACGAACACGCCGCTGATGAGGGCGGCGGTACGGAACTTCACCATTTTGGACACCACCGCCGTGCCGAATACGTTCACGGCATGGTTCGCCCCGAGCGACCATCCGAGGAAGAGTCCGCTGGAGATGAAGAACCATGTGGAGAGATCAGCCACTACTCGAACCTCTTGATGATGGCGATGGAGAGACGGTCACACACATCCTCGGACTGTTCCGCGATCCGTTCGATGTGGAACGTGAAGTACCGGATATGGATCTTCTGGCTCAATGCATCATCCGTTCGGAAAGCCGCCCGCTTGATCTTCTCGGCGATCTTGTTCGTCTCCTTCTTATAGAACTGCACCTTCGTCACATAGTCGCGCACGGCATCGATGTTCTTGAAGTAGGAACGGATGCCGCTCACCGTGTTCTCCATGCACGCCACGGAGGTTTCGCTCAGATCCAGGAAATCCTGCCGGTGCTCCGGCATGATCTTCGGGATCTCCACGGAGAATTCCAGCAGCGTCTCGGTGGTGATATTGAGCGCTTTGTCGCAGCTCTCCATCAATCCGAGCACGTCGCCGCGCGCCTCCGGGATGAGCGTGCGGGTGTAGAGTTTGATCTCGATGTTCCGGCGCAGGTCATCCGCACGCTCCTCGATCTTCCGGAGTTCCTTCAGATAGTTCTCAAAATCGTCCGTTTGGTGGTCCAGGTAGCATTTGATCCCCTGACGGAAGACAAGCCCTCCCTTGATGACCAGATCGAGATACTCATCGATCTGCCCTTCCAGTTTGAGCGTGTTCTTGAAGAAGAGTGACATCATTCCCTCACTGCAGTGCACCGCCGGCGGGTTCCGGCGGCGGTGTTAGAAAATATTGAAGACACCGTTCGGCGTGATGCCGAGGTACCGGAACCACGTTTCCCCGGCAACGATATTCAGCAGCCAGGCGATCACCATCATCGTCAATCCGAAACGGAATGAATCCGCGATACTGTACTGGTCGGTCTCGTACAACAGCGCCGCCGGCTTGCTGTTGAACGGCAGTACGTACACATGTTCGATCATGAAAGCGACCGGCAGCGCCAGACTGATCACGCTGAAGCCGAACCGGTTGGCCACGCCGATGGCGATCGGGATGAAGATCATCGCACGCATCGTCTTGGACTGGAACAGCAGCGCACTGAAGATCATCAATCCGGTCAGGGTCAGATAGAGTATCCAGAACGGCGTCTCATTGCCGATGCCGAGATGGTCGAAGAAAGCGTTCACCGAGATCGCCGGCAGGTCGGTCGCATCGAGTCCTGCACCGAGCGTATACGCACCGGCGGAGAAGAGCATCAGATGCCAGGGGATGTCCACCTCGTTCCACAGCACGATACCGTACCGCGGCATCAGTGCTACGATCGCTCCGAGGAACGCGACCGCCGTGGGACTCACGCCGTGCAGGCTGTCCGTTGCCCAGAAGCCGAGGATGGTGACGAAAATGACCGCGGATTTGACCTCGTTCCGGGACATCGTTCCCAGACTGCGATATTCCTGCTGCAGCCGCTCCATTCCTCCCTCGATCTGCGGCAGACGTTCGCCCGGCGTCAGCGGGAAGAAGACCCGCATCGCCAGCATGTATCCGATGAACATCAGTCCGAGCATGAAGGGAAACATCGCCAGCATCCAATCCGCAAAGAAAACGCTCCCGCTGATAGCGCCGCCGATGAGCGCCGCACCGAGCAGATTCGCGCCGGAGCCGGTGACGAACGCCCCCGCGCCGAGATTGATGCAGAGCAGGTTCTGCAGCACGATGCTCCGGCCGAAATTGTTCCGGTTCGTCCCTCCCCGCGCACCGTAGACCGCCGCGATCACCATGAAGATCGGCAGCAGAATGGCTGCCTTCGCTGTAGTGGCGGAGATGAATGCGGACAGGACCGTATTGATGATGATGAAGCTGATGAAGATGGTGCTGGCATTCTTCCCGAACCGGAGGATGAGCCACAGGGCGAACCGTTTCGCCAGTCCCGTCACCACCAGCATGCTGGCCAGAACGAAGGACATGATGTTCAGCCACATCACCGGATGTCCGAGCTGCGCGTACGCCGTCTTCTCCTTCAGCACACCGGTCAGCACCATACCGATGATGAGCAACAGCGACGTGAGATAGTTCGGGATGGATTGCGTCAACCAGAGAATGAGTGAAGCGGTGAAGATCGCCAGCATGAATTCATTGTTCCGGATGAACCGTTCGGGACCGAGTTCCTTGAACGCCTTTTGCGCCGTCTCTGTGACGATATCGGCAGCCTGAAGGTCTTGCAGGAAAGGAAGTTTGATGACGAACGCGAAGAGCACGAATGCCGCGGCGGCCAGGAACGGTCCGGAGACGGCGAGCCAGCGCTCGATCCGTCCCTTCTCCCGTTTCGGCAGCCGTTCGATCCGGTATTGCTGCATGTCCAGAGGATCGGAGGTTGTCATGATGGTATCAGGATGCGTAGACCGCTCACCACTTGGTGAACGGGGTCTTCATGAGCATGGAGTTATAGTAGCGGGTGTCGCCGGTGACCTCCACGCCGAGCCAGGACGGTTTCTCGAACGTTTCGTTCTCCGATGCGAGCTCGATCTCGGCAACGATCAGTCCGCGGTTCTCACCGTGGAACTCATCCACCTCGAACGTGCGCGGTCCTGCGGACACATTGTACCTGATCTTGTCGATCACACCCGGTTCGCAGATCTTCAGCAGCTCTTCCGTTTCGTTCAACGGAATCTCCTTCTCCCACTCGTACCGGCTGGCGCCGGAGGCATTACCGATCCCTTTCACCGTGAGGAATCCCTTCTCACCTTTGATGCGGACCCGGACGGTCCGTTCGGGAACGGAGGAGAGATACCCCTGCACGATGCGGGTCTGTTTTTTTACGAACGGCTTGAAATCGCCGGTCACGAGGAACTTCCGTTCTATTTCGTTGGCCATTGCTCCTCCTTATTTCATTCCGACGAGGTTCTTCAGGCCCCGCAGATAGTTGATGTTCGGGAACGCATCGAGTCCGAGCTCGCGTACGGTGGCGATCACTTTCGCCTGATCCTCCATCTCGACCGCCGCGGTCTTGATCCATTTGTCGTCCACTTTCACTTCGGCGATCTCCACGATGCAGTCGTTGATGGTGAAGCCGGTCCGCTTCTTGAACACGTTCACCGCTTTCAGCAGCGATGAGGGACGGATCACTTCTTCCAGATATTGTTCGAAGGTATAAGCCTCACGCTGGAACTTTGGCACGGCAACACGGAAGCATTTGAACACCTTCTCGATCTCCGCCACGGGCAGAGGGAACGTTCCCTTCATGATCGGAAGCCAGAGTTCCAGCCGATCCTCGTTCACTTGTTGCAATGTTTTGATGTCCATCAGATTGTCGCGCACTTTGGTATTGTCCATGCTCACTTCGGAGAGGATATAGACCTCGGCGCTTTCCCGCACTTTCCCTTCCGGATGCTTCCGGATGTTCACTTCGGCTTGTTTCAGGTCGTTGGAGAAGGTTCTCCACTCCCAGCGGGGGACGATTTCTTGCATATGAGCTCCTATTGATGTGGTGGTGTGAATGGCCACGATTCCTATGGCAAACTGTATGCCACCCGGGGAAGAGCCTATTTTGGTGGAAAAGACCCCATACAGCCTTACCGGTTGACGATAAATCGCCATAATGACGATTTATCGTCGTCGTTTCTCATTGGGAGGAATTGAATCGTCGAATTTAGAGTAAAACTGAAGGATAAATCTGGAACGGTTTTTATATAATACAGTGGAAAGCGGACCAACAGGAGAATATGATGACGAAAAAAACATTGATGGTGGAAGGGGTGATCCTGTTCGTTCTTTCTGCCGTGTTCACGTATTATTTCTATCAGTATGCCGTCAGAGTGGATGGTGTCGTGGACCGGACGGAGATCATCGTTCCGTCGGACAGCACCGGGGATGGGAAAGAGGTCATCTATATCAGTGTCATTTCGCGGTATCCTCCGAATATCATCTACCGGGGATATCAGCCGCTGCTGGATTACATGACGAGCCGCACGCCGTACCGGTTCAAACTGAAGCTTTGCACGGAATACAATGAAGCGGTCCGGATGCTCATCACAAAGCAGGCGGCAGCGGCCTTCCTCGGATCGTACGTCTATATTAAGGCACACGAAGAACACGGCGTGATCCCCATTCTGAAACCATTGAACAGCAATCACGAACCGTTCTCCCGCTCCGTCCTCTTCACCGCAGGAACGAACTCCGTTTACAGCGTGAACGACCTGCGCGGGAAACGGATCGCACTCCCGTCCGAAGAATCATACTCGGCCAACTGGCTGCTGCACTCCGTTCTGAAGAACCATGGATTGCAGACGCAGGACCTTGGTGCGGCGGAGAACTTCGCGCATCATCAGACGGTGATCGACAATGTGATGCGGGGGGCGTTCGATGCGGGCGTCACACGCGAACATCTCATTGAACGGATACGGAACCGGAACGTCCGCGTGCTGATGTACTCCGAT
>JABWAK010000222.1 GCA_013361065.1 Bacteroidota bacterium
GTGCAGAAGGTCCATGCGGACTTCCTGGCGGCGGGGGTGGACGTCATCGAAACGGATTCCTTCGGTTCCTCCTCCATCGTGCTCGCCGAGTACGGGCTGCAGGGCAAGGCGTATGAGATCAGCCGTTTGTCGGCGGAACTCGCCAAACGGACCGTGCTCGACTTCTCCACCGCCGCACATCCCCGGTTCGTCGCCGGCTCCATCGGTCCCACCACCAAGCTCCCGTCGCTCGGCCACATAGGGTTCACGGAAATGGAACGCTCTTTCTATGAACAGGTGGCAGGACTCGTGGACGGCGGGGCGGACCTGCTCATCATCGAAACGGCGCAGGACCTGCTGCAGATCAAGGCGGCCCTCGGCGCGGCGTTCCGCTGCATGGCGGACAAGCGCGTCAAGCTCCCCGTCATGACCTCGGTCACCATCGAGACGATGGGGACGATGCTGATGGGGACCGAGATCGCCGCGGCGCTCACGGCCCTCGAACCGTACGACATCTCTGTCATCGGCATGAACTGCGCCACCGGTCCGAAGGAGATGTCCGAGAACATCCGCTTCCTCACCCAGAATTCGCGCATCCCGGTCTCCTGCATCCCCAATGCCGGTCTGCCGGAGAATGTCGGCGGCGTTGCGCATTACCATCTCTCGCCGAAGGAGATGGCGGAATGGCTCAGCCACTTCGTGAAGGACTTTGGAGTGAATGTCGTCGGCGGCTGCTGCGGTACCCGGCCGGAACATCTGAAAGCGGTCGTCGAAGCGGTGAAAGGGATCAAGCCGAAACAGCGCACGATCGAGAGTCAGCCATCCGTCTCCAGTCTCTATTCGAGTGTGACGATGGAGATGAACCCCGCGCCGCTCATCGTCGGTGAGCGGACGAACGCCAATGGATCCAAGAAATTCCGTGAACTCCTGCAGAAGGAGGATTACGACGGCATGGTGATGATGGCGAAGGAAGCGCTGAAGGAAGGGGCACATGTTCTGGACGTCTGCGTAGCCTATGTGGGACGGGACGAGGTCCGTGATATGAAGGAGTTCGTCTCACGGCTCAATACCCAGGTGCCGCTCCCGCTCGTCATCGACTCCACGGAAGCGAACGTCATCGAAGCGGCGCTGCAGCTCTGCGCCGGCAAAGCGATCGTCAATTCCGTGAACCTGGAGGACGGCGAGGAGAAGATCGACCATGTCATCCCGCTGTGCAAGAAGTACGGCGCAGCGGTCGTGGCGCTGACCATCGACGAACGCGGGATGGCGAAGACGGCGAAGGACAAGTTCGAGATCGCGAAACGCATCTATGGATTGGTCGTGGGCAAGTACGGGATGAAACCGAGCGACCTCATCTTCGATACGCTCACCTTCACGCTCGGCAGCGGCGACGAGGAGTTCCGCAAAGCGGGCATCGAGACCATCGAAGCGATCAAACTCATCAAGAAGGAGTTCCCCGACGTCGGTTTCGTTCTCGGTGTGAGCAACATCTCGTTCGGACTCGCACCGCATATCCGTCATGACTTGAACTCTGTCTTTCTACACTACGCCATCGAGGCGGGACTCTCCCAGGCCATCGTGAATGCGCAGAAGATCAAACCGCTCTATCGGATCGACGAGCGCGGTCGCGAACTCTGCCGCCAGCTGGTGTTCGATGAGCGCACGTTCGACGGCGACCGCTGTACGTACGATCCGCTGACGGAACTGATGGCATTCTATGCTGACAAGAAGACCGATATGAAGGCGGAGAAGAAGGAACGCGCCGGCACCATCGAGGAGATCCTGAAGAACCGCATCATCGACGGGGACCGGACCGATGTTGGTACCGACCTGGACGAGGCGATGAAGAAGTACACGCCGCTGCAGATCATCAACGAAGTGCTGCTGGAAGGGATGAAAGTAGTCGGCGACCTGTTCGGCCGCGGCGAGATGCAACTGCCGTTCGTTCTGCAGTCCGCGGAGACGATGAAGGCCTCCGTGGCGTATCTGGAACAGTTCATGGAGAAGAGCGAAGCGACCAACAAAGGCTCCATGGTGCTCGCTACGGTCAAAGGGGATGTGCATGATATCGGTAAGAACCTCGTCGATATCATCCTGACGAACAACGGATATAAGGTGTACAATCTCGGCATCAAGCAGCCGCTCGATGCCATCCTCCAGTCGTGGGAAGAGACCAAAGCGGATGCCATCGGCATGAGCGGACTGCTGGTGAAATCGACCGCCATCATGAAGGAGAATCTGGAACTGATGAACGAACGCGGCCTCACACCGCCGGTCGTGCTCGGCGGTGCGGCGTTGACCCGCCGGTTCGTGGAGAATGACCTCCGTTCATTGTACAAAGGAACGGTCGTCTATGCCAGCGATGCGTTCGATGGACTCCGGTTCATGGAACAGCTCAAGACCAAAGGGGTCGAGAGTTTCGCGTCGTCGTCGGTAGAACAGACCGGTATCACGGAGGATGGTGATGAACTGCTGACCGGTTCCGAGGCGAAGATCGCCGCAGCATTGAAGGAGCAGGAGGGAAGTCCGGTCATCTCGTCCGTTGCAAAGGATGTAGCGCTGCCGTCGCCGCCGTTCTGGGGGACGAAGGTGGTGGAGGATATCCCGCTCGATGAGGTCTACGCCTTCATCAACGAAGCGGCATTGATCAAAGGACAGTGGCAGGTGCGGAAAGGGAAACGGAGCGAAGAGGAGTACCGCAAGGAAGTGGAAGAGAAGGTCCGCCCCGATCTGGAGCGAATCAAAGCACAGGCGAAGAAGGAACAGCTGCTACAGCCGAAGGTGGTCTACGGATATTTCCCCTGCAATGCGGACGGGAACGATCTCATCATCTATCAGGAGGACCTGAAAACGGAACGTCTCCGCTTCTCGTTCCCGCGCCAGAAGGATGACCGCTTCCTCTGTCTGTCCGATTATTTCGCACCGAAGGATTCAGGAAGGATCGACGTCGTACCGTTCCACATGGTCACCATGGGGGCGAAGGCATCGGAGTATTCCGCGAAACTGTACGCTGCGAACGATTACAAGGAGTACCTCTATTTCCACGGACTCAGCGTGGAGTCGGCCGAGGCACTGGCGGAACTCTGGCACAAACGGATCCGCGAGGAACTCGGCATCGCCGGCAAGGATGCGAAGGAGACGAAGCGTCTCTTCAGTCAGGGATATCAGGGCTCCCGCTACAGCTTCGGGTATCCCGCCTGTCCGAACCTGGAGGACCATACCAAACTGTTCCAGCTGCTGCAGCCGGAACGGATCGGGGTCCATCTCACCGAGGAGTTCATGCTGGAGCCGGAACAATCCACCGATGCCATCATCGTGCATCATCCCGAAGCACGGTATTTCAATATCAAGTGAGGTGAATTTCCCGCTTTCTATCGCCGCGATGAAATGGTACATTTGGTCGCGGCTTTTTTTTGTTCATTGTTAATTGTCCATTGTTCATTGTTAATTGTTCATTGTTAGTTGCTCAGCCCACGTTCTAACGAAAGGAAATATCCTATGCCGAATCTTATCCTGATCCGCCACGGCGAATCTCAATGGAATCTCGAGAACCGTTTCACCGGATGGGTGGACGTTCCGCTCTCTCCCAAAGGGGAGCAGGAAGCCAAAGCTGCCGGTGAGAAGTTAAAAGCGTACAAGTTCGACAAAGCATTCACATCCAAACTCCAGCGGGCCAACAACACCCTCAAGTTCATCCTCCAGGCAAGCGGTCAAACCGGGATCCCGACCGAATTCGATATCGCCCTGAATGAACGGCATTATGGTGCGCTGCAGGGACTCAACAAAGCAGAGACCGCTCAGAAGTACGGCGATGAACAGGTGAAGATCTGGCGCCGCAGCTACGATGTGCCGCCGCCGAATGACAAGACCGATCTGAACCCGGAAGGGATCAGCGAGAGCCTGAAGGATACTGCCGCCCGGACACTTCCTTATTGGGAGAAAAAGATCTTCCCGGAAATCAAAAATGGGAAAAATATCATCGTGGCTGCTCACGGTAACAGCCTTCGTTCCATCGTGATGCACCTCGATAATCTCACAAAAGAACAGGTTTTGGAGTTGAACATCCCGACAGGAGCCCCCTTACTCTATGTATTCAATGCAGATGGCACGATTGTTGAAAAGAAATATCTCTAACAGGACCAATTGGTAGGGAAGAACAAGCGGACAATGAGGTCCGGTATGGCCTGCATTTGAGTTTGGGAGAAGTTTTTACTATTATTTCAACAGTACCATTGTAAACCTCGAGGAGAACAACTATGGCAACCTTCATCACCGAAGAATGTATCAACTGCGGCGCATGCGAACCCGAATGTCCGAACACCGCCATCTATGCCGGCGGCGCCCAGTACGAATTTAAAGGCCAGAACACCGATGCGCTGTCGAACGACTTCTATTATATCGTTCCGCAGAAGTGCACCGAGTGCGTGGGCCATTTCGACGAACCCCAGTGCATGCAGGTGTGCCC
>JABWAK010000001.1 GCA_013361065.1 Bacteroidota bacterium
TGAAGCCATATCGCGCCTCATTATTTCGGGGGTCGTTCTCAATCATCCAATTCCGGAATGTTGACATGCCGACCTGTTCCCCGATCAAGGCAGAGCGTCCCGTCAGCAAGCGGTACGATATTGAATCTTCAATGGAGCGAACAACCGGAGTCGACAGAAAACTAATTCCCAGAACTCCCGGATACCCATTCTCCTTTTCACTGAATAAATAGACCAGTTGCAGTGTTGTATCCTTCGCATAATATCCGCTGCGATCATTGTTTGCAATTCCAATATCAGGATCGGAGACGGCGGCCAGATAACATTCTTTCAGATCATCGTTGGACCTGTTCCTGATCATGTATCGGAAGGCGAGCAGATCTTTATTGGCATGATGATTCCAGGAGTAAACTGTCTGCTCTACTTCGATGCCTAAGGGGTACGGTGAGTTCTGCTTATACTCCGGATTGGCACGTATATCTGTATCCTTATAGATACAGAAAATATCCTCTTGGGAAATGTACACCGGCGGTAACGCGGATCTGAGTTCAGGATCGGCAATATAGTCGCCGAAATAGTCATTGAATCCGGGTATTTTTGTGGTATCCAGCCACCGAATAGGCCAATCCGGTTTCCTAGGATCGACAACATTCTTCCCGTTCCTGTCATATTCTGTTGACCGATACACAATATCATTCGCAGATCGCGGATCCGATTCGCTCAGCACATCGGTCCCGTCACTGATCCTGCCCGGCACAAACCATCCGGCTCCGCTGTTTGGGTTATAACCCAACTCTACTGTTTTCTCAACGGTATTCATGCCGTTCACCACTCTTGATTTCTTGGCACCGAACCATATCCCTCCGCCGTATATATAATTACTGCTGCTTCCTCTGGGCCATTTCCAATGCGGTCCAAAATCAACTTGGCTTAGCCCGAATAGCCCATTGTTTGCAATGATGACCTGGTGTTCACTGATCCGTGTTTCGGTCGAATGTCTTCTTCCTGATGCCTGAACGAAATTGATAAGAGCGGTTCGTTGAGGCGGGCCGGCAACAACTGTTTCAGCAAAGAGTGCGATCAATGAGATTGCTAACAGGCTTTTTGTTTTCATCCACGTATTTCCTTTTTACGGTTTCAACATTGTTCGGCGTAATGAACAAAAATCGGAATATGATAACGATGTGCACCTAACATAGAGGTATAATACTGTTGTAGCAATCACGTAAATATGGTACTCCCTTGCTCACAGGGATACCTGTAACTACATATATCCGGAAAACTATAAATATGGATGATGAAAATACTATGCATAGTATTTTCATTGCAGAGAGTCATATCTGATTTTGATGTGTTGGTATTTTCACGAAGTGTTTTGTCTTCTCGCGCCTTGGTGCTTTCTTCTTCTCTCTGTGCACTGCTGAGTGTTCACACACTCCTTGACCAGGGTGAACCATCCCGGCGGCAATGATATTAGGTAACGGATGCAAAGTGATGACGACGTCAGCTTCTCAATAGACCGACTTTGGAGAATCGGTCAACATTCGTGTCTGGATAGTGAGCATTTGTCTGGATGGGATACCATCCCGCCCTACTTTTATTTTTTGCGTTCTTATGCCGTCGTGGGTCATTTTCTATTTCTTCTTGCGCATCGACCTTGTACCATTCATCACTCCTCATTCATCATTCTTCTTTCCTCTTTCTTTTGCGTGATCGCCCTTTTAATGTTTTCCCGCGCATCGACCTTGTACCATTCATCATTCCTCATTCATCACTCTTCATTGCTCTTCCCTTTTCTTCTTTGCGTCTTCGTCCTTTTTTTGTTTTTCCCGCGCATCGACATTGTACCATTCATCATTCTGCATTCTGCATTGCTTTTTCTGTATGGAGTTACCGTATTTGTTCGTACATTTTCGCTCATGATGAAACGAACACTCCTCTTTCTCTGTCTGTCCTCCGCCCTGCCGCTCCGCGCCCAGACCGTGGAACGCGATTCGATGTTCCTGGGTCTCCACCGGAAGGATGTGGCGACGTACGGCACCATCGCCTGGTCCCTGGCAGCGGTCTCGCTGGAATTCCAATGGTGGTGGCGCGAGGATTACATCTACAAGCAGCATGAGTTCCGCATCCGGAGCGACGGATACTTCAACAACAGCAGCTACGGCGTGGACAAGCTTGGACACGCCTACGCATCGTACCTCATCTTCCATCTGACCTACGATTTCATGAAGTGGGCGAACTTCGACGAACACACCGCTGTCTGGAGCGCCATCGCCGTCCCGGCCACCCATGCCGTTGCCATCGAACTCGGCGACGGCTTCGCCAAGTGGGCGTTCAATGCGCCGGACCTCCTCTTCAATACCGGCGGACTCGTCTACGGACTGCTGCAGGTGAAGTATCCCTATCTCAATAATTTCAATTATAAGTGGAGCTACTACCCGTCCGCGGGCGGCGGCACGAAGGACCCGGACTGGGGTCCTGCCAGCGACTACAGCGGCCACATCTACTGGATCAGCATGGATGTGCATAATCTATTGCCGGAACAGGCGCAGCCGTACTGGCCGAAGGAGCTGAATCTGGCGGTCGGAATGGGGGCGAAGAACGTTTCGTTCGCCGATACCGGTGAGAAGAAACGGACCTTCGCTGTCGCGCTGGACTGGAACACACAGGCGATCCTGCCGGACGGCGATACGTGGCAGATCTTCAAGAACCTGATCAACAAAGTTCATCTGCCGGCCCCGGGTGTCCGCTTTACCACCGGCGAACCGGCAGTAGTAAAAGGTTTGCTGCTGAACTAAATTCCTATGATCGAACGAGCATCCATACGGACCATCCTTCTGCTGCTGTTCTGCACAGTCGGTGTACTGCCGCAGTCGCAGCCGCTGGTGACGCTCGTGCCGGACACGGCATTCATCCCTTCGTTCACGGCGGACGGAACGGCGCACCGGTTGTCGTACGCGAAGGATCTCGGTTCGGAAGCGTTCTTTGCAGGACTCGGCGGTTCGTTCCCTGCTGCAGTTGTCCGCCTTGCCGACCTGGAATGTCTCATCACCGTCTCCGGGACCGTATACACCACGCTGGTCAGCGCCGGTGTGAAGTTCCAGGTGACCAATGCGGACTACTTCGCCGATGTCACGTTCGACATTCCGGTGACCGAAAGGACGGCGCTGCGGCTCGGTTCCGGACACACCAGCCACCATCTGGTGGATGATGCTGTGCTCGCACCGGGCGGCGCAGCGGCGGTGATCAACTACGCGCGCGATTACTATCAGCTCTTCGTGCTGCAGCGCGTGCCGGAGATGCGCGGCTTCCTCTACGGCGGCATGTATTACGACCACTCCTATCTGGAGAACGTCCGGAAGGACGGCCAATTCCTGCTGCAGTTCGGCGCGGACGGCGGGAACATCCCGCTCATCGGTCCGCTGGAACTCTATGCCGCAGCAGATGTGAAACTGCGCGGCGCCGTGAATTACGGCTCCACCCAAAGTTATCAGCTCGGCATCCGCGCGCAGAACAGTGCAGGACGCGGAGCACGTCTGGCCTACACGTACCGCACCGGCATGGAAGAACGCGGACAATTCATCCGCAGCCGCGCTACGGTGCAGAGCATCGGATTGTTCTTCGACTTCTAGCGGACGGCATCCCCGCCGCTTCCCGACACTCCCATCATCATGGTGAATCTATGCTGACCATCCGCACCGGCGTCCGCAGCGACGCCCCGGTCATCGCCCGGCACAACGTGGCGCTCGCCAAAGAGACGGAACATTTCGACCTCGACCCGGAACGGACGCTGCAGGGCGTGCTCGGCATGTTCGATGATCCCTCGCGCGGTTTCTATCTTGTCGCGGAAATGGACGGTGCGGTGGTCGGTCAGCTGATGATCACGTATGAATGGAGTGACTGGCGGAACGGCGTCTTCTGGTGGATCCAAAGCGTCTATGTGCCGCACGCGTACCGCGGACAGAAGGTCTTCCGGACACTCTATGATCATGTCACGGCCGAAGCGAAGCGTCAGGGGAATGTCTGCGGTATCCGGCTGTATGTGGAGAAGCAGAACGCCGCCGCGCAGAAGGTCTATGCCGCCCTCGGCATGAAGGTGACCGAGTATCAATTGCTGGAGGTCGATTTCGTCCTGCAGCGATAAGGAGACTTGCATGCACGCACCGGAAACCGTACACTATCGTACACTTTCGCCTGATGATCTCGGTTTGCTGCGCGGACTCATCCGGCTCTATGCCGAAGAATTCGAGATGCCGCCGTTCCGGCAGCCCGATGATGCGCATCTGGGATCATTGCTCCGTTCTGCAACCACCTTCTTCCTTGTTGCCGTGCATGAAGGGGCCGTGGTCGGCGGACTGACCGCGCATCTGCTGCCGTCCGTGTACTCCACCGCCGGTGAAGTGTATCTGTACGACCTTGCGGTCGCAGCGCCGTTCCAGCGACGCGGTATCGGCACCCGTCTGATCACCGAGCTTCGTTCGGTCTGCACTTCGATAGGCGCCGCCGAGATGTTCGTGCAGGCGGATATCGCGGACGATCATGCGGTGGCGTTCTACCGCGCAACGAACGGGGCAGAAGAACAGGTCCTGCATTTCAGCTATCCCACATAACCGACGGTTCTCTATGGAACAACGGCTCACCTTCATCACGCTCGGCGTGAACGACCTTGCGGTCTCGCGGAAATTCTACGAAGGACTCTTCGGCTGGAGACCGGAAGCGAACAGCAGCGGCGATGTGGTCTTCTTTCGTCTGAACGGCATCGTGCTCTCCCTCTTTCCGCGCGAGGAACTGGCGAAGGATGCCGGCGTCCCGTCCAAAGGGAGCGGCTTCCGTCCGTTCACACTGGCCCATAATGTCCGCTCGGAGCAGGAGGTGGATGCGCTGATCGCGCTGCTGCGGTCCAAGGGCGTCACGGTCGTCAAAGAGCCTCAGAAGGCGTTCTGGGGCGGTTATACGGCCTATATCAGCGATCCGGACGGGAATCTGTGGGAGATCGCCTATAACCCATATATGCCGCTGGACCGGGCGGGGAATGTGTCGGGGGAATGATGCTGCGGATCGTTCCGTATACAGAGGAGCGGCGCGATGATTTCCGTCTGCTGAATGAGGAATGGCTGCGGAAGTACTTCACTCTGGAGCCGTTGGATATCGAACTGTTGTCTCAGCCGGAGAAGAATATCATCGCTCCCGGAGGCGCGGTCTTTTTTGCGGAGCTGGAGGGAAGGATCGTCGGCACCGCGGCGATGATACCGCACGGTGAACGGGAATTCGAATTGGGGAAGATGGCCGTGACGGAAGCGGTGCAGGGGCGCGGTGTCGGTGCGGCATTGATGGAACGCTGCATCACATTCGCGCGGGAGAAGAATGCTGCATCGGTCATCCTCTATAGCAATACCAAACTCGCCTCTGCCATTCATCTGTACCGCAAGTACGGCTTCGTCGAAATTCCGCTGCAGAGAAGCGGGTATGTCCGGACGAATATCATGATGGAGAAACGTCTCGGTCCATAACCCACGGATGCGCCGTCACTCCGGCTGTTCGTTCGCAGAGCGCAGATACTGTTTCGCTGATTCCACCGCTTCGTGTGTCCCGCTCAGCGCGAGCACATCACCTTCCTGCAGTTGTTCCGTTGCTTTCGGTGCCACGACTCCTCCGTCCTTCCGCATGATCGCCAGCACGGTCGCACCGGTCACGCCGCGCAGATTGAGCTGCGCCAATGTCTTCCCGACGCACGGATCGCTTCCCGACAGTTGTGCGGAGACCAGATCGCCGAGTCCCGGCAGCATCTGATGTACTTCCGAGAGGCGTTCTTCGCCGCTCTTCGGCGGTCTGCTGCCGTGCGCATGACTGTTGAGTGCGGCGGCGACCACTTCCGCGCCGGCACGGACATGTCCCTGCAGATCGGTCGCATTCCTCCAGAACACCACCGCCAGGATCACCAGGATCGGTACCACCACCGCAATAGCGGGAACGGAAGGAACGAACGGCTGCGACACTGCCAGCAGCGGCAATCCCACCAGCAGGATGCTCCCCAACTGCAGCGTCACCACCAGCATCCGCCGGGGCGCGGCATCCAGATCCACGCGTCCCTCCTGCTTCGCAGGGAGCGCCATGCGCGCAAAATAGAGACCGAGTTTCTTGCCGACGCGGATGATGCCGAAGCAGAACGGGAACGCCAGCGCAGCGGCGGTGATGATCACCCCGGCGCGGATCATCGTTCCGGAGAGGTCGATCACTCCGCTGATCACACGGACGATGCTCTCCATCCCTATCGAAGTCCCGATCACGATCGCTCCCAGCACGGCGCCGTCCAGCAGCATCCGCCGCAGCAGCCGCTGCACCGGTCCGGCACTCTTCCGGTTCTCGAACCGCAGTCGGACCTCCTCGATCCAGCTGCCGTATAAAGTAGCGAAGGTCTGCAGCGGTTTCGGAAGTTTACGGTCCAGCCAATTCGCCGCCGGTCCGGACGCGCGGATCAGCAGCGGTGTCGTCAGCGTGGTGATGGCGGAGACCGCCACGGTGATGGGATAGAGGAAATTCCCGGTCGCATTGAGCGACAACCCCAGTCCGGCGATGATGAAGGAGAACTCCCCGATCTGCGCCATGCTCATCCCTGCTTTCACGGAAGTGCGCATTCCTGCTCCGGTCAGGAATGTTCCGGCGGCAACGCCAAGGAACTTCACCACGATCACCGCCAGGGTGATGACGGCGATCTCGGGCAGGTACTGTACGATCACACCGGGGTCGATCAGCATGCCGACGGAGACGAAGAAGACCGCGGCGAACATATCCCGCACCGGTTCCACCAGATGCTCCACTTCCTTCTCCTCCCCCGATTCCGCGATGAGCGAGCCGGCAAGGAACGCACCGAGCGCCACCGAGTACCCGAACTGCTGCGCCAGCAGCGCGATGGCGAAACAGAAGCCGATGCTCGCCACCAGCGTCGTTTCTTTCCGTTTGAGCGCGTTGATGCTCCGCATCATCGGCGGGACGAAGAACAGTCCGAGCACGATGACGCCGGCCAGGAAGAAGGTCAGTTTCCCGATGGTCATCATGAGCGGACCGGCGGAAAGTCCGCTGCCCGATGCGATACCGGTGAAGACCGCCATGAACAGGATGCCGATGAGGTCCTCCACGATCAGCACGCCGACGACGATCTCGCGGTGCTTGCCGGTGATGCGCTGCTCGTCGAACACTTTCGCGATGATGGTCGTGCTGGAGATGGCGATGATGGCGCCGAGGAAGAGGCTTTCGATGGTGGTCCATCCGAACAACTGACCGAGCGTGTACCCGGTCCAGACGAGGATGCTGCTCTGGATGACGCCGATGATGCCGGCGGTGGAACCGATCTGCGCCAGTTTGCGCAGACTGAATTCGAGACCGAGCGAGAACATCAGCAGGATCACCCCAAGCTCGGAGAGGGTCGTGACGATCGCCTGGTCCGCCACGAGCGGGATCGGCACGTGCGGTCCCACGATGACGCCGGCCAGGACATAGCCGAGCACCACCGGCTGGCGCAGCCGCTGGAACAGCACCGTCGTCACTGCGGCAACGCAGAGGACGATGGTGATGGCATTCAAAAAAGCGTGGATATCGGTCATGCCGGAGTAGTCGTAGAAATGGTTTGTAACGGGTCTATGGTTTCTCTGTTCCTATGTGTTTCCGCTTTTTTTCCAGATCGGTCATCAATGTGGTCATGGTCTGGATTCAAGAGTAATGTAACAAATATCCGTAACGGTGCAATCGTCCGGCGGAATTTTTTACTGCGGGAAGTACATGGTGCGGACACAGAAAGGAACGCGCGCAGGAACGGCATCGTTCCCGCGCGCAGAGCAGATCACTTGATGAGGGTCATCCGTTTGGTGAGGACAACGGAGCCGGCGGTGAGCCGGTAGAAATAGACGCCGGACGGAAGCGCGGATGCATCGAACGATTCGGTGTACGTACCTGCCTTCTGCGGACGGCGGACGATATCGCTCACATGACGTCCGAGTGCATCGAACACCGCGAGCGTCACGTCGCTTTCTTTCGGCACTGAGTACTGGATGGTGGTAACAGGATTGAATGGATTCGGGAAGTTCTGTTCCAGCGATACAGATGCCGGCACCAGTGCATCATCGTCGACACCTGCTATGATGTTCTTCAGTCCCGGATACTCCGGCGCATACCGCAGCGCACGCACCACCTCGCCGCCGCGGTTGTACGTCCAGACATCCTTGCCGGCCGGGTCCACCTCGCGCAGGAATCCGGTGGTCGATTCCACTGCGAGCGTATTGCCGTTGGGAAGCCGCTGCAGTCCGCCGAGATGATTGGAATAGAAATCAGCCGCGGTATAACTCCAATACGGTGTTGCCGGTCCGAACGCTGCCCCGGCGGCATACGAATAGAATCCCGCACTGTCCTGCGGCGGATTCAACTCCACGACCATGGAGGTGCCCTGTCCCTCGCGGTTATTGAACGCCATGATGTGACCTCCGCCGGGGAGCGAATCCGGTATCCAGATGGCGCAGTGGACCACTTTGAACACCTGTGTACCGGGCGCACCGTGATTGGACGGCATCCCCCAGCGGTAGAGGATGTCGCCCCCTTTGCCATAGCGGCCGCCGGTATGCCCCGCCGCTTCGGCGGTCGTCGTACTGTGGTCGATCACATACACTTCATTCAGATTGTGCGAGGAGACAACGATCTGGTCGAGCCGCGCATTGTAGCTGATGCCGTTGAAGTGCATCCAGTCGGTGTTCGTCGCCAGATTGATATTGATCAGCTCCGGATGGTCCTTCACCACGCCATAGTTCGCTTTGGATGCATCGTACTGCTGCACCAGATGGTCCCACGCATGCCATTGCCAGACGATATTGCCGCCGGTGGTGCCGACCGGCTGCACTTCGATGATATGCTCCGGCCAGAGCGCCAGGCTCTTGTTGAGTCCCGCCGCCACCGCCTGCGCCGCCGTCTTCGCCTCCCACGCGATGATGAGTACATTGCCGTTCGGCATCGGTTCGATATCGTGATGGGCGCGGACGCTGCTGGTGCTATAGGTGTATTCCCAGACGAGAGTGTTGTTCCCGTCCACCCTCTGCACTACACCCTGGGCTCCGCCGCCGTTCAATCCGCCGCTGCTCGCCATCGCCGTGCGCAGCACCGTGCCGTCCGGAAGCAGATATGCCGAATATCCTCCCGTCCGCGAGAAGTTCCAGGTCTTCACCACGGTGTTGCTCATGTTCACAAGGTAGGCGTTCCGGGAATTGCTGACCCCGAAGAAGGTGTAGCCGTTGAATGCCTGTGCAGAAAGGAACTGCAGCGCAAGGACCGTTCCATAGAACCATGAGGGGAACCGGCGGAACGGCCGGTGTGCGTTGATCATAGTACTCCAAACATTGATGATAGTGTTCTGTTCATTCGTCCGTTACTTGAGCAGCAGCATCCGTTTCGTTTCCGTCACCGCACCGGCTGTGAGCCGGTAGAAATAGACGCCGCCGGCAAGAGCAGATGCATCGAAGCGGACGGTGTGCGGTCCTGCTGCCAGTTCACCGTTCACCAGCATGCGCACCTCCCGTCCGGTGATGTCGTACACACTCAGCCGCGCCTGCTGCTGTTCCGGGAGGAGGAACGAAATGGTCGTGGAGGGATTGAAGGGATTCGGGTAGTTCTGTGCGAGACCGATGCTGTTCGGCATGGCGGCTGGTCCGACGGCGAGAGGACCGTTCGTCGTTGCGAGGATCGTGCCGCCGCTGCCGGCGATGAATGCCGAGCCGGGCGTCGGAGCATACACGGCGCGGAGGGCATTCGCCGTCCCGGAAGGTTCATGGACCCATGACGCTCCGCCATTGACGGTGTGCAGTACCGCACCGTTGGCGCCGACCGCATAACCGTTCACACCGTCGGGCAGATGGACGCTGTGCATCGCATCGGCGATGCCGGACACCGTGTTGTTCCATGTGGTCCCGCCGTCCGTTGTCCGGAGCATCACGGCTTCAAGACCGAAGTTCTCCCCTCCCGCAGCGATGCCGTGCAGTGCATCCGTGAAGCGGAGTCCCCAGATCATCGTTTGCTCCTTCGTCAGGACGCTGTTCCAGGAGTTGCCGCCGTTGGTGGAACGGAGAATCACCGCTGTTCCGCCGTAATCATCCCCTCCCGCCGCATAGATCGTATTCGCATCGATGCACCAGACGGACGAGAGCAGATTGCTGACACCGCTCGTCAGAGTCGTCCATTCCGCCCCGCCGTTGGTCGTGCGGAGGATCGCGCCGAAATATCCTGCCGCGAAAACCGTCCTGCCGCTGATTCCGTGGATGCTGTAGAGCCAGTCCGATACCGGAACGGTTTGCTTGGTCCAGGAAACGCCGCCGTCGGTCGTGCGCAGGATCGTGCCGGCATCACCGGCAGTATAGCCCGTATCCGCATTCGCGAACCAGACCGATTGCAGAAGGTTCGTTGTCCCGGTGATCTGTTTCGTCCATTGTGCGCCGCCGTTGGTCGTACGCAGCACGGTACCGAAATCGCCGACAGCGACCCCGGCGGCGGGTGCGGTGAAGACCATCGATGTGAGTGCATCCGTAGTACCGGCGGAGCGGACGGTCCACTGGACCCCGCCGTCCTCGGTTGTCATGACAAGGCCATTCTCACCGACAACAACACCGTTCGCCGCTTCGAAGGAGGCGAAAGAAGCCGCCATGAATGCGGTCGTTGTACCGGTCGTACTCGCACTCCAATGCACTCCGCCGTCGGTCGTGCGGAGGAAAGTGCCGCTGCTGCCGGCAGCATAGGCATGATCGGCATCTGCAAGCTGGATGGACTGCAGCCACTCGAAGGAGTCCGTTGTCAGTTTCGTCCAGCTGCTGCCGCCGTTCGTTGTCTTCAGAATGGTGCCGCCGCTTCCTGCCGCCATACCGGTGAGCGAATCGAAGAATGAGAGCGATTGGATCCAGTTGCTGGTGCCGCTCACCTGCAGATTCCACGTGATGCCGCCGTCCGTACTCTTCACGATCGTACCGGCGACACCGGCTGCATACACGGTGGTCGGTGTCGGTGCATCGACGGCAGAGAGTGTCGCAGTAGCATGAGCGGTGTGGAGCGACCAGGTCAGTCCGCCGTCGGTGGTGCGTGCCACCCTTCCTCCTGCGCCGGAGGGATCGCCGCCCGCAGCGAATCCGGCGGTGAACGAAGCGAAATCCATCGCGGCGAATGACGCAGCGCTGTCACTGAACCGCTGCGACCACGCCCCGTCGTACCGCAGAATGCGTCCATCGGCCGTCGCCGCATACCAATCGGAAACGGTGAAACACCAGAGCGCCGTGATAGAAGCGGAGACCGGCAAACCGCCGACTATGACGGTGCTGCGGTTCCAGGTGACACCTTTATCGGTCGACTGGATGATCGTCCCGGCGTCCCCGGCCGCTGCGAAGCGGTTCGCGGTGAGCATCCGCGCCGCACGGAGTGTATTCCCCTGCGGCAGCGGATTCTGCCAGTTCCAGACCTGTGCCGGAAGCGGCAGCGCGAAGAACAATAAGAGAGCGAGTGCCGGGATCGATGATGGGTTCATTATTCTGCGATAACGAGCGTGGTGCATAGTTCATTTCCACTATTTGATAAGCATCATCCGGCGTGTCTGTACATAGCCTCCGGCGCTGATGCGGTAGAGATAGATGCCGCTCGACAGCCGCGAGGCGTCGAAGGAGACCGTGTGCGTGCCGGCAGAACGTGCATCGTTCACTAGAACGGCGATCTCTTTGCCGATGATATCGTACACCGTCAGCCGTACTGCGGATGCGCGCGGCAGCTGATAGGTGATGGTCGTGTTCGGGTTGAACGGATTGGGATGGTTCTGCAGCAATGCATACTCCGTCGGTACCGCAGCAGCAGCGCCGGACACCGACACCTGTACATCCTTGTTCTCTGCTGCCGGCGTCGGCACCACCTGCTTGAACGGTCCGCTGCCGTCCGGAATGCGTGCCATGGACATGTTCGCCGTCTGCGCACCGAAGGTGACGGAGTCGATCACCGTACCGTTCGCCGACGAGAGCATGATCTCCTCTCCGCTGGCGGAGAGTTTGATCATCGCATGGATCCCCGCCTGTCCGGAATCCTCATCGCACCAGACCAGCAGATATCCTTTCGGTGCGATGCTCGTGCCGGCAGAGAAACTCCATTTGGCCGGCAGGTCGTAATTGTCCGACAGCGAAACGCCGCCCAGGTCGATGACGCGGGTCGTCGTATTATAGAGTTCCACCCAATCCTCCGCTTCGCCGGCGGGATCGAGGATGAGCGTGTTGGAAGCGAGGAACTCGTTGATCACCACCTCGCCGGGGAGCAGCGAGGAGGGTTCGTTATTCACCCCCAGGGTCGGTATCCCCTGAACGAACGGCCCGGTGCCGTTCGGGATGCGGGCCATTGTCCGATTGGTGGTCTGCGCACCGAAAGCGACCGTATCCATCGCCGTCGTATCGGTCCCGCTCAGCACGATCCGTTCGCCGCTCTTGGACAGTTTGAACTTTGCATGCACCCCGGCCTGTCCGGAATCCTCATCCGCCCAGACCACAAGATAGCCGTTGGCAGGGATGGTGGTGCCAGCCGGGAACTTCCACTTTGCCGGGGTCAGATAGTCGTCCGACAGGAACATGCCGCCGAGATCGATGGTGCGGGATGCCGTGTTATAGAGTTCGATCCAGTCCTCTGCTTCACCGGCAGGATCGGTCAGCGAATCGTTATCCGCCGCGAATTCGTTGATCACCACCTCCCCTTTCGCCACCGGGATGACGCCGATGTTCACAGCGCCCGGCGTGGGCAGGGATGTGTAGAACGGACCGGTGCCGTTCGGCACGCGTGACATCGTCCGGTTGAGTGCCTGCGCCCCGAAGGTGAGCGAGTCGATCACGGTGGAATCGGGATTGGAGAGGAGGAGCTGTTCGCCCCCGGCAGACAGTTTGATCAAGGCATGCAGTCCCGCCTGACCGGTATCCTCATCCGCCCAGATAACGAGATACCCTTTCGCGGGAATGGTCGTACCGTTCGGGAAGCTCCATTTGGCGGGATTCGCATAGGAGTCCGAGAGGCGGATACCGCCGAGATCGATATCGTTCGCCGTGGTATTATAGAGTTCGATCCAATCCTCCGCTTCACCGGCAGGATCGAGGATGGAATCGTTCTGTGCGGCGAACTCATTGATCACCACATCACCGGCGCTGATCCTGTTCGTCCAGTCGATCACCGCCGCCGCCAGCTGCTGCTTCACGCTCGTTTCGCGCGCCTGCAGGAACGACTTGATCCCCGGCTTGGTGGAACCGGCGCCCCCGGCAGCGATGATGGAACCGACAAGATTCGATTCGAACTGCTGGCTGGTGTACATCTTCTTCGGATCCGCCGACACGAACGGACGGATGACCGCGGCGATGCTGTCCGCGCGGGCCTGCAGCCGGGCAACGGAGAAGTGCTGCGTGAAGAGGGTGGAATAGGCTTTCAGATATTCATTGCGCAGGTATGGTGTGTTGAGCACCTTGCCCAGCAGAGGACGCGTCGTGGCATTCGAGACATAGGTGATACTCAGCTGATCGAGATTGGAGAGGCTCGGCGCGTAGGCTCCAAAGCTCAGTCCCGTGTCCCAGACGATCCACTCCATCTTGCCGGTGGCAGGGAGGAAATAGACGTAGAAATTCCGCGCACTGTTGATGTAGGCATCGAGGTTCGCAAAGAGATTGTCCGCCGCCATGGTGCGGACGAAGTTCCGGAGATTCACCGCGGATGGTATCGCCGCGGCGGGAGCGGCGCTGTTGTTGACGCTGCCGATCACCCCTATCAGATCGTTCCACGGTGTGAGCGACTCCTCCGTCTTCAGTTCATAGCGCACCGCATAGGAATCGACAGCGGTACCATAGTACCGGAAATCCGAAAAATAGTTCGCCCCCGGCCCGAAACCGTCGACCGCTTTGTAGAGATTCCCCGTCTTGTCGCCGTACCGGTCGGTCAGGAAGGTCTTATCCACATGTTCCACCATGGAGTAGAGTCCCCACGCCGCGCCGTTGATCTTCACAAAAGCATAATTGCTCCGCGGTGCGGCGATACCCGCATCGCGGAGGAAATCGAGATGCATCTTCTCGCGCATGAACGACGGATCGCCCCAGCCGTTGTTCAGATGGATGCTCTTCTCCCCGTCCCACCGGTACGCACTTTTGTACTCATCCAGACTCAGACGGATCGATTTCTTGTTGTTGGGATGCGTGAAGGAAGAATTACCTTTCAGCCGGACGCCGACCGAATCGAGCACCAGTGTGTCGTTCAGCGTCACCGTGCCGACCATGTACTGTTCCAGTCCCTGGTTATAATAATAGACGAGCGAATCCCAGTAATTGGGCTGGTTCATCTGAATGGCGATGGAGTGTACTGTGATGCCGGCGAAGATGACATCGCCGGGATCCTGCGCCTGCAGCGGGACGATCATACCAAGCAACAGCAGGACTGCGGCGCTGCGCTGCCGGAACGTGGACCGTGGAACGTACATGTCGAACTCCTGAGCGGATGATGGTGGAAGGAATGAGCGGGCCGGATGCAGCGATGAGGCGCCCCTTCCGGGAATCTGCAAGAATAGTGCCATCTCAAAAAGGGGATTTCAGGCACAAAATGCAACACCGGATGCAATGATGATGCATCCGGTGCATAAGGAGGCGCAGAATTTGCACGGCAGAACAGGCGGAAACGGCGCGTCCTACCAGAGATATGTGCCGACCGCTCCGGGGGCGAGCATCGCGTGGATCTCCTTGCTCCCTTCCCGGATGGAGAATGCCTGGACGGTGGTGCTGTTATTGAGGACGATCAGCACCCGCTTGCCGTCAGGTCGAAGGAAGGCGACCGTGTTCAGCCATTCGGTCCTGCCGGAATGGATCCGGACGGAGCCGGGGCGGACGAACTTGGAGGCATGCGCGATGATATAGTACGCGGGATTCCGGACGACATTATCACCGGAGAGGGTGAGCGCTCCCAGGCACTGGTCGCAGCCGCCGGGGGTGTGCGGATCCTGATTCGGATCGGCGGCAAGGTTCCACTCCAGCACCACGCGGCACCAGTTGCGTGACGCACCGATGATGAGATTGTTGGTGTGCCATTTCAGGTCCTGGGAGAAGTTCCCGGGCGCTCCGATCCATTGTTCGGTGAAGTACAGATGTTTGTCCGGGTAGGCGTTGTGGACCGCCGTCAGATTATCGATGCTGCCGCCGTACAGATGGAATGCCGCCCCGTCCACCACCGCCCGCGCAGCCGAATCGGCGTAGATGGTCAGCGGATAATCGGTCCGGTCCGCATTATGGTCGTACACGATGATGCGGGTGGCGATGTTGTTCGCTTTGAACGCCGGTGCCAGGTACTGTTTCACGAAGAAGGCCTGGTCCGCCGCCTGCATCACCATGCTGGGATTGTTCCCGCCGTACAGCGGTTCGTTCTGCACTGTGACGGCGTGGATGGTGATCCCTTCCGCTTTCATCGCCTGGATGTACTTCACGAAGTACTTCGCATACGCCGCATAGTACGGCACCCGCAGGCTGCCGCCGATGCTGGAGCCGTTCGTCTTCATCCAGACCGGAGCGGACCAGGGCGAACCGAGGATGGTGATGGTCGGATCGATCGCAAGGATCTCCTTCAGGACCGGGATGAGGTGCGTCTTGTCCGGCGCGATGCTGAACTGCGCCATGGCGGTGTCGGTCTGTCCTGCCGGCAGGTCATTGTACGAGAAGACCGATGCATCCAGATCCGATGCACCGATGCTGACACGCAGATAACTGATGCCGATATTGTTCCCGTCCGTGGCAAAGAGCTCCTTCAGCAGCGCCGTCCGGGCCGGCGCACTCATGGCATGCAGCACCTGTGCGCTGCCGCCGGTCAGGGCGAATCCGAATCCTTCCATGGACTGGAAGGTCTGCGCCGCATCCACATCGATGACCGGTGCGTTGGCGGAGGAGATGGTGATGTTCTGTGTCTGTTTCGCGAAAAGCACGGACTTGTCCGCCGTGGAGAGCCAGAATTCATGGTTCTGCGCGGCCGGCGGTACGGGCGCGATCTCCGGTTCGGTATCGCAGGCGGTAAGAGTGAGCAGTGTCAGCAGAATGAGCATAGGAAATTTCATTGTTCGTATCAGATCTAAAGTGGACAAAAACGCGTTGTTGCTTCAATATATCCACAATGGAGCAAAACAGCGAGGGAAGAATTCGGAACAGAGATGATGACAGAGGGCGGAATTCAGATAGCAGAAAGATGACAGATGACAGATTTCAGACAACAGAGAAGATGGCAGTGTATGATCGATACGAGGAGTGGTCGGATATTGATGTTGGAAACTTTTATTCCTTTCTGCGCTATTCTGCGCGTTCTGCGGGACTGCTTCGTTGTTCGAATTTCATTTTCATTGCCGCTTCCGTACATTGCCTCCAGTCATGAAGAAGTTCATCGCCCATATCGATCTGGATTGTTTCTTCGTCTCGGTGGAGCGGATCCTGGATCCGTCGCTCAACGGCAAGCCGGTCGCGGTGGGAGGCATCGGCCGCCGCGGCGTGGTCTCCTCCGCGTCGTACGAAGCACGCGCGTTCGGCGTCCGTTCCGCCATGCCGATGGGTCAGGCGGTGGACCTCTGTCCGCAGCTGACGGTCGTCCGGGGGAATCACGGAGAGTACGGGAAATATTCCAAGAAGCTCTATCGGTTCCTCTGCGATTACGCCCCCATCGTACAGCAGGCCTCCATCGATGAGATGTACATGGATTTCACCGGGTGTGAGAAGCTCTATAATAACGACCTGCCCGGACTGATGCGGACGCTGCAGGCGCTCGTTAAACGGGAGTTCGGACTTCCCTGCACCATCGCTCTCTCCTCCAATAAAGTGATCTCCAAGATCGCCACCGGATGCGTGAAACCGGAAGGATGCATCACCATCCCGCACGGACTGGAGAAGGAGTTTCTCGCGCCGCTGGACATCAATGTGATCCCCGGAGTCGGAAAGAAGACCGAGGTCGAACTGCGGAAGTACGACATCAACCTCATCCGCGATATCCAGAAACTCTCGCCGCAGACGCTGGAGGATATCCTCGGCGACCATGGCGGCTACTTCTACCGGACGGCGATGGGGATCGGGAGCGACACGCTCGATGTGGAGTGGAAACGGAAGAGCATCAGCAGCGAACATACGTTCGGCAAGGACACCGCCGATACGGAACGGTTGCTGCGGTATCTGTTCGACCTGACCGAAGGGGTCTGCTACAACACCCGCCGCTACGGCTGGAAGGGGAAAACGGTGAAGCTGAAACTCCGGTACTCCGATTTCACCACGATCACCCGGAACATCACGCTCAAAGAACCGACCAACGACGACCGGGTGGTGTTCGACGCCGTCAAAGGGATCTTCCTGAAGGCCTTCCACCGGCGCAGCACTGTCCGGCTTTTGGGGGTGGGACTGACCCAATTCACTGAGGCAAAGGAGGAATCGCTCTCCTTGTTCCCGGAGGATGAAAAGCGGACCCAGATGTTGTCCGCCGTGGATAAGCTGAAAAAGAAGTTCGGCGACGATGCGATCCACACCGGCGCAGTATAACGTATTTACGGGATTGCTAGAAACATAATTTTCTGGTAAAGTTGTGATACAATCCCATGATGAAAGGTCTCATCCTATGAAGATGTTTACATTTCTCTCTCTTCTCACCACCTTCGTTCTTTGTGCCGGAACAAAAGACTCCCGCAGTCCTGTCATGCTCAAATCCGCCGTGGTCTATGAACAGCGGTTGTCCGCCGTTAGCAATAACGAATTCTATATTTCGAACTATGGTCTCTATGGACACAATGTCTCCAATGGAGGAGCGGGCTGGTTCTGGCCCCGAAGCTCCGGCAGAGCCTATATCTATGGTCAATCGATCTGGATGGGCGCAAAAAAACGGTTGAACGCCGACACCGTGAAGGTCGTCTCCGTAGGATATAACCCGAATTCCGGATCTTCGTGGTTTGGGCCTGGCTCTACAGCAGACGGCGGCCGTGTGCTCGGTGCGGCCGATCCGGTCTCGGCGAAATACTACCTGTATATGGCGACGGACTTCACCCCGCAGGGGAAGAATACGAAAACACCGTCGCTGCCCGATTGGCCCATCCGGAAGAAACAGAGCGGAAAAACGGTCGGGAAGAATGGTTACTACGGCGACTATATTGCCGACCCCGCCTCCCGTGATTCCTTTCCGGCTGTGTTTATCTCCGGTGAGGATATGTTCTGCATCTATAAGGATACTGACACGCTCCGCAATCCGGAATACAAGTTCGGGTCCGGGTATCCTTTGGGACTGGACATCCTTCAGACCACATATTCTTGGAACAGCGGACCACAGAAGGATTTTGTGTTTTTTGTGTACACGGTCATCAACCGCAGCAACGATACGCTCAGGGAGTGTTTTCTCGGACCCGCCGGTGATTCGGATATCGGAACGGCCACGAACGATCACAATGCATTCTATTCGGCCAATCCTTCACTGAATCTCGGCTTCCAGTTCACGGAAGAGGAATCGGGGTATTCCGGTGTTGTCGGTTTTGATTTTCTGGAAAGTCCCACGGTGCGAACAACCGCTGACTCCATCGCGATCTTCCAGCGAACGGGGAACAAACGCAACGTGGGTCAACAGATCGGTCTGACGACATTCCGTAATTGGGTGATCGAGAATGACCCGACAGGTGCATCGGGACGCTACGATTTCATGGCGGCCGGGGTGCGCGACGCCGACAATGGTCCCGGCGACAAGCGGATGTTGATGGCAACCGGTCCGTTCACCATGAACCCCGGGGATTCTGCCCGCATTGTTGTAAGTATCCTTCTCGCACCGGGGAAAGGAAATCCGATCTCAGGTGATGTCCAGACGAACGGATTCTTGGATTCGCTTGTTGCACTGGATGCGTATGCTCAAGCAATGTATGACAACAATTTTGTGGTCAACGTGAATGCGGAGGCTCCGTTATCTCCTGCAACATTCTCCCTGTTGCAGAATTATCCAAACCCGTTCAATCCCTCCACCGGGATCCGGTTCAGCGTCGGCACACGGTCCGTCGTTTCGCTCCGGGTGTACGATGTACTGGGGCGTGCGGTCGCAACGGTGGCGCATGGCGAGTTCGGGGCAGGGGAGCATGCGGTCACCTGGAACGGAACGGATGACAACGGTCTCCCGGTCTCTTCCGGCGTCTATCTCTATCGGTTGGAGAGCGGAACGTTCACGGAGAGCAGGAAGATGCTGCTGATGCGCTGACCGGCACTATTGTACAGGCGAACGCCCCGGACAGAGGTTCTCTGCCGGGGCGTTCTGTTATTGCGTTCTTCTGACCGGTCAGCCGTGCGCCATATTATGGTACACGTTCTGCACATCGTCATCCTCTTCCATCGCGTCGATCAGCTCGGTCACTTCCTTCGCCTGTTCCGGCGTCAGTTCTTTCGTGGTGGTCGGGATGTACTGCAGCTCGGTGCTCGCCGGTTCGATCCCCTTCTCCTCCAGCGCCTTTTGCATGGCACCGAAATTCTGGAACGAAGTGTACACGTAGAGGAATTTCTCATCTCCGTTCAGCTCGTCCAGTCCGTGGTCGATCATCTCCAGCTCGAATTCATCCACATCCTTCACCGCTTCCAGCGCGATCTTGAAGATCCCCTTCCGTTCGAACATGAACGCGATGGACCCGCTGTTCCCCAGCGCTCCGCCGTACTCCTTGAAGTGATGACGCACGTTGGAGACGGTGCGCGTCTGGTTGTCCGTCGCGCACTCCACGACCACCGCGATGCCGTGCGGCGCGTAGCCCTCATAGATGATCTCGAAGAATCCAGAGGTATCCTTGTTGGAGGCGCGTTTGATGGCCGCTTCCACCCGGTCCTTCGGCATGTTCACGCTCTTCGCGTTCTGCATGGCGATCCGGAGCCGCGGATTCCCCTTCGGGTCCGGTCCCCCGGCCTTCACGGCGATCTCGATGTCCTTGCCGATACGGTTGAAGGCTTTGGACATCTTCTTGAACCGCGCGAACATCACATGTTTCCGTTTTTCGAATATACGACCCATATATTTCTGCTGTGTGTATGGTGAGAATTGAACGTATCGGGAATGGCGTAATAATCCACCAAAATACAAAAAAAGCGGTACAAGTGAAAGGAAGGAATCGCTTCCGCGTTGGCGCAGATGAAACCATACCGGTTTGTCTTGTTTCGCTGTTCGGAACATGTACTGACCGTGAAATTCCGTTGACTGCCGATTTTCTATTCAGTAGTTTTTATCCAATTGGAGTGACGTGTTTCAGTACCATCGAACGGGGCGCATGCAGACTGCACCGTATGTGTGTTCGTTCTTCCGCCGGCCGGTCGTGTATCCCTATTCTGCTGCGCCGGTGCGAACCCATACCAGCGGAGCAACATCATGGCCTCACCGACAACCGGTTCCCCGCGTGCCGCCGCTCGACGGCGGCAGCTCAAAAAGAAACTCAACACCGTTCCTGCTCATCGACCTTCCGCTCACCGCCCATCGCCGCTTCCCGATCCGAAGATCCTCCAGACCCTTGCCGCTGTTGCCGATGGCGTACTCGTGGTCCGCCGGACCGGCATCATCGCATCGGCCGATGCGGGTGCCTGTTCCCTGCTGCGGTCGTCCCGCAAACGTCTCATCGGACAATCCCTGGTCTCACTGGTGCTGCCGGAGGAACGTTCCTCCCTGCGCACCGCCTGGAAGCAGCTCCGCGTTGACGGCATTATGGAGTTCCGGTTCCGGACGCCGGACCGCTCCGTTTCCCTCCGCTGTCATCATGATCCTGCCTCCCGCAGCATCATCGCCGCCCTTCGCGACATCACCGCCGAGACGCGGGACAAGGAAGCTCGACAGGCGGCGGAACTCCGCTACCGGATGTTCATCGACAACAGCTCGGAAGGGATCTGGTGTTTCGGACTGAAGCGGTCGATGGATATCCGCCTCGGCGTGAAAGAACAGATCGCCTGGTTCTTCCGGTACGGGTATCTGATGGAGTGCAACGATGCCTATGCCGCCATGTACGGTTTCACGAAGGCAGAGGAGATCACCGGGATCATGCTGCGTGATGTACTGGACCGGAAGGACCCGAAGAACATCGCCTACCTGACCTCGTTCATCACCTCCGGATACCGGCTGCGGGAGACCGAGACGAACGAACGTGACCGGAACGGCAGGATCTTCACTGTGGCGAACAATCTCACCGGTATGGTGGTGAACGGACGGCTCATCAACGCCTGGGGCACACAGCGCGATGTCACCGAACGGAACCGTCAGGAAGCCGCTCTGAAAGAGAGCAAGGAATCGTACGAAGGGCTCATCCGGCGTCTGCCGTTCGTCGTCTACACATGGCGGCGCACGGCGGATGGACGGCGCTTCATCGAGTATGTGAGTCCGCAGGTGGAACAGTTGTGCGGTATCAGCGCCGGGGAACTGTTGGCACATCAGGAGCGCTTCGTCTCCATGATCCATCCGGAGGACCGGCAGGTATTCTTGGAGCGCAATGTGGAATCGGTCACGACACTGGAACCATTCCAGTATGAATGCCGCGCCGCACTTATCGGTCGCGAACGCTGGCTCCGTTTCGAATCCACACCGCGAAAAATGGAGAATGGAGATGTTGTGTGGAACGGGATGCTGCGCGATGTCACCGAACGGGTGCTGGCCCAGCGCGCCCTTAGTGCAAGCGAGGAACGGTACAGGAACCTGGTCAGCAACCTGAACGAAGGGATCTGGGTGATCGATGCACAGGCGGTCACCACTATGGTGAATCCTCGGATGGCGGAGATCGTCGGTTTGCCTCCCGAACGGATCATCGGTCGCTCATTGTTCGATATCGTCCCGAAAGAGGATTTCAGCAGGGTCAACACATCGATCGAACGGCGGAAACGGGGAGTGCAGGAGGCGCGTGAGTATACCTTCCGTCATCCGGACGGGACCGCCATCCATACCGTCATCGAGACCTACCCGCTCACCGATCCCGACGGCACGTACCGGGGGGCCGTGGCTGCTTTCACCGATGTCTCTGAACAGCGGGAAGCAGCCGATGCACTCCGGCGTCAGAACGAACAGCTCCGTTTCCTGGTAGAGGCCTCGGACCGGCTGGTCGCGTGCAACGGCGAGCAGGAGATCTACGAGTTAATGGCAGACATGGTCACGACGTTCATCCCCCGTTCCTATGCATTCGTGCTGAGCAGTTCGGCGGACGGCAATACCTGCCGGTTGAGTGCCATGGGCGGCGTGAACAAGACAATGCTGGAAGCAGGGAAGCGTCTGCAGCGCTTCGATCCGTTCAGCCAATCCTTCGGTCCGATGAAGGAATATGCGGAGAAATTCTGTTCCCCCAAGCTCCGGAAGTACCCCGGCGGACTCTATGAGACAGCGAACAAATTCCTCCCCAAGATCGTTGCGCGGGGTATCGAGAAACTGACGGGCGCGCAGCACAGTTATTCCATCGGTCTGGCGGATGGTGAGTCGTATCTGGGGTACATCTTCCTTCTCACGGCTGACCCGATCGCGGTCGATGCCGTCACGATCGAATCGTTCATCCATCAATGCTATCTGGCGCTCAACCGGTTCGCCGTGCTCCGGCAGCGGGAGCAGGAGGCGCTCCGGCGGAGCATCCTGATGGATACGTCCAATGACGGTATCGCAGTCTTCAGTCAGGACCACCGCATCATCGAATGTAACCCGCGGTTCTGTGCGATGCTCGGATACTCCCAGAACGAACTGCTGCAGATGCATACATGGGATATCGAAGTTAATATGACCGAGACGGAGATCCGTCGTGCATTCGCTGATATTGCAAATGTCCGCCATACCTTCGAAACCCATCACCGGCGCAAGGACGGGAGCACCTTTGATGTGGAGATCAGCGCCAGCGGTACGAAGATTGGCGGGATACCGCTGATCATCACCATCTGCCGCGACATCACCGAACGGAAACGGATGGAGGATGCGCTGCGGTCGAGCGAGGAGCGCCTCCGCATGTATCTGGAGCATTCACCGGCCATCATCACGCTCGTCGACCGCGCCGGCCGCATCACCTATATCAACCGGACGGAGGGGAACTACACTCCGGCCGACTTCCTCGGCACCAATATCTTCGACACGATCCATCCGGGGCAGCATGAAAGCGTGCGGTCATGTTTGGACGAGACCATCCGCACCGGAACGATGCACGCCTATGAGACCTCCGCTACGGTGGACGGTGAAACATGGTGGTACGAGAACCGCGTTGCCCCGCTGAATGCGGACCGGACCGAACTCCTGATCACCGCCATCAACGTCACCGAACAGAAACGCGCCGAGGAAGCGAGGGCCGCAGTCGCGATGGAGGTCCGCCAGAGCGAGGAGAGCTACCGCGGACTATTCAACACCGTGCTCGATGCCATCTACATCCAGGACGAACATGGGGTGTTCATCGATGTGAACGAGGGGGCGGAAGCGATGTACGGCTATAGCCGGTCCGAGATGATCGGCCGGACACCGGAGTTCGTCGCAGCGCCCGGCCGGAACGACCATCTCGACTTCCCCGTCATCCTCCGCTCCGTGATGCGCGGTGCGAACCAGCAGTTCGAGTTCTGGGGACGACGCAAGAACGGCGAGATCTTCCCGAAGGATGTCCGGCTGAGTAAAGGTCTCTACTTCGGACGGCCGGTGATCATCGCGCTTGCACAGGATATCAGCGCCCGCAAACAGATGGAGCAGGACCGGGAGCGACAGTACGATGAACTGCGGTTGCTCTACGCCTTTGTGCGGGATATCGCACGGGACCAGTCGGAAGCACCGATCTACCGTCATGCGGTGGAGTACCTTGCCGCGGGGATGCGGTGCCCCAAAGCCTCCATTCTGCTGTTCGACGCACACGGCGTCATGCAGTTCATGGATGCGGTCGGGCTCTCCGACGGATACAAGACCGCGGCCGCCCGCCATTCCCCCTGGTCCATAGATACGGAGGACCCCCAGCCGATCTTCGTCGCCGATGTGAACGAGGAACCGTCGCTGGAAGCGCTGCGTCCGGTGATCCTGCGCGAAGGGATCCGCGCCCTCGGGTTCATTCCCCTGCTGCATGACGGACGGTTGATCGGGAAGTTCATGGTCTATTACAGCGAACCGCACTCGTTCACGGAGCAGGAGTCCCGTCTGACGCAGACCATCGCGCAGATCGTCGCCCAGGCCGTCTCACGGGCCCGGAATGCCCAGCAACTCCGGCAGAGCGAGGAGACACTGCAGAACATCTTCGAATCGCTGGAGGAGGGGGTCGCTCTCAACGAACTTGTGTATGATGATCGCGGCACTATCGTGGACTACCGCATCCTGGAGGTGAACCGCGCGTTCGAACATATCGCGCTCCTGCCGCGGGAACAGGTGATCGGGCGACTCGCCACGGACATCTATCAGATGCCGTCGGAGTACATCACCTCCTTCTGGAACACCCATCTGCACGATTCCGGTGCGGTGAAAACCGACCTGTACACCGATCAGATCAAGAGCTGGAAACATGTCTCCACCTCCATTCCGAAGAACGGTCGCTTCGTCACATCGTTCTTCGACATCACGGAGATGAAGAACACCGAGACCGCCCTCCGCACCAGCGAACAGTACAACCGGTCGCTGCTGGAGACCTCTCCCAACGCCATCGCGGTGACAGATCTGAACGGACGGATCGTGGACGCGAACGCCCGGGCCCTGCGCCTCTTCGGGTTCAGCGACGGCGAATCGATCATCGGTATGGATATCCGGGAACGCTTCTCTCCCGCCCTCCGTGCGGACGGGGAACGCCACTTTGCGAACCTGCTCGGCGGTACTCCGATCCATCAGCTGATGCTCCCGATGATGTGCAAAGACGGCTCCACCTTCATCGGAGAAGTGAATGGTACGCTGGTCCGGGACGCCAGCGGCGCGCCCACGTACAGCATGATCGTCGCCACGGACATCACCCAGCGGGTCCGCGCGGATGAGGAACTGCGGTTGACCAATGCACAGTTGAAGTCGCTCATCAATTCCCAGACCAATTTTGTTGTTCGGACCGACATGAAGGGGAATTACACCTTCGTGAACGACCAGTTCTGTCGCACCTTCGGATTACGGCGGGAGGATGTGATCGGTGCCGATTCCCGCACCACCTATCTGTCCGAGGATACCGCAGCGGTCGAAGCGGTCGTCATGCAGTGCATCGCACACCCCGGCACTGCGTTCCCGGTGACGGTGCAAAAAAAGCATCCGCAGCACGGCATAGCGCAAACAGAGTGGGAGTTCATCGCTATCACGGATGAATCCGGCGCTCCCACCGAGATCCAGTGCGTGGGCCACGATGTCACGGAGAAACATCGTGCGATCGAACAGCTTCGTATCAGCGAGGAACGGTACCGTACGGTCGCTAATTTCACGTACGATTGGGAGATGTGGATCGATGCAGCGGGCTCCATCCAATACGTCTCTCCTTCCTGCGAACGGATCTGCGGGTACGGTCCCGGGGAGATCCAGGCCGATCCCTCATTGCTCACCGCGATGGTCCATCCGCACGACCGACAACGGGTGTCGGACCATCAGCAACACGAATTCAGCGGTCATGAACCCCATTCGCTGGAGTATCGCATCCTGCGGCGTAACGGTGAAGAACGGTGGATGAATCATATCTGCCGTCCCATCGTCACGGAGGATGGACGCAGCCTCGGCCGCCGCATCAGCATGCGGGATATCACGGAGCGCAAACGGCATGAAGAGCAGATCCGCTGGTCCGAACAGCGCTACCGCACCATGGTCGAGAACATCCATCAGGCCTATTACGAGTCGGACCGGTTCGCCAAGTTCACCTACTGCAATCCCGGTATGGTCATCCTCAGCGGATACACCGAAACGGAACTGATCGGAATGATCTCCTTCCGTCTGGTGGCGGACGAGGACAGGTCCCGCGTCATCGCATCGTACCGCCGTTGGATGGATGCGAAACGGCAGAAGATGTCGATGGAATTCCGTGTGCGTCTGAAGGATGCAACCCTCTTCTGGGTGGAACAAACCACTCACTTCGAATTCGATGAACAGGGGAGCTTCCGCAAAGCGGTCAACTTCGTCAAGGATATCACGGAACGGAAACAGGCGGAAGAGAGACTGCACGCCAGTGAACTCCGCTACCGACAGATCACGGAAGCGATCACGGACTACATCTACACCGTCACCGTGGAAGGTTCTGTGGTCTCCGCGACCAAGCATGGTCCCGGCTGTCTGGCGGTGACCGGGTACGCGGTGGAGGAATTCGAGCGCGACCGCTTCCTGTGGAATACGATGATCGTCCCGGAGGACCGGCCGATGGTCGAAGCAAGGATCCGCGCCGTGCTGGAGAACAGGACCTCGCAGCCGGTGGAGCACCGCATCATCCGGAAGGATGGCGCTCTCCGGTGGGTCCGCAACACACTGGTGCCGCGGCACGGAGCGGACGGAGTGCTCATCTCGTACGACGGATTGATCCAGGATATCACGGAACGGAAGACCGCCGAGGAAGGTCTGCGGCACAGCGAAGCACGCAACCGCGCTCTCGTGCGGACCATCCCGGACATCATGTTCGTTCAGGACGGACAGGGACGCTTCCTCGACGCCCATGTTCCGGAGACCGCCTTGCTCCTGATGCAGCCGGAATTGTTCATCGGCCGCACGATCGACGAACTGCTCCAGCTCGCTCTCTCCGGCCCCGCCCGGCCGTTCAGGGTCCTTTCCCCGGATATCCCCTCGACGGCCGACAGCGCGGAGGACATCCGAAGCTTTGTGAACACTACCATAAGACCGAAACTCCGCCGGGCTCTGGAGACTGGAACGATGCAGCAATACCAGTATTCGATCATCCTGGGCGAGCAGAAAGAGTACTTCGAGGCACACCTCATTGCCTTTGACGATGACAAGATCCTTCATATCATCCGGAACGTCACCGATAAGATGGTGTACGAGAACACCCTCCGCATGATGAACGAGGAACTGGAGGAACGGGTCTTCCGCCGCACCCGCCAGCTCACCGAGGCGAACCAGGAACTGGAGGCATTCAGTTACTCCGTCTCTCACGACCTGCGTGCTCCGCTCCGCGCCATCGACTCCTTCTCTGCCATGCTGGTGGAAGGATATGAGGATAAGTTCGATGATGAAGGCCGGAGGCTCATCGGCGTGGTGCGCACCAGTATCAAGAAGATGGACCAGCTCATCAATGGACTGCTCACCCTCTCGCGCATCGGGCGGAACGAACTCCGCCCGGCACACGTTGAGATGGGTGCGCTCGTCCGCGACCTGCTGCAGGAACATATGACGGATGAACAGCGCGGCCGGTATTCGGTGATCGTCGGGAAGCTCCCCGCCTGCCGGGCGGATGAGACCCTCGTCCGTCAGGCCATGACGAATCTCATCACCAACGCGGTGAAATACTCCGCCACGGTCGATGCACCGGTCATCGTCATCAGCGGCGCTGCGGACGGGGAGTTCATCCGGTACTCGGTGAAGGATAACGGCGTCGGCTTCGACCCGTCGAACACCAATAAACTGTTCGGCATCTTCCAGCGGCTGCATACCGAGGACCAGTTCAAAGGACTCGGTATCGGACTCTCCATCGTGCAGCGGATCGTCCACCGGCACGGCGGACGGGTCTCCGCCGAAGGACAGCTGAACGGCGGCGCAACCTTCACCATCACGCTGCCGGCGGCGACAGGTACGCAGGAGCAGGCATCATGACAGCACGGGGGAACCCGACTGAATTCCGCAGCGAGCTCATGGAGCGATTGTTCGGACGGTATGCGCGTCCGGAGATGCTGCGGCTGGCGGAACGGATCGGCGATGATACGGAGCGCTTCGCCGTGGTCGCACGGATGGCGCTCTCGGCCGATGCCGCCGTCGTGATGCGCGCGTCGTGGCTGCTCACCATCTGCGCGGAACTGCGTCCCGCACTCGTCACACCATGGATCCCGAAGCTCCTCGCCGCTGCGGCGCGGCCCGGAGCGTCCGACGCGCTCCGGCGGAACATCGTCCGTTCGCTCCAGTTCATCGACATTCCGCGCCGGCACCAGGGACGCGCCGCCGACCTCTGCTTCGGGTTCCTGCAGGACGTCAAAGCACCCGTTGCCGTGAAAGCGTTCTCCATGACGGTGCTCGCCAACATCGCCATGAGCGAACCGGAACTGAAGCATGAGATCGTGCTGACCATTGAACAGCTGGTGCCGTACGGTTCGGCCGGCATCCGCTCCCGCGCGCGGAAGGTGCTCGCACAGCTCCGGAAATGATGTTGTTTCTCTCCTCATCCCTCCCTACATTGATGAGGGTCCTCTCCCGCTCATCGCACACATCATCACCACCAAAGGTCCTGCTATGATCCGAAGCCTCATCACCCTGCTGATCTGTTGTACCGTTCTGCCTGCTCAGACCATCACCTCACCCGCCGGGAAACTCTCCCTCACCGTCTCCATGACCGCGGACAGCACGCCGCAGTATACGCTCTCGCTCGGCGCGACTCCCGTCGCCGCACCGGGCCGGCTCGGCATCATGGTGAAGGACATCCCCTCGTTCCTCTCCGGATTCGTCGTGGCCAAAGCGGAGACCTCGCTGGTGGATGAGTCGTGGGATCCCGTCCTCGGCGAAGTGAAGACCATCCGGAACCATTACCGCCAGCTGAAACTGACCCTCCGGCAGCCGGCGGTGAAGGACCGCATCATGATCCTCACCTTCCGCCTGTTCGATGAAGGCGTCGGCTTCCGCTATGAATTCCCGCAGCAGGACAATCTGAATTACTTCACCGTCACCGGCGAACGGACCGAGTTCGCGATGACCGGCGACCACAGGATATTCTGGATGCCGGGGGATTTCGATACCAACGAGTACAAGTATGCCGAGACCGCGCTGAGCGGTGTGGATGCCGCCGCGTACAAGGACCGCGGCGAGATCTTCACCGCCGGTATCTCCGGCAATTCCATGGTGCAGACCCCGATTCAGATGCGGTCGAAGGATGGTCTGTACATCAATATCTTCGAAGCGGCACTCAACAACTATCCCGCCATGTGCCTGGATGTCGATACGAAAAGCTTCCTGCTCCGTTCCGTGCTCGCGCCGGATGCGGTCGGCAACCGCGCCTACCTGCAGGCGCCCGCGGTCACGCCGTGGAGGACCATCATCGTCAGCCGCAAAGCGGAAGAGGTCCTCGCATCCAAGATGATCCTGAACCTGAACGAACCGCTGAAGCTGACCGATGTCAGCTGGATCACCCCGGTGAAGTATGTCGGCGTCTGGTGGGAGATGCATGTGGATGTCGCCTCCTGGAACTACGCCGATGTACGGAACGTACGGATCGGCGAGACCGACTGGAATGCACTGAAACCGAACGGCCGCCACGGTGCCACAACAGCGCGCACCAAGGTCTATATCGATTTCGCGGCGAAGCACGGTTTCGACGGTGTGCTGGTGGAAGGATGGAATGTGGGATGGGAGGACTGGTTCGGCAACTGGAAGGAACAGGTGTTCGATTTCATCACGCCGTATCCCGACTTCGACGTGAAGGAGCTCCAGCGGTACGCAAAGGAGAAGGGGGTGAAGCTCATCATGCATCATGAGACCTCCTCCTCCGTGACGAACTACGAACGGCAGCTGGACACCGCTTACCGCTTCATGAAGGCATATGGATATGACGCGGTGAAATCCGGTTACGTCGGCAAGATCATCCCCCGCGGCGAGGTGCACGACGGACAGTGGATGGTGAACCATTATCTCCGCGCTGTGACGAAGGCGGCGGAGTACAAGATCATGGTCAACTCACATGAATCGGTCCGCCCCACCGGGATCCAGCGCACCTATCCCAACTGGATCGCGGCCGAAGCGGCCCGCGGCAACGAGTTCAATGCGTGGAGCTCCGGCAATCCCCCCGCGCACGAGACCATCCTCCCCTTCACCCGTTTGATGGGCGGACCGATGGATTACACGCCGGGTATCTTCCAGATCAAACGGAGCTTCTACGATCCCAAACGGACGGAGCAGGTGCACACCACGCTCGTCAAACAGCTCGCGCTGTACGTCACCATGTACTCACCGCTGCAGATGGCGGCGGACCTGCCGGAGAATTACGAAGCGAAGCCGGACGCGTTCCAGTTCATCAAGGATGTCGCTGCGGATTGGGATGACACGAGGATCCTCGAAGCGGAACCGGGCGATTACATCACCATTGCGCGGAAGGCGAAGAACAAGGAATCGTGGTTCCTCGGCGCCATCACCGATGAGAATCCGCGGAAGACCACCGTCCCGCTCTCGTTCCTGGATGCGAAGAAGAAGTATGTCGCCACGATCTATGCCGACGCTCCGGATGCTCACTATCAGACCAATCCGATGGCCTACGTCATCAGCCGACACCTGGTCACCGGCAAGACCGCACTGAAGCTCTCCCTCGCTGCCAGCGGCGGTGCTGCCGTCAGCATCATTCCGGCGACGCCGCAGGAGGAGAAACAATTGAAACTCTATAAATAACCATCATATTCTCATAAAGGACATTCCATGAAGATCGCAAAGGACAAGGTCGTTTCCATCGAATATACGCTGCGGGACGACGCAGGGACCATCATCGACACCTCCGAAGGACGCGAACCGCTCGCATACCTGCACGGGAACGGCAACCTCATCCCCGGCCTGGAAGCACAGCTGGAGGGACACGGGGTTGATGAGACGCTCAAAGTGGCGGTCGCCCCGGCGGACGGATACGGCGAATTCGATGCGTCCCAGGTGATCGACGTGCCGCGCAGCCAGTTCACCGGCGTGCCGGACCTTGCTGTTGGCATGCAGTTCACTGCGTCCGGTCCCGAAGGGCAGCGCATCGTCACCATCACCAAGGTCGGTCTCGAGACCGTCACGGTGGACGGGAACCATCCGCTGGCAGGACAGACGCTCAACTTCGATGTGAAGATCGTCGGCATCCGCGAAGCGAGCGCCGATGAGCTCAGCCACGGCCATGTGCACGGCGCCGGCGGACATCATCATTGAACGACTGTGACTGATGCTGAAACACAACAACCCCGAGCCTTCTTCGGGGTTTTTTATTTGTATTCTGAGGTTTGGGATATGATAATTTGACAATTGCTTAATTGTCCGCCGTCCTCTCTCTGCCCCCTCGTCTTTCCGTCTTCGCGAGAGCCCTGTTTTGCATTCTTTCCTGAGCATCGACCCTGCTCTATTGGGATTTGGAATTTGGGAATTGACAGTTGCTCCATTGTTCATTGTCTTTACCGCGTCTTTGCGCGAGTGCTGTTATGCATTTTTTCCTGAGCGTCGACCCTATTGGTTTGGGATTTGGAATTTGGGATTTGACAGTTGTTCCATTGTTCATTGTCCATTGTTTTTCCGCGTCGACCTTGCTGTTTTGGGATTTGGACATTGGATTTTGGGATTTTTATAATTGTTCCATTGTTCATTGTTGATTGTTCCTGCGCATCGACCCTGTTGGTTTGGGATTTGGAATTTGGAATTTGGGATTTGATAGTTGCTCCATTGTTCATTGTCAATTGTTTTTCCGCGTCGACCTTGCTGTTTTGGGATTTGGACATTGGATTTTGGGATTGTATAATTGTTCCATTGTTCATTGTTGATTGGAATTTGTTCTTTGGAATTTGATAATTCTTTACGATTCTCACTTGACAATCCATTCCCCCCTCCCTAGATTCCTCCTGCTCCATCCACGATCATCCACAACAATCAGGGGACGCCATGAACGCCAGCGACAATACACTCAATTGGTTCGAGATCTGTGTGACCGATATGCCGCGCGCCAAGAAGTTCTACGAGACCATCTTCGGCATCACGATGCAGAATTGGGATATGCCGGGATTCGAAATGGTGGTCTTCCCGGCCGACCCCGGCAACGGCAAGGTCTCCGGCGCGCTGGTAAAAAGCGAGATGCATACGCCGAGCATGGACGGTTCGGTGATCTATCTGAACGGTGATCCGGATCTGAGCGCTGCACTAGACCGTGTGGAAGCGGCGGGCGGGAAGGTGCTGATGCCCAAGACCCACATCTCCGACGAGATCGGCTATATGGCATTCTTCGCAGACAGCGAAGGGAACCGTATGGCGCTCCATTCCAATCATTGACGCAGACAAGGGAATCGACGATGGTTACCATGAGGATCACCGCACTGTGTATACTGCTCCTGCTGACCGGATGCGGGTCCGGTTCATCCCCCGCACCGGAGGCCGCAAAGAAGAACATCAGCATCGTCAAGGATGTCTACCGGCATTTCAACGCGCATGACTGGCGCTCCATGGCGGCGCTGTACAGCGATTCGGCGGAGTTCAAGGACCCGTCGTTCGGCACCGGTATCGTCCGGCAGACACGCCAACAGATCGAGGAGAAGTACGCGGAACTTCAGAGGATGTTCCCCGATGTCCGGGATGATATCGTGCAGATCTATCCGTCCGGCACCGATCATGTGGTGGTGGAGTTCGTCTCCTCCGCCACCGCACCGGATGGTCAGCGCTTCACCCTGCCGATCTGCACCATCTTTGAATTGCGGAACGGTGTCATTGTGAAGGATTTCACCTACTACGACAATCAGTAACGCCGGACGCTTTTCGCTGTTTCTTTTCTCGGGATTTTGGGATATCATGCGGGTGCCGGCACCATGCACGTGGACCGGCACGGCGCCGAACATCACCGGGAACGCTTATGCAGGATATCCGCAGCGAGATCCAGAAGATCAACGAGATCATTCCGATCCCCTCCACCGTCACGCTCATCCTCTCCCGCTCCATGCAGGGGGAGATGGCGAACAGCAAGCTCATCCAGCTCGTCGATTCCGATTCCGTCCTCACCGCTCTGGTGCTCCGCGCCGCGAACTCCGCCTTTTACAGCATCCGCGCCGGCGTCGCCACGGTCTCCCACGCCGTCACTATGCTCGGCTATACCGAGGTGAGCAGACTGGTGCTGACCTATGAATTGCGGCAGCGCATCTTCACCCTCGATCCGCAGCAGCGTGATTTCCTGAACCGGCTCTGGCTGCACAGTCTCTGCACCGCCACCACCGCGCGCATCATCGCCCGGTACCTCCGGCTCTCCACCGGCGGCGAGGAGTTCACCGCGGGACTGCTGCACGATATGGGAAAGATCGTTCTGGCGCAGCACTACTCCTTCTCCCGGCTCAAGGTGCGGGAGATGGTCGAGGAGTTGTTCCTCTCCGACCTCGAGGCGGAACGTCAGCTCTTTGCGATGGGACACGACGAGATCGGCGAGTATCTGGGACAGAATTGGAGACTCCCGGCCGTCATCACCGACACGATGCGCTATCATCATGATCCCGCCTTCGACGGGCCGCACCGGATCATCACCTCCATCGTGCGTACGGCGGACCTGCTGGCGGAGCAATGGAATCTCGGCATCACGGAACGCAGCACTCCGGTCCCGGTCCCCGAGGATCCCTGCTGGTCCGTGCTGACGGAGCAGTTCCCCGTTCTCACCGAAGAACCATTCGAGACCTTTGAAGAAAGCGTACGGATGGAATTCGAGAACAATCTTGCATTCTCGGAGTTGTTCAGCTGAAGGATGGTCGGCTAACGGAGGAGTATGAGGGCGAAAGCAGGTATTAGGTGTTGGGTACTAGGTACTAGCTTTGGGCTCGATAGTGCATCAATGTTGTAGATCAAGATTTTGTTGTTTGCTCTATTGTCCATTGTTAATTGTTAATTCTCAAAAGATTCTTTCCTTCCGCATTTCTCCGAGGCATCGTTTTTCATTTTTTATTTCTGCGTTGATCTGCGTAATCTGCTTCCGCCCCAAAACATCATCAAGGCGGAATGCCGCCGTGTATTTAAAGCGTGGCGGCAGGGACGCTCTTCCTGCGCATCGATCTTGCTCAATTGTCCATTGTCAATTGTCAATTGCTCCTCGCGCGTCGACCTTGGAACATTGAACCGATGATCCATTGACTCAATGAATCAATCCCAATAGTTATTAGAACACACTCACGTTTACATACCTCTGCGGATTCGCCTTCAGGTCCTTCACCAGTGCGTTGATGTTCAGTACCATCGAGTCGAGATGTGTGTAGAGCCGGTCATCACGCATCAGTTTTCCGATCGTCCCGTCCCCGCGGTCCAGCCGTTTGAACACATTGTCGATCGACTCGCTCGCATCGCGGAACTTCAGCGACGCCTCCTCCATCGTCTTCGCGGTCACGCGGATGCTCTTCACGCCGTCATCGATGTTCCCTTTCTGTGAAGAAGCGATCGTATCGAGATGCTTCGCGAATTTCCCCATATCCTCCGAGAATTCCGCGAAATTCCCGACGGCATAGTTCAGATGCCCTCCCTGCTGCTGGATCACCTGCTGCAGGTCCTGCGCCGCGCGGTTCAGCTCCAGCAGGATGCTCTGGATATTCCGGCGTGTCGGATCGTCGAATGTGGTGTTGACCCGCTCCAGGATCCCCAGCACGTTGCTGGAGATCGGCGAGAGTGTGGAGGTCAGCTCCGTCAGGTCCGCTTCGTAGGCGCCGGTCAGCGTGTCGCCGTCCCGCAATATCTCCGGACTCATCCCCGGGGTGATGGCGATCTGCTTCCCGCCCATGATGCTTGCCGATTTGATGAACGCTTTGGAATCCTTCGCGATGTTCACCTTGTTGTCCACCAGGATGCCGACCGCGATCACGTTCCCTGCCAGACGCATATCCTGCACCTTACCGATGTTCAGTCCGGCGATGGTGATGGGACTCCCCTCGGTCAGTCCGTTCACGTTGCTGTAGAACAGGGTGATCCGGTACTCTTTGGACCGGAAGTCGAGACCTTTCAGAAAGATGATCCCGCCTACCAGGATGATCACCGCAAAGAAGACCGCAATGCCGATCTTCGCTTCATTCGTCAGATTCATATCGTTGCACCTTCTCTTCGCGCGGATGATACCCGCTGCGATGGTAGCAGAACAGTTGTTGTGATCGTTGTATCTTTTTTGGTGTTTTTTTGAATTGAATCAATGGATCATTGAATCAATGATTCAATTTCTTTCTATGTCTCTATCTCACTCTCGATATACTTCCTCACTTCCGGATTCGGACTGTTCCGGATATCATCCTTCGTTCCGGTCATGATGAACTGTCCGTTCTCGAAGATGGCGAACCGGTCGCCGATGACGAACGCGCTGTGGATGTCGTGCGTGACGACGATGGAGGTCACGCCGAGTGTCGTCTTCAGTTCGTTGATGAGCAGATTGATGCCGTCCGCTGTTTCCACATCGAGTCCGGTCGTCGGCTCGTCGTACAGCATGTACTTCGGTGTGAGGGCGATGGCGCGCGCCAGCCCCACCCGCTTCTTCATGCCGCCGGAGATGTTGGAGGGCATCAGGTGTTCCACGTTCTTCAGTTTCACCAGCTCCAGTGCATACTTCACCCGCTCCTCGATGTCCGCATCCTTGAAGTCGCTGTGCCGGCGGAGTGCCAGCTCGATGTTCTGTCCGACGGTCATGGAGTCGAACAGCGCCGCCCCCTGGAAGAGGAATCCGAACTTGAAGCGGAGCCGCTGCAGCTGTTTGTAGGAGAGCGTGGTGACCTCCTTGCCGTCCACCGCGATCGAACCGCTGTCCGGTTTCAACAGACCGATGATCATCTTCAGCAGGACGCTCTTCCCGCCTCCGCTCCGGCCGAGGATCACCAGCGTCTCATGGTCACGCACTTCCAGATTCACCCCCTGGTGCACCTGTTTCTCGCCGAACCGTTTCCATATGTTGGTCAGTGTGATCATAGCAGCACCGAGGCGAGGACGAAATCCATGACGACGACGGAGAGACAGGTGACCACGACGGAGTTCATTGTTGCTTTGCCTACCCCTTCGGACCCGCCCTGCACCTGGAACCCCTGATAGCACGAGACTGAGGTGATGATGAACCCGAATACTGTCCCTTTGATGATGCCGAAGAAGGCATCCCATGTTTCGAACGAACTCTGCATACCGTCCACGAACGCTTCCACCGGAATGCCGGCAATGGCCGAGGCGCCGAACATCCCGCCGAGGATCGCCACGAGGTCGCCGAAGATCACCAGGACCGGGAACATGAGGATGCCGGCCAGCACCCGCGGTGTGATGAGGAACGAGACCGGATCGAATGCCAGCGCCTCGAGCGCATCGATCTGTTCGGTCACCCGCATCGTGCCGAGCTCCGCCGTGATGGTCGCACCGACCTTCCCTGCCAGTACCAGCGCGGTGAGCAGCGGGGTCAGTTCGAGCAGGACGGACTTGGTCACCAGCGCGCCGACCACGGAGCGCGGGATCCAGTCATAGAGCTGATAGGAAGATTGAACGGAGGTGACCATGCCGACGAACATCGAGACGAACAGCACGATCGGAATGGAGTTATTGCCGATCATCACCATCTGCTGCATGATGTTGCCGGAGTACTCCTTGGCATTGCGGAAGTTGTAGAGCATCCAGCCGATGGTGCTCATGTACCGGCCGAGATGTTCGAAGAAGGTGAGAATGGACCGGCCGGGACGGTGGAACAGTCCGGCAATACGCTCTGCTAGGGATGGGTGATTCGTCGGGTCGGTCATTCTTCTGCTGATAATTGAGTGGTGTCAATATGAAGAAAGTCCGAGGGAAAATCAAGAAAACCGCGGAATTAGCAACCTTGCGAAGGTTGAGAGAGCGATGTCCTGTAACCTTCGCAAGGTTTCCCGATCTTTAATGATAGACCCTGAATCACCGGCAGATAAAAAATAAGGGCCGGTGTTCAGGGTGGCGTGGTAGTGTAGCCGGGATGGATCATCCCGGACATGCGCTGGCAGGAAGAGCTTTTCCCTTATTCGTCATTCTGAGGGAGCCCTTGTTTCGCTTGATGCGACCGAAGAATCTGCTTAGTATGTTCCGGGCAGACTATTCACTCGCTATCAGGCTGATGACGGCTCGCTCAGAGTAACGCGGTAAGGACTGTAGCCGGGATGGGTCATCCCGGTCTTGCGCCGGAACAATGAATCTTTCGATGCGCCGTAACCTTCGCAATGTTTCGTGAATGACTACCGGAATCCCGGAACATCGATCCGGATATTCGGATTGACCTTCAGCAGATGGTTGAGGAATGCCTGCTTCTCCGCCGGGGAGATCAGCACCGATTGTCCGTTGCCATACCGGACCTCCATCCTGTCCAGCGTTGCGGCAGGAGCGCTGATCGGGTTCCGCGAAGGATGCACGGAAACGATGGAGGCGATAGGAATGGTGCTCGTGTAGAGGAAGCCGCTCTTCACAAGCAGTTGACCGTTGTGGATGGTGTAGCGGATACTCAGAAAGACGTACGCAGTGAATGCCGCCGCGCCGGCAGGAGCGAAGAGTCCCTGCCAGATGCCGTTAACGATAAAGATGGCGAAGATCCCACCGAAGAGGATGGTGAGCGGTATCGTCAGTTCGAGTCCTATTTTGGAACGGTAGACCGTCATTCATGGTCTCCTTGTTCGTTATTCTCGGCCGTCCTCGCCCTCCCCGCCTTCCGGACCGTTTCCTTCAGCAGGAATTCGATCTGGGCGTTCACGCTCCGCAGGTCGTCCGCGGCCCACTTCTCCAATGCAGCGTACAGGTCGCCGTCCAGTCGGAGCAGGAATTTCTTCTTTTCACTCATAGCGGGGACCGCGGACTAGGCCGCTCCTTGTGCATGCTGACGCCGTTCGAGCAGTTTCTGGTACACTGCCATGATGATCCACGGGTGCTGCTCCAGCAGCGCCGACGGATGGTGGAATGCAACGATGATGCCGGTGCGCCAGATCGATTCGCGGCGGAACGACACCAGCCGCACCTTCTGTGCGGAGTAGAGTTCGTTCAGGTTCTTCCACATGCCGAACCGGTACTCCATCCGCTCGCCGTTCGGCAGATGGAAGAAGCCGCCTCCGGACCATCCCTCCGGCTCGTACGAAGCGAACGGCAGGTGGTCGTTCCCTTTTGTGATCTCCGTTCGCGCTTTCCAGATGCTGGGCCGGGTGATCTTCCAGCTGCCGCCGAACCCTTCGATGATGACATCAGAGCTGTACCATTTCGGGGAGCGCATGGTCATCAGCACCGTCTCACCCGCCTGAAGGTGGTGCACCCCTTTCCAGAACGAGGGCTGCACCAGCTTCAGTTCCTGTGTTGTGTATTCTGCGAAGGTCATGGTCGCTGTTCTTATCCTGTCCGGCTGCGCCCCGCCGCCCGTAGTATCCGCGACCTTTATGGTCGCGAAAGAGAATAACAAGCTGACGCAGCCGCTGTTCTTCCGGTATTATTGATAGAGTGTTCCGGTGTTGATCACCGGTGTCGCTTCGTGGTCGGACACGAGGGCCACCATCAGGTTGTTCACCATGGTCGCCTTCTTGTCCTCATCCAGCTTCACGATCTTCTGTTCGGCAAGGATGCGCAGGGCGTCCTGCACCATGCCGACCGCGCCTTCCACGATCTTCTTGCGCGCGGCGATGATCGCCTGGGCCTGCTGCCGGCGCAGCATCGCTTGAGCGATCTCCTGCGCGTATGCCAGATGGCTGATGCGGGCTTCGATGATCTCCACGCCGGCCACCTGCAGACGGGACTGCACCTGTGTGGTGAGCGCTTCTGCGATCTCCTGCGGATTGCCGCGCAGCGATGCCTTGTTCTCATCGTGCGAATCGTAGGAATATTCAGATGCCAGTGCACGGATGGCGGTCTCGCTCTGGATGGCAACGAACTGTTCGTAGTTCTCCACATCGAACAGCGCGCGCGCCGAATCGGTCACACGGTATACCACCACGGCGCCGATCTCGATCGGGTTGCCGTCCAGGTCGTTCACTTTGATCCGCTCACTGTTGAAGTTGTGGATGCGGAGCGAGACGCGTTTCTTGGTGGTGAAGGGGTTGGTAAAATAGAACCCTGCGTCGCGGACCGAGCCGACGTACTTACCGAACAGCACCAGGACGCGTGCTTCGTTCGGCTGCACGATGAAGAACCCGCCGGGAAGGATGAAGTTCGCGATCAGCATCGGAATGAACACGATGAGCATCCCCGGTTCTTCCATCCGGATCATCAGGACCAGCCAATAGACCGTAAAGACCGTCAGTGCGATGGTAAGGAACAGCATCAGATACCCGTTGGTGGAACGTGCTTTTTTTTCAACAACCGTCTGCATAACAAGCTCCTTTCTCTGAGTTGATATTGCAATGATATCACTTTAATATCTCTTTGTCAAGTACTATTTTCATCCCCATCCCACAAATAAAAACCCCGGAAATCGCGTTCCGGGGCGTTATAGGCGGTTATATATCGCTAAGGGTCATCTCACCAGGACCATCTTTTTGGTCGACATATAGGCTCCTGAGCGGAGGCGGTAGAGATAGAGACCGCTGGCGAACCGCGAGGCATCGAACGGGACGGAATAGCTGCCGGCATCCATCGTCCCCTCTGCAAGAACGGCGACCTCCCTCCCCAGCATATCGTACACTGCCAGCGTGACCGGTCCGCGGGTGCCGACCGAGAAACGGATGCGGGTGACCGGGTTGAACGGGTTGGGATAATTCTGATCAAGAGCGAACACGGCGGGCATATTGTTGTGCGACGGAACCGAGAGCGCCACATTGCTCAACCGGATCGTATCAAAGATGCTGATCCCTTTCGCGGTCGTGAATGTAACGGTGTCTCCTTTGACGGGCAACAGTACCGGGCCCTCTCCCGGCAGCAGCAGGAGGTGCCACGTCAGGCGATTGACGCCCAGGATGTTCTCTACACAATAGAACTCCAGTATTCCCGACGCTGGGGATTGGTAATAGAATGGCACCTTTTTTCCCGTGCTTATATTCACAATGGTCATATCTACCGAATCCTGCGGCGTCACTATGCCAATGTACGGAGAAAGATCGGTCATACGGTCCCTTGGTCCGAAAATGATCCGGTAATCGGATGGGCGCGGATAACCATAGATCACGCTGCCATTCTGATGGGTGGTATTGACGGGGCTCATGTACCGCTTAAGATTGGCGTGTGCAGCGGCATTCCAGTGAGCAGAATCGAGCATCGTCGTCCGGTCGTTGACGGACATCCGAATCCCGTCGAAGACCGGGGATTCTGTGCCATTGATCAGCGGAACCGAAAGTAGGGTCGTGATATTCTTCGTAGTATTACGGACGGTCATGCGCTTTTGACGGTCCGCAGAGGTGTCGTTGAACGAGATGATATACGTATCCGTCGTGGTCTGCCCTTTGTCCACCACGCCGAACGAGACCAGTGATGCCGCCGTTCCTGCGATCGTATGGATATTGGAGAGCGAAACGGGGCTTCTGGGGGTGTTCTTTACAAACGGAGCGGTGGAATCGGACATCGTGGTGTTCCCGTCTGTCGCCGTGATGCGGAGCCGCAGTGACGGTGAATTCGGAAGTTCGTTCAGCGCAATATCGATCATCGATGTCTCTTTTGACGCGGGATGGACCATCTCCTTCCATCGGACCCACGCCCTTCCGGTGGAATAAGAAACGACGGTGGTCAATGTTTGCTGTTCCGGGTCACCGAGCAATAGCTCCAACGGCAGCGATGAAGCGGTAAGCGGTGAGGAATGGATCGGTTCGGATATGATACGGACGAACGGTGAACCGTTCATGAGATTGTCCACAGTGATCGTTGCCGGGGACTGACGGAAGGAGACGATCGCGCCGGAGGGATCCCTGAAATAGATCCGGACCATCCCGAATGCACAATCATTCACGGACGCGGTATTCCATGAGTATGCACCGTCATCCTCCGTTCCCTCGGCAACGGTGAGCCAATTCCTTCCGGCATCCGGACTGAAATAGATATCGACCGTTCCGCCGGCACTCAACGCCGGCCATTGGAGCGGCACGGTCCCGGTGAACGTTTGCGGTGTTGCAAATTGCGGCAACGCCGTCTGTGAAAGCAGCGCGGGAATGTTGAAACCGTTCGCCGACAGCAGCCGTGCCAGCCGGGTCTTCTGGATGATCCCTTGTGCGGTATGATCATAGATGAGCGCTGAGACGATCCTTGCTGTTCCTCCCGATACAATGGAGAAATATTGTGTCCCGAACATATAGTCGCCGTTCTCACCGGCTGTGGCGGTGGTATCGTTTACGATGGAGACGGGCACGCTGTAGAAGCCGGGCGACAACCGCGACCACAATTTCTCGTCATCCGCCAACGGGATCGTATGGGAAGGAGTGAAATAGTGGTATCCGCCGACAGCCCCATGTTGCTGCGAAATAAGGAATGCTTCTCCGAATTTTCCGACCCTTTCCTTCCAGAACGGATTCATGCCGACACTATTATCATAATCGCCGCTTACCACAACATTCTCTTTTTTATACAAGAAGGATACATCATCCTCGGCTTCATTGTAGAACTGTGCACCCGTTACACCAATGAGGGTTCCGGTAAGGTATCCGAAAACTGCCTTAGAATAGTCATAACTGCTTTCGTTCGTTATGTCGTAGACCCGGAAGAGCACATCGGCGAACAGCGGATGTTTGAATTGCAGATACCGAACGTCGACCCGAATGCCATGTCCTTTCCTTGCTGTATCGGAAACCACCGGTCGGTACCGTACTCCCATCGCATTGTTCTCAGGAGAAGAGAATCGGTGGTCGTTGCGGTCATCCATTTGATAATAAGATTCAAGATCTGCAATGACCTGCCCGTTCCCGTTCAGCCCGCGCCAGACGTTCCCCCACGACGAAGGCCAGGTGGAGGGATCGTTGCTCATGGCAACACTGTTGGTTCCTGCGGCAGCCGATGCTCCCACCGGCATCAGCGTGAAGTGCTGAATGTTATCCGGACCATAATCGTGTGAACTCGCCGGCCGCGCGACCGGCACGGTGATCACGGAGTGGATGGTATCCGGAGATCCATCATTGTTATGGTCTTTGATCGGCAGCTCCAGTCCGATCAGGATGCTGTTATCGCCGATATAGCCATTGCTCGGAGCGAGCCACGCACCGCGCGGACGTGTATCGACCGGTTGTCCGATCACGCCCCAGTTGCCGAAGACGGTCATGATATTGTTGCCGTTCATGACCGCAGAGCGATAAAATTCAGGACCGCTCTGCTGGGCGTGCGCAATTGTTGTAACGAGCAGGAGGATGAGCAGGATGTTCTTCATGGATGCCTTTGTGGGATAGTTGCCGGGAGTGGTGAATCAATATACCGAACCATTGCCCCGTCAACAATCACGTGAATGCGTGTTGGCAGAAATGATGCGGTCTTTCTCACAGTACTTATATCCGTAACAACCTGGAGATGGAGGGGTCGGCGACCAATTAAAATGAACATCCCCGATTCCTTGCGAAATCGGGGATGCGAGTAAACGGTCCGGTTTTATTTCTTCAGAGGCGGGGTCAGCGCTCCACAAAATCGTAGAACTGCACTTTGATGTCGAACTCCTGTCCGCTCTTGTAGTGCTGCTCGAACTTGCCCGGGAGCGGCTTCACCACTTTCACCGTGGCCCAGCATCCCTGCGCCTTCTGGATGGTCGCTTCGTACACCGGCACATCGTTCAGCACGCAGGTGTACGTCTTGCCGATCTCCGGTCCGTTCTTTTGTTCGTGCGTATGCATTCATTTCCTCATGATTTGTAGGGACGTCACAGTTTGTAAGGACGTCACACTGTGTAGTGCGGGGGCGGCACAGTGTATAGGGACGTCACACTGTGACGTCCTTACTCTGTTACGCCGCGGACGGCTTCTTCATCCGTCCGTACAGCAGCGCCGCGGCCAGGATCACCGCCAGGGCGATCAGACCGTACAGCAGCCAGTTGCTCGGTTTCACTTTTGCGTACCACAGCTGCATCTTGGTGTCGATGTCCGCCGTGTTGGCATCGGTGAACAGACCGCTCTCCTTCATCACCGGGACCCAGACCGGCTTCAGTTCGCCCGTCCAGATCTCGTTGAAGGCGCTGTACACATCGTACGGGTCCTGTTCGCTCTTGGCGCCGGCACCGGTGATCTGCTCGTCGATGTACTTGGCGAGGATGTTATGCACATTGTCCCCGCTGCCGATGGCCGGCACGGTGAGCTTCGCGGAGGTGAAGAGTCCGTTCAGCGAACGCCAGAACGCCTCGTCCACCTTGGCGCGCCACTCGGCGATCATCGTATCGATAGCCGGGATCTCGCGCGCTTTCTCCTTGTTGGAGAGGTAGGCGTTGCCGATGAGGTTCTTCACGCCGTTCCAGTTGGACTCGAACTTGCGCTGTTCGCCGTAGAGCTTCGCCACGTCCGAACCGGAGAGGAGTGTGGAAGAGAGGAACTCCATATTGTCCGCCGCCGCGCTCTTGATGTTGCTCAGCACGTTGCTCCGCTCGAGCTTCGCCTGCTGGTTCTTCTGCACATCGCCGGAGGGGGTGACGTTCTTGTCATACTGCATGAAGAGACTGTCCACCAGGGCGAAGATCGCCTTGTCCCGCTTGGCGATGTTATCCCGCAGGGTGTTGACGACCTTCTTCAGCGAATCACGTTCCGCGGTGGCCTGTTTCAATTGCGCCAGCAGCGCGGTGTTCTCGCCGGAGAGTTTGCTCACTTCGGCGGTGAGCGTCTCCACCTGCTGCTCCAGCGCGGCGATGCGCGCGGCGCTCTCGCCGATCGCCTTGATCTTCTGTTCGGAATAGACGAACTGTGCCTTTAGCTTGTCGATGCTCGTATCGAAATCGTCCGGGAAGAGCGCGCCGTTCAGGAACTCGCGGTGCGGCTTGTACTCGTTCTCCAGCGCGATCACCGATTCGCCGACCGAAGCGATGGCCTCGGGCGTCTCGGCTTCGTTGATGGAACGGAGCAGCTGTTTGTACTGCTTCTCGAAATCGCGCTTCACTTCGCTCTTGGTCCGCTCCTGTGCAGCGGCGGACGTGAACAGGAACGCGCATGCCAGTAGAATGATGGTCTGTTTCATCTGTTCCTCCTTAGTGAACAACTGTACCGCCGCCCGCACAGTGTGCGTCCGGCGGCGGTGAACGTGCTCTATTATGCCGTGCGCTTGCGCGTGCCGAGGTAGACCCCGGCCAGCACCGCGATCACCAGCGCGCCGATCAGGATGTAGGTGAGCGTGCTGTCCTCGATCGGCTTCATGCCGGCGGACCAGAGTTTCGTCCGGGCATCGATCTCGTTGAGCTGCTCCTCGGTGAACATGCCGTGACGCATCATCACGGGGATCCACGACGGTTTCAGCTTGCTTCCCCAGGTCTTGTAGGCGAACGCTTCGAACATGGCGCTCTGCTCGGCCGGCGTACGCTGGGCGGTGTTCCGCGATTCCTCTTCAATGAACTTCAGGATGTTGGCGTACATCTCCTCGCCGTTGTTGAACGGTGCGATCGGGAGCTTCTCGGCCGCGAAGACCTCGTTGACCCCTTTCCAGAACACCCCGTCCGTGAGCGTGCGCCAGTTGGCGATCAGCCCGGCGATCTCCGCCACTTCCTTCCCCTGCTGCGACGCGGGAACGTACGCTTTGGAGAGCTTCTGCCCCACGCCGCTCCAGGATGACTCGAACCGGCGCTGCTCGTTGAGCAGCTGCGGGATCTGTTGCGGCGAGAAGCTGGCGGAGGAGAGGAACAGGATGTTGTCGTTCACCGAACGGCGGATGCTCGCCACGACGTTCTTCTTCTCCAGCACGGAGAGCTTCTTCATGTCGGTGCCGGAGAGCTGGTCCGTATCGTACTTCACGAACAGACTGTCCACCAGCGCGAAGACCGCTTCGTCCCGCTTCTGGATCTCGCTCTGCAGCATGGCGATGGTCTTCTTCAGCGTGGCGAGTTCCGCCTGCGCCTTGGCCAGCTGCGAACGGAGCGAGGCGTTCTCTTCCTTCAGGGACTGCACCTGACCGGTGAGGGAGGCGATCTCCTTCTCCAGCTGTGATGCGCGGATCTTCTTCTCGGCCAGCTCCTTGGACTTCTTGAGCCGGTCGATCAGTCCGTCATACCCGTCAGGGAAGACCGCCTTGTTTAGGAACTCCTGATGCGGTTTGAATTCGTTCTCGAACGCCGTCACGTCGGCAACGAGTTTCGTCAGCGCTTCTTCGTTCTCGGCGCTGTTCAGGTTCTTGGTGAGCAGTACGAAGCGGGTCTCGAAATCCTTCTTGATCTCGGACTGCGTCCGTTCCTGAGCATTCGCGGTGCCGAGCAGCAGGAACAGACCAACAAGCAGAGTGATGCGTGTTCTCATTTCTTACCTCCCAGAGGTTGGGCTGCCCCTTTGGTCAGCTGGAATTTCTCTTTACCGTTCCACAGTTCGATGTAGGAACCTTTCTGGTCGAATTTCGGGTCGTCCATCTGTTTCTCGGGCGAGATGGAGAGGGTCGACGCCACGGAGAGGGCGCCGTCACCCTGAGCCAGCACGTACACGTTCTTGAACTTCTTGCCGGTCACATAATAGAAGCCCGCTTTGTCGCGGATGAGACGCAATTCCTTCGTCCCTTTCGCGGCGGCAGAATCGGCGCCGAACTCCTGCGCCAGGAGGGCGCTGACGGTGAAGGCGACGCTGTAGCGTTTCGCGTCGACCATACCTTTGCCGTTGACATCGACGATCTCTTCCGCTGCCCAGGAGAAATCGGCCGGCTGCAGCTGCAGGGATGAGCATCCGACGATGGTGAGCGATGCGGTGATCATGATGATGAGCAGTGTCTTCTTCATGGTTCCTCTCCTTCTATGATGGAATGGTTATTTCTTCTTTTTCTTCTTCGCTTTCGGTGCCGGTTTGGGTGCTGCTTTCGGCTTCGGCGCCGGAGTGCTCTTTTTGGCCGCCGGTTTCTGTTTCGGCGCCGGTGCTTTCTTCGCCGGTGCAGACTTCACCTTCTCCTCCGCTTTTTCTTTCCCTTTGACCGGAGCGGTGCTCTTTCCCGAACCTTTTGTTGCTGCAGAAGGTTCCGGTGCGGGCGCCGGGTCATTCTTCGTCTTCTTCAGGGCTTTTTTTTTACCGCCGAAGAGGTCCTCTGCAATGGTGTCGTCCGATCCCTGCGGTGCCGGTGCAGCGGCGGCGCGCGCCTTATCGGCCGCCTCCAGCTGCTTCTCCTCCTCGTCCTCCGAGGTGACGATGGCGACCGCCGTAACGGTATCGTTCGCGCCGAGACGGATGAGCCGCACGCCGGAGGTGTTCCGTCCGGAGACGCGGATATCCTCCGCACGCTGGCGGATGATCATGCCGCTGCTGGAGACGACGACGATGTCGTCCGTATCCTGCACCTCTTTGATGGCGATCATCTTGCCGGTCTTGTCGTTCGCTTTCAGCGTTGCGATCCCTTTGCCGCCGCGGTGGCTCACACGGTAATCGCCCAGGTCCGAGCGCTTGCCGAAGCCGTTCTCGGTGGCGACGAGGATGGTGGTCTTGGTCCGCTTCAGCGAGACGGCGCCGATGACCTTGTCCCCTTTCTCCAGTTTGATGGCGCGGACGCCCGATGCGCTGCGGCCCATGGCGCGGACCTCGCTCTCCGGGAACCGGATGGCGATCCCTTCGTGCGTGCCGATGACGAGCTCGTGCGTGCCGTCGGTCAGTTTCACGTCGCGCAGCAGGTCCTTGCCGTCCAGACTGATGGCGCCGATACCGCTCCGGCGGGGATTGCTGAACTCCATCAGCGACGTCTTCTTCATCTGTCCCTCTTCGGTGACCATGAAGACGAACTGGTTCTCTGTGAATTCTTTGACGCTCAGGAAGGCCGTAATGTTCTCCTCGGCCTCCTTCGCGATCAGGTTGGTGATGGCCTTCCCCTTGGAGGCGCGGCCGCCTTCGGGGACCTCGAACACCTTCAGCCAGTAGCATTTCCCCTTGTCCGTGAAGAAGAGGATATAATTGTGCGTGCTGGCAATGAACATATGCTCGACGAAATCGTCCTCGCGGGATGCCGCTCCGGTGACCCCTTTGCCGCCGCGGGACTGGCGGCGGTAGCCGCTCACCGGGAAACGCTTGATATAGCCGCCGTGTGAGATGGTGATCACCACTTCCTCTTCCGCGATCATATCCTCGATCTTGAACTCGGTCTGCTTCATCACGATCTCGGTGCGGCGCGGATCGGCGAACTTCTCGCGGATGGCGAGGAGTTCCTCTTTGATGAGCTGCAGCTGGAGCTGCTTGCTGCCCAGGATCGCCTTCAGGCGGTTGATCAGCTTGATCAGGTCGCGGTACTCATCCTCGATCTTCTTGCGTTCCAGTCCGGTCAGCCGCTGCAGGCGCATGTCCAGGATAGCCTGCGCCTGGATCTCGGAGAGCTTGAACTTCTTCATCAGGCCGATCTTGGCGGTCTCGGTGTCCTTGGACGCCTTGATGAGCTTGATAATGGCATCGATGTTGTCCAGCGCGATGATGTAGCCTTCCAGGATGTGCGCGCGTTTCTCGGCGGCATCCAGGTCGAACTTGGTGCGGCGGACCACCACGTCGTTGCGGTGTTCGATGAAGTGATGGATCATATCCTTCAGCTGCAGCACCTGCGGACGGCCGTCCACGAGCGCCAGCATGATGATACCGAAGGTGGTCTGCATCTGCGTGTGCTTGTAGAGGTTGTTCAGCACCACGCTCGCATTGGCATCGCGTTTCAGGTCGACCACGATGCGCATGCCGTCGCGGTCCGACTCGTCGTTGATGCCGGAGATATCGTCGATCTTCTTGTCGCGCACCAGCTCGGCGATCTTCTCGATGAGCGATGCCTTGTTCACCTGGTACGGGATCTCGGAGATGATGATGCTCTGCCGGTCGTTCTTCGCCGTCTCGATGGTCGCCTTGGCGCGGATGGTGATCTTGCCGCGGCCGGTCTTGTACGCCTCCTTCACCCCGTCGTACCCGTAGATGATGCCGCCGGTCGGGAAGTCGGGCGCCTTGATGTGCTTCATCAGCTTGTCGTTGTCGATGCTGCGGTCACCGATCATCGCCACCACGCCGTCGATCACCTCGCCGAGGTTGTGCGGCGGGATGTTCGTGGTCATACCGACCGCGATACCGCTCGCGCCGTTCACCAGCAGGTTCGGGATGGCGGCCGGGAGCACCTTCGGCTCCAGCAGCGTATCGTCGAAGTTCGGCGAGAAGTCGACCGTGTTCTTCTCGATGTCGCGGAGCATCTCCTCCGCCACGCGGGTCATGCGGACCTCGGTATACCGCATCGCGGCGGCGGAATCACCGTCCACCGACCCGAAGTTCCCCTGGCCGTCCACCAGCATGTAGCGGAGCGAGAAGTCCTGCGCCATGCGGACGATGGTGTCGTACACCGATGCGTCGCCGTGCGGATGGTACTTACCGAGTACCTCTCCGACCACGCGTGCGCTCTTCTTGTACGGTTTGTTCGGCATCAGGCTCAGTTCGTTCATGCCGTACAGCACGCGCCGGTGGACCGGCTTCAGGCCGTCCCGGACATCCGGGAGGGCGCGGGCGACGATGACCGACATCGAGTAATCGATGTACGAGCCTTTCATCTCTTCTTCAATATCGACGGGGAGTATGCGTTCGTTGGATGTGGCCATATGCTCTTATGAAATGATGGATGTTCCGGATTCGGTATCGGTTAAACGTCCAGGTTGCGGACGTACTTCGCATTCTTCTCGATGAACTGACGGCGCGGCTCCACTTCGTCCCCCATCAGGATGGAGAAGGTGCGGTCCGCATCGGCGGCGTTCTCGATCCCCACCTGCAGGATGGTGCGGGTCTCGGGGTTCATGGTGGTGGCCCAGAGCTGTTCGGGGTTCATCTCTCCCAGACCTTTGAAGCGGGAGATGACGATGCCGCCCTTCATCTGTGCCCCTTCCTCCGGCACGGTCTCCTCCTCTTCCTCCGATCGTTTGTCCGCCTTCTCGCCCTTCAGCCGTTTGATCATCTCGTCGCGTTCCTCATCGTCGAACGCGTAGACCTCCTTCTTCCCTTTCTTCAGCTTGTAGAGCGGCGGCTGGGCGATGTACACATGGCCGAGCTCCACGAGCGGTTTCATGTAGCGGAAGAAGAGCGTGAGCAGCAGCGTGCGGATATGGGAGCCGTCGACGTCCGCATCGCACATGATGATGATCTTGTTGTAGCGGAGCTTCTCCTGGTTGAAATCCTCGCCGACACCGGCGCCGATGGCGGTGAAGATGTTCCGGATCTCCTCATTCTCCAGCATCTTGTGCAGGCGCGCCTTCTCCACGTTGAGGATCTTCCCCTTCATCGGCAGGATCGCCTGGAAGCGGCGGTCGCGTCCCTGTTTCGCACTGCCGCCGGCGGAGTCACCTTCCACCAGGTACATCTCGCAGTGTTCGGGGTCGTTGATGGAGCAGTCGGCCAGCTTGCCGGGGAGTCCGGCGCCGTCCATGGCGTTCTTGCGCCGCGCGATGTCGCGCGCCTTGCGGGAGGCCTCGCGCGCTTCGGCGGCGCGCAGGCTCTTCTCGATGATCCGCTTCGCGTCCGGCGAATTGTTCTCCAGCCAGTCGGCCAGCGCCGGTCCGATCACGGATTCCACGATAGCTTTGATCTCGCTGTTGCCGAGCTTCGTCTTGGTCTGTCCTTCGAACTGCGGTTCCGGCACCTTCACGCTCACCACGGCGGTGAGACCTTCCTTGAAGTCCTCGCCGGTCAGCTGGATCTTGTCGTCCTTCACCAGGTTGTTCTTGGAGGCGAACGTGTTCAGGGAGCGGGTGAGCGCGGTACGGAACCCGACCAGATGCGTGCCGCCCTCGTGCGTGTTGATGTTGTTCACGTACGAGAAGACGTTCTCGGAGTACTGGTCGTTGTACTGGAACGCCGCTTCCACTTCCACGGTGCGGTCGTTCTCATCCTTCCCTTCGCCCTTGGCGTAGAACACCTTGCGCATGATGGAGGGACGGGTGGAGTCGGTGTACTTCACGAACTCCATCAGTCCGCCCTTGAAATGGAACTTCTCCGTCTGCTCCTGCTTGTTGCGCAGGTCGGTGATCTCCAGCGTCACTTCGGGATTGAGGAACGCCAGCTCGCGCAGCCGTTCGGCGAGCGTGTCGAACTTGTAGACCCGGTTCTTGAAGATGGTGCCGTCCGGCATGAAGGTAACGGTTGTACCGGTCTTGTCGTTCTTGCCCATCGTGCCGATCACTTTCACCGGCGCGACCGGGTCGCCTTTCTTGTACTTCTGGTACCACACCTTGCCGGCCGTCTTCACGGTCACTTCGAGCGTCTCGCTCAGCGCGTTCACCACGGAGATACCGACGCCGTGCAGACCGCCGGAGACCTTGTAGGTGTTCTTGTCGAACTTGCCGCCGGCGTGCAGCACGGTGAGCACCACTTCCAGTGCGGAGCGTTTCTCCTCCTTGTGCATATCCGTCGGGATACCGCGTCCGTCGTCGATCACCGAGATGCTGCCGTCCTTGTTGATCTTCACTTCGATGTTCTTGCAGAATCCTGCCAGTGCTTCGTCGATGGAGTTGTCGACGATCTCGTAGACCAGATGGTGGAGACCGCGCGTGCTCACATCGCCGATGTACATGGCGGGGCGGCGACGGACCGCTTCGAGCCCTTTGAGTACGGTGATATCCTCTGCGGTGTATTCGCCGTCCTTTTTCTTCGGTTTGTTCTCTGCCACAGTGCTTCCTTTATTGATGATGTTCGTTCCGTCCCGGCGGTGCCGGCACGGGTGTTATCGGAATTTGATGTCGGTGATGCTGGCGGAGTTCGTCCGCTCGTGGATCTTCTCCAGCAGCTCCCGTTTACGGAAGGTCAGTTCCGAGCGCCACGGCGCGTTGTTCACGGCTACGATGAGCACGCCGTTCTGGATCCGTTCCGGCTGCGCCACCTTCGCCACCTGCGGACCGACCACTTCGTTCCACACGTCGAAGATCTTGTACTGTTCCACCTGCTTCTCGATGCCGAGGCTCTGCACGAGCTGCTTCAGCGCGTCGCCGATGGATTGCATGTTCTCTTTGCGGATCATGGACCGTCCGTTGCGTGCGTTGCCGTGCGGCTCAGGCCGCCTGCAGTGTGCCGGCGAGCGCGCCGTTGCGGATGAAGAACCTCCGCCGTTCGTTGTTCCACTCCGCGCCGCCGAACACCTTCTCGCTGGTGGTGGTGATGAAGATCTGACCGAGCGATTCCGCCACGGTGAGCAGTTTGCGGCTGCGGTGCTCGTCCAGCTCGCTGAACACATCGTCCAGCAGGAAGACCGGCGTTTCGCTGCAGCGTTCCTTCAGATAGAAGAACTCCGCCACCTTCAGCGCCACCAGGAAGGTCTTGTGTTGTCCCTGCGACGCATAATGCTTGAGCGACATCCCGTTCAGCGTGAAGAGCATCTCGTCCCGGTGCGGGCCGACGAGGGTGGTGCGGAACCGGAGTTCGTCGTTCCTCTTCCGGTGCAGTTTGGCCATCATCGCCTCAGCGATGCCGCCGACCGTCGGTGCTTCGGAGAGGTCCACGGAAGGAGCGTACTCGATCCGCGGCGTCTCCCGTTCATCCACGATCTCCAGATAGGTGCGGGCGATGAACGGGGCGAACTCGTTCAGGAACGTGCTGCGCCGGTGGATGATGCGCGCGCCGGTGTTCACCAGCATCTCGTTCCAGGGTGCGATCTCCGCACTGCAGTCCCGGCCGTTCGCGTCCGCCAGCACCGCATTCCGCTGCCGCACGATGCGGCGGTATTCCAGTGAATCCTCGATGTACGCGGCACTGCTCTGCGAGATCACCAGGTCCGCGAACTTCCGCCGGTCCGCCGGGGACCCGAAGGTGATCGCGTTGTTCTCCGGCGAGAGGACCACCACCGGGAACATGCCGATGACAGAGGAGAACCGTTCCGCTTCGGCGCCGTTGATGGTGAATTTCTTCTCCTTCTTCGTGTCGTCGTACGCCACCCGCACCTGGAACTCCTTCCCCTCGTCCGACACCATCGTGCTCCGCACCTCGAAGAAGGTCTGCTGCTGCTGCATCACCATGGCGTCCGAACTGGCATAGAAACTCTTGGTGAGACAGAGGAAGGAGAGCGCTTCGAGAGCGTTCGTCTTCCCCTGGCCGTTCTCTCCCAGCAGCACATTGACCCGTGCGCCGAAATCGAACGCCGTTTCGCGGTGGTTGCGGAAACTGCGCAGGTGGGCGTTGGTGATCCTCATCAGGCGATGGTCAGTTGTTCAGCCGCACCGGCATGATCAGCATCAGGACATCCTCCCCTTCCTTTTTGGTGACCGGGGAGACGATGGCTGCGCGGTTGGGCGAACTGAGCTTGAACTCCACCTCTTCGGAATCGATGTGCGACAGCACATCCATCACGTACGCGGAATTGAAGCCGATCTCCATCTCATCATCGTTGTAATCGCAGGAGATCTTCTCCTTCGCTTCGCTGCCGAAATCCTGGTCCTCCGCGGTCACGCGGAGCTCGTCCTTGGCAACGGAGAGACGGATCTGGTGTGTGGTGGAGTTCGAATAGAGCGACACGCGGCGGACCGACTGCAGCATCTCGTTCTTGCTGACGATCAGCGCCCGTTCGTTGTCCAGCGGGATGACCGTCTCGTAATTCGGGTATTTCTCCTCGATCAAGCGGGAGATGAGCGATGTGCCGTCGAACTTGAACATCACATGCGTTCCGCTGATGGAGACCTTCGTTTCGGAACCGGCTGCGACCTTGTCCAGCTGGGAGAGCGCTTTCGCCGGGATGATGATATCCTTCGTCAGTTTCGTATTGCCGAGGTTCTTGTTGTTCACCCGGACCAGGCGATGGCCGTCCGTGGCGACCGCACGCACCTCGCTCTTGGAGAACTGGAACAGCACGCCCATCATAGCAGGACGGAGCTCGTCCGCGCTGACGGCGAACATGGTGGTGCCGATGAGCCGCTGCAGCACCTGCACATCGAAGGTCACTTCCGCTTCCCCTTTGAATTCGGGGATGGCCGGGAATTCCTCGCTCGATTCGCCGGTGAGCGTATATTCACCGTTGTCCGTCTTCATCTTGATCTTGTTGGACTCGGTGTCGATGGTGAAGGTGATGTTCGTATCGGAGAGCGCACGGACCGTATCCGAGATCCTCTTCGCCGGGATCGCGATGGTGCCGTTCTGAGCCCCCTGGACCTCCAGCGAGACGGACACGGAGATCTCCAGATCGGTCGCGGTGATCTTCAGCGTATTGGCATGGACGTCGAAATGGAGGTTCTCCAGGATGGGGAGCGTGGAACGGGTCGGTACGACACTGACGGTCTTTGCCAGCGCTTTTTGCAATTCTGCGCTCCGTACGGAAAATTTCATCATCGGTCTCCTTAGAATATTGAGCGGGAAAGATAACTGTTCAGTGGGGAAATATACGAAAAATGTGCCGGATTGCCAATGGAAGAATGCCTGTAAGTATTTACTCTTTCAGTGAGTTAGGGGCTTCTTGAATGAGATATTCCATTCACTAAAGAATAACAACACTAATAGCGTGGATAAGTGGATAACATGGCAATAGCCGGTCCTTCGCTGGCAATTCCATAAAAAGAGCTGTCGATGACATGTTGGTACATCGGAAGATTGTCCACACTCATCCACACACCGTACACCTTTCCTTCGCCGCACCGGATGTACCAACATTCCATTCACACTGTTCCACAGACGGTCCACAGGAATTTGTGGATAACATTTAAACGCAAAAGGGATCCGGAACCCCGGACCCCTTTGACTGCCGCCGCTTCCCGTATGATGCTCAGCGGGAATAGAGATCGATCTTCTTCTTGATCTGATCGATGGTCGTGCGGAACTTCGGATCGATCTTGATCTGCTCCTCCACCGTCTGATACGCGTGGATGACCGTGCTGTGGTCCCGTCCCCCGAAATTGAGACCGATGGTCTTGAGCGAACAGTTCGTCAGTTCCTTCGCCAGGTACATCGACACCTGCCGTGCGATCACCACCTCCTGCTTGCGCGTCTTGGCACGCAGCAGGTCGTTCGGGATGTCGTAATAGTCCGACACGATCCTCTGGATCTCCTCCACGGTGAGCGGGGAGCGGACCTCGGTGACGACGGAGCTGAGCACTTCCCGCGCCATCTCGATATCGATATCCTTCCCCAGCAGCGAAGCGTTGAAGAGCAGTTTGGTATAGCAGCCCTCCAGCTCCCGCACGTTGGATTTGACGTTCGCTGCGATGAAATCGAGCACCGGCTCCGGGATGGTCACATCGTCCCGCTGGCACTTGTTGCGCAGGATGGCGGAGCGCGTTTCCAGATCGGGCGGCTGGATATCGGCGGTCAGCCCCCATTGGAACCGGGAGATGAGCCGCTCGTCCAGTCCCTGCAGTTCCTTCGGCGGCCGGTCGGAGGAGAGGATGATCTGTTTCCCGAGCTGATGGAGTGAATTGAAGGTGTGGAAGAAGCTGTCCTGCGTCTTCTCCTTGCCGGTGAAGAACTGGATATCGTCCACGATCAGGATATCCATGCTCCGGTAGAAGTTGGAGAAGTCGGTGGTAGCGTCGTTCCGGATGGCATCGATGAACTCGTTGGTGAACTTCTCGCTCGACACGTACATCACCCGCTTCGCTTTGCCGGTCTCCAGGGCATAATTACCGATCGCCTGCATCAGATGGGTCTTGCCGAGGCCGGTCCCGCCGTACAGCACCAGCGGATTGAACGAGGTCCCGCCGGGGTTGTTGGCGACCGCCATGGCTGCAGCGCGGGCCAGCTGGTTGCTCTCCCCTTTGATGAAATTATTGAACGTATTCCGTTTATTCAGGAAGGTCTTCTCGTACGCCAGCGGCTGGGAATAGAGCGACTGTTCGGCCTTCGCCGGCGTCACTTCCGGTGCCCGGCCCGCCGGTTCGTTCGGCGAGACAACGATGGCGGGCGCCGGTTCGTCCGACGGGACCACCGTATAGGTGAGCGACGCTTTCTCGCCGAGCACCTTGGTCAGCGCGCCGGAGATAAGGGAATAGTAATGCTCCTCCAGCCATTCATAAAAGAACTGGCTCGGCACGGTGACGGAAACAACATTGTTCTCGATCTTTACCGGCTTGATCGGTTCGAACCAGGTCTTAAAACTCTGCGAATTGATCTCAGGCTGGATGTGGGACAGGATCCTCTTCCAGACAGCCTCAAGCTCTTCGCTCTGCAGCAGGTCAGACTTCACCGTCGCGGAAGCATCGGAAGCAGTAACAATGGAAATCATAACTCCTCGAACGTTATCAACACCAAATCAGGTGTTATACACAATCTTATTCACACAGAAAAAAATCGATTTCAAAAAACTTACAGGGAACCAAGAATTATACACATTATCATAACACCGGTAACCCCAAGCAAATCAACAACAGGACCACCCCTCCACCAACTTATCAACATCAACTGTGAATATCTTCCCGGCGCATTTTACCACGCTTCCATCACCGGTTCCAACCGAAAAAGTTATCCACATTTCATCCACACAACAGGATCGCCCGGCTGGACTCTTATTATATCGTACTTCATGGAGGGAAGTCAAGAGAAATGTTCGTACCAAAAAAAGAATTTTCGAACATCCCCGTAAACAGGCCAAAAATATACGGATAGGGGAGCAGCGGTGAAAATTATCTTGTTTGTCCGTCCATGTTTTCGTATTTTGTCTTGCTTTTATTCACCTGGAGAAACAATGAAACGCACATTCCAACCGCACAAACGTAAACGCAGGAACACCCACGGATTCCGTGAGCGCATGGCCACGAAGAACGGACGCAAGGTCCTTTCCAGCCGCCGTGCCAAAGGACGTCACAAACTGACCGTAAGCGACGAACCGCGTTCCTAAACGCGGCGTTGCTTCCGTTCGTGCTTCTCTCCTCTCGGTCCATCAGGAAGCGGCGGCGTGAGTGCGACAGACACTTCCCAAATCCATCATCCTTCGCGGATACCAATCGTTCACCAAAGTCATTTCAAGCGGAACAGCACTGCACGGCACCCTGCTGACCGCGTTCCTGCTGACGAACGCGGATGACAGGAAGGTTCTGATCGGATTCTCTGTACCCAAGAAGCAGGTGCCTCTCGCCGCGCACCGCAACCGGATCAAACGGCTGATGCGCGAGGTGGTCCGCAGGGACTTTTCCGGCGTCATCACCGCAGCGGAGGGGAAGGATCTCGGCGCACGCATCGTACTGATGTTCCGGCGGGACCGGTCGCACGACATCCTTCGACTGACGCTGCACGACCTGGAACCGGTCTGGACCGACCTCCGGCAGCGGATACTGAAAGCGCTATGAGACATCTGTTCATCTTCCTGATCCGCGTGTACCAGATGGTGATCTCGCCGTTCCTTCCGGCGAATTCCTGCCGCTTTTTCCCGACCTGTTCCACTTACACCATAGAGTCCATTCAAAAACACGGAGCGTTCAAGGGGACCCTGCTCGGCTGTGTGCGGATCTGCAAGTGCCATCCGTACCACGAAGGGGGCTACGATCCCGTTCCGGACCATTTCTCACTGACGAAACAACACTGACACCATTATGGGCAGACAAGAGACCTTAGGATTCGTACTGATCGCCGCCGTGCTGATGGCATGGATGTACTACACCTCGCCGCAGCGCCAGCCGCAGCAGACATCGACGCCGGCAGCCGCGGAGACATCCGCCGTTGCCTCCTCTTCCGCACCGCAGGGCTCCGCCGGTACCATCGCACCGCAGCAGCAATCCTCCGTCCCCGCGCCGGCATCGGACCGGTACGGCAAGTTCTTCAGCGGCACGGATGCCGGCACCGAGCGGACCATCACCATCGAAACGGATCAGTACATCGCCGAACTCTCCACCAAAGGGGGAACAGTGAAGCGGTGGACGCTGAAGAAGCACACCACCTGGGACCGTCATCCTGTGCAGCTGGTCAACGATGCGTCGGGTGATTTCAACGTGCTCTTCACGACCACGGACGGCCGTACCATCAATACGAAGAATCATTACTTCGAAACGGTCAACACCCCGGGCGCACCGGTCGTCCTCTCCGGCGACCAGACCTACACCGTCCACTTTCGGCTGAGAGGGACCGAAGGGGAGATCATCAAAACGCTGGTCTTCAAGAACGGCAAGTACGATTTCGATGCCGGCATCACGTTCAATAATATGCAGAACGTCGTGGCGAACTACGAGTACCAGATCCTCTGGGAACACGGCGTGACGTACACGGAATACAACAGTGTGGACGAGTCCAACCTTGCTGCTGCGTACACGTACGGCGGCGGCGAGCTGAAAGAAGTGAATGCGGCCGCAGCGGGTGACATGCCGAAAGAGGATCCGACCGGACAGACCGACTGGGTGGCGGTGCGCAACAAGTATTTCGCGGTGGCGATGATGGCGAAAGAGAAACAGGCAGCCGGTGCGTACCTGGAAGGGGTGCACAACTCCGTTGCTGATGCCGGCGTGGTGGAGAAGTATTCCATCGCACTGAAGTATCCGTTCAAGAACACCATCCAGGAGACCGCATGGGTGACCATGTTCATCGGTCCGCTGGAGTTCACCACCATCAAATCGTACGGCCGCGGGCTGGACCAGATCATGTCGCTCGGCTGGTCATGGATCCGTCCGATCACCGAGTATATCTTCATCCCGCTCTTCCGTCTGCTCCATTCGTTCATCACCAATTACGGCCTGGTGATCATCATCTTCTCCATTCTCATCAAGCTGGCGCTGCACCCGCTGACCAAATCCAGCATGAACTCCATGCGCCGGATGCAGAAACTGCAGCCGATGATGCAGGAGATCCGCGAGAAGTACAAGAACGATGCGAACCAGCTGAACCTCCAGACGATGAAATTGTACAAGGATTACGGGGTGAATCCTGCCGGCGGATGCCTGCCGCTGCTGCTGCAGCTGCCGATCCTGTACGCCCTCTATTCGCTCTTCACCGCCTCCATCGAACTGCGGCAGGAGCCGTTCATCTTCTGGATCACCGACCTCTCCGTGCCGGACGTGCTGATCCCGCTGCCGTTCAGCATCCCGCTGCTCGGCAATTTCATCAGCGGTCTCACGCTGGCGATGGGCATCACGATGTATGTGCAGCAGAAGCAGACCGTGACCGATCCGACCCAGCAGGCGCTGGTCTGGATGATGCCGATCATGATGACGGTGATGTTCAATCACTTTCCGTCCGGACTGAACCTCTATTACTTTGTCTTCAACCTGCTCTCCATCGGCCAGCAGTACTACTTCAACATGCGGCACAAGGATGAGCCGCTGCAGAAGATACCGGAGCACAAGCGCAAACCCGGCTTCCTGGAGCGGATGCAGGCGAACATGCCGCAGCAGCCGAAGAAGAAATAATCGCACATCGAAAGAAAATACGAACGCCCGGTAGCAGTGCCGGGCGTTCGTCGTTTTAAAGATACCACAATCGCCGTCAGAGGACCGACGCCAGGAAGTATTCCACCGCATACCGGCTCAGCCGTCCTCCCGGTCCATTGAAGTTGTAATCGAACGCATGCGTTCCCCACGGCAGCTCGATGTAGAGGTTCCGCACACCTTGTTTGGTCAGCCGCGCGGCGAGACGTTCGCTCTGCCGGTACCAGGTGAGCGGGTCCTTGGCACCGTGGATGAGCAGCATCGGCGGCGACTGGGGTGTGATGTGGTGATACGCGGAGGCATCACGGTATTGCTCCGGCAGCCGATCGAGCGGACCGCCTAAATAGTTGTGGAGCAATGTCCGTGAATCGAGGATGTCCGGTTCCGGCGAGAGATGTTCGTAGGCAAAGACGAGGTCCGCCGGTGCGTAGAAGGCGATGCATCCGCGGATGGCGGGATCGGAGGCTGTGCAGGCTGTTGCTTCCGCGATCTGTCCGCCCGCGGAACGACCGAAGAGGACGAAGCGTGATGCATCGATGCCGAACTGCGCTGCATGCGCTTTCAGGAAAGCGATCGCCGCCGCCGCATCCTCCCGCTGCGCGGGCCAGGGATGACGGGGAGCGAACCGGTACTCGATGCAGGCAACGGCATATCCGATAGACGCAAGGTGGCGGCTCATCATCGGGAATTCAGCAGGGGAACCGCTGTCCCACCCGCCGGTGTGGATGATGACCACGCAGGGAGCGGGTGCAGAAGAGTGTGCGCGATGGAAGAGCAGATGCAGCGATTTGCCGCCGTGTTCTGCATACACGATCGATTCCGGTTCCGAGGCCGGCGGGAACGGTCCAAACCAGAGACGACGGAGTGAGAACGACGCAGCGTGATGGGATGTCCTGCCGAAAGCATCCGCGAGCCGTCGTGATAAGGACCGGGAGAGTACGACGGCGGCGAACGAAGGGTACAGCAACACAGCGGATGCGGCAGCGGCAATGATGGATGTGATCAGGGCGAGCGGTGTTTCCGCACCGGCGAGAACCATCACCAGGATCGGCAGCAGGACGAAATACTGTCCAAACTCTGTTGCGGCAAGGGAGATCTTCCAGAGGATGGGGCGGCGCAGGTCCAGAAAGAGCAGGAGTGCGCAGACGAGCAGCAGCAGCGACGCGAACAGGAGGATCATCGCACCCCATCCGGATGATGCTGATGACCGAAGTGGCTCTCCCGGCATTCCGGACAGATTCCGTGGGAGAAGAGTGCTTCGGAGTGGGCGGTCACATATGCTTCCAGGGAACACCATTCATCGCCATTGCGGATCTTCTTGCAGTATGCGCAGATGGGCACATATCCTTCGAAGAACCGGATGCGGCCCATGAGGATCTTCGTCAGCGTCAGCGAGACCGCCGCCAGCACGATGATATAGGAGGATTCGATCACTATCTCCGGCCAGTTGACGGGAGTGGCGAGTGTGCCGAAGACCGTATGCGGGAGATCGAACAGTTCGTCGCCGGCGATCAGGAAGAGCAGTGCAGCATATCCGACCAACTGGATGACAATGAGTGAGCGGACGAGCCTCTGTTTGGTGAACATCGTATTCATGATTACCCCACTGTCCCGGATCAGAGCTGCAGTTCCAGGTACACGACGCCGTCGAGCGGATTGTCGTAGTATGCCGGTGTCTCGGTGAATCCGAGCTGCCGGTAGAGCGCGCGCGCTTCCTCCATCCGCTGCAGGGTGTCGAGCCGCATCGTATGGTATCCGATGGCGCGCGCCTCGGCAACGATCTGTTCGGTCATCATCCTGCCGATGCCGCGTCCGCGGAACGCTTCCCGCACGAACAACCGCTTCATCTCGCACACCCCTTCCCCGTCGAACGGCCGGAGCGCGATGCATCCGCAGATAACGCCATCCGCCTCGGCCAGCAGCAGCCTTCCGGCCGGCGGCGCATACTTCCCCGGCAGTTCCGCCAGTTCCTTGTCGAATCCCTGGAAGCAGAGGGAGAACTGGAGCCAGGACTGGTATTCCGTGAACAGCTCCCGGATCGTTGCGATATCCTCCGCTGTTGCAGCATTCCTCAGTGTGATCATATGATGTCCGTCCCCGGAAAAATACAGAAGCCCGCCGGTGGGAGCGCGGGCTTCGATGCGTGGGTGAATCGGTTGCCGGTGCGCGGCTCAGCGCCCGTGATCATGTCCGCAATCCCACTCTTCGTCATACCCTACGCTGCGCGTGCGGGGGGAAGGTTCCTTGCGGGGGAACCGCTCGTCCCGCATCGACGCATTGTAGGCGAACGCCGCCATGAGGGTGGCCGCCTGTTTCATATCCTCTTCCTGGGAGCGGTCCCACACATCCATCGTGGAGTGCCAGGTGCGGGTGCCGTACTCGATCGGGTCTTGGATGAACTGGAAGCCCGGGAGCCCGAGCGCATCGAAGGCCTGATGGTCCGTTCCGCCGGTGTTCATCGGCGTGATGGTGGATGCGCCGAGGTCGTTGAACGGTTTCAGCCATGCACGGAAGACCGGGCGGAGCGCTTCGTTCCCCTGCATGTAGATGCCGCGGACCTTTCCGGTGCCGTTGTCGTTGTTGAAGTACGCGGAGAACTTCTGTGCTGCCGGTGTCAGAGAATCCTTCGCGCCGAAATGTTTCGCCACGTAGGCGCGCGAACCGAGCAGACCCTGCTCCTCCCCGCCCCAGAGCGCGGCGCGGATGGTGCGGCGCGGTTTCGCACCGCTCGCCTTCAGGATGCGCATCGCCTCCATCACCGCCGAGACGCCGGTGCCGTTGTCCGTCGCACCGGTACCGCCGTGCCACGAATCCAGATGCGCACCGATCATCACCACCTCGTCCTTCAGGTCGGTGCCGGGGATCTCCGCGATCACGTTGTAGCAGGAATCATCCTTCTGTGACGTCCACTCCACGTCCAACGTCATGGCGATCCGGACGGTCTCGCCCTTCCCGATCATCCGCACCATGCGGTTGTACGCCTCATTCCCCACTTCGATCTGCGGCGGAAGGTTCTTCGGCGCCTTGGCGTTATAGGAGGAGATGCGGTTCACGCTTGTCATCGGCGTATCGGGATGGTTCGGAGCGGTCGCGCCCATGACGAACACGCTTCCGCCTTCGTTGCGCTGCGCAGCGGCGGAAGTGAGCACGCCGGCGACATTCTCCTTCATCAGCAGCTGCCACCGTTCGTACGCGAACAGCTGCGCTTTGCGGAAGTTGTCATTCCCGCCGCCGCTGCCCGGACGGCGTCCGCCGCCGCCGGCCACATCGGCATTGGCCATCACCAGCAGCGAAGAATCGCTGTAGCGCGATGCCGGAGGGGTGAAGTATGCCTTCAGCGGATTCGGTTTTCCGATCAGAACGAATTTCCCTTTCAGTTTTCCCTTGTATGCCGACAGCTGTTCCATGGAATCGGCATCCAGATAGACCACCTCCGCCGTCACTTCCTTGCCGGAGAGCCCGGGCGACCATGCCTTCGGATACGAGACCAGCGGCTGCACCTGCCGGCCGATGAGATTGGCGGAGTACTTCTTCAGCCTCCATCCCCGTCCGAACGGCCCCCACGATTCCAGATGCACATCGCCGATCCCCATGGCGATGAACTTCTCCTTTGCCCATTGTGCCGACGCGGTGTATTCCGGTGAACCGGTGAGGCGCGGGCCGTAGACATCGGTGAGCCACGAGAGGATCTCGCGGGCCTGCGAGCGGTTCATGCCCTCGTCGCGGATCTTCGCGACCATGGAAGTGTCGATGGTTTCCTGTGCGGCGGCGGCCTGCACCAGCAGGACCAGCAGCGCCAAACGGAGGATGGTCTTCATGTGTTCCCTTTATATTATTGAGTGACGTGGTGCGATGTCATGGTGCCTGGAGCGAATCGGACGGCACGGCCGGTCCCGCTTTCTTCGGCGGCACATCGCCGATGGAGTTCAGGAAATCCTTCCGCATGTTCGCCGCGACGCGCACATCGGAACCGTTATGCCAGATCTTCCCGTCCCAGACGCGTGATTCGATCTTGAACTCGAGTTTCTTCCGGTCCGGTGTGAACTTCGCCACGATGCGGATCTGATACCGCTCATTCTGCAGGTCCTCGGTGAAGTAGGACTGTCCGTACGCGGAGCGCACGTAGCCGTCCTCCTTGGAGATCATCTCCAGTTCGAACTTCTTGGTGATGATATAGATGACCCGCTGCCAGGCATCATCGTACTTGACGGACGGCTTCAGGTCCATCGATTCCCAGTACTGCCGGTTCATCTGCATGAAGGAATCGGGAGCGCCCAGACCGCATCCGGCGGAGGCAATGAGCATCAAGACAGCAAGCGAACGAACGAGAGCAGTTCTCATGGGTGGTCCTCCGGTCGGTGAAAGACGGAACAGTGAGGAAATATACAGTTTTTGGAAGAAAAGGACAGCAGAATTCTTCTGCGGGGAAGTGCGTCAGTCCGGATAATCGTACTGCACATCGAGTTTCAGGTCCGGATGGAGGCTCTTGGCGACCGGACAGGAATCGCCGATCTCGCGCAACCGCGCACGGTACTGCTGCGGAACGCCGGCCGGGAACGAGAGGTGCGCCACGATCTTCGCGATGCGCCGCGGTGCATCGGTGCTCATATGCTTCTCGATGCGGATGTGGGTGCCGTCCAGCGAGAGCGCCATCTTCTCCTTCACCGCGAAGATCCCCATGGTGGTGATCATGCAGCTGCCGAGCGCCGTCGCCACCAGGTCGGTCGGGGAGAAGCTCTCCCCTTTGCCGAGATTGTCGGTCGGTGCATCGGTGATGAAGCGCATGCCGCTGTTGTCGTGGGTGGCGCTACAGCGGAGCTGGCCGTGATAGGCGATGGAGATGGGGACCATGGGATGCTCAGGGTTTGATGAAGTCGATGTTGCTGCGGTATTCCACCGCATTCGCGGTGGTGTTCACGGTGGAGCGGCTGAACCGGAGATAGCGCTTCACGAACGCCATCCGGTCCGCACCATACTGAGCCGCCGGCACCGGGAAGACGATCTCGGACGTGACGGCGGAGGGGATCAGCACCGGCTTGATGAGGTCGGTGGTGAGCAGCGGGATCTCCTTGTAGTACGGCACCTGCCATCCGAGCAGGTCGATGGTGATCTTCGTCTTGAGCTTCACCGTCTTCGGCACAGGATTGAGCCGGATGAAATCGGAATCGGCGGCGGCCACGGTGAAGAACACCTGCTCATCCAGATAGAAGTGGACCTGCGGTGCGATGCGCGCGGAGACGCCGGCATAGCTTCCCGAAGCCTTGAGTGCGCCGGTCCCCTCGATCTCGATCTGTGCGTAGATGGTGTTGTTCACGATCTCAGTGAAAAGGAACTTCTTCAGGTCGATATCCAGTGTGCCGGTGTCCACATTCACGGCGTTCGTATAGCCGATGCCGAGCACCGACTTCTCCTCCTTCCAGAGCGGACGGGTCGCAAGGAAGTCCACATGGATATCCTTCGCCGTCCGTTCCGCCACCGCTGTCAGCAGTCTGTTCACGCCGGAAGTGCGGGTGCTGGTGATCAGATCATGGCCGCGGGGGAGCTTCCGCGTCTGTGCGTTGACGATCGAATCGAGCCGGTCCAGCTGCGGTTTCACGGCGTTGATGAGGGCCTGGGAATCCTTCACGGACGGGGTGTTGATCGACGAGCCGCAGCCGGTCAGGATGATGAGCGCAAGCGCCGTTGCAAGGTATGTTCTCATGGTGTCACCCCCGCATGCTTCACGTTCATCGCAACGAAGAGCCGCTCCTTGAAGATGAGCACTTCCTTCAGTTCCAGGGAGTACTGCAGCGTCTGCGCCGGCGTGCTGATGTTCATGTTCAGACCAGAACGGACCCGGACACTGGATGCCTGCACCGGGAACTGATTGGTGAAGTCGACCGGGAACCGGATCGGCGGCAGGTTGTCGCTGATGGTGGAGAGTTTCGCCGTCACCACATCCTGGATGATCCCTTCGAGCGCAGCGGTGATCCCTTTCGCTTTCACGTTCGGCACCACATTGAACGGCTCGAGAGTGGCGTTGAAAGCGCCGCTGTCCACACTGAAGGCGAGCAGGCAGTCCATCAGCACATTCACCCGTACATTGTACTCACGGCTGAGCGCCGACATATTGATGGTGGCGATGGCGGAACCGTTGTAGAGTTTCACCCGGATGCTGCGGATGGAGTACGAGGTAAGGGAGTCGAGCCAGCCGTCGGTGGAGTCGAGCTGCGAGGCGGCCTTGTTCAGCAGCGCTTCGGAGAAGGAGAAGGTCATGTCCGCATTCTCGATCGGATCGCCGTTGGTCATCCGGTCGGACAGGCTCCGCGCGCCGTTGAGGCGAACCTGGAGCACCTTGGCCTCGCGCGCTTTCTGCAACTGCGCGATGTTGACGTCCGCTCCGGCGAAGGGACGGATGATGAAGCAGCCCTGGAGGGCCGCAGCGGCGATGAGCAGGGCGAGGCCCTGAACAAAAAAACGAAGAGCGGGCAGCCGGCGCACCGGTGCTGCGTCACTCTTCGTTCGCTGATGGTCCATACGCGTTCCGGAAAGGTTATTGTTTCTTCAGCTTGCTGCTGAACTCCTTCCTGAATTTACTCAATTTTGGATTGATTACCATCATGCAATACGGCTGGGACGAATTCTGGTCATAGTAGTTCTGATGGTACTGCTCCGCCTTGTAAAAGACGGTGAACGGGGAGATCTCGGTGACGATGGGATCGTCCCAGACCTTCGCCGCTTCCATCTCCTTCTTCACCTGTTCCGCGGCCGCCTTCTGTTCCGGGGAATGGTAGTAGATGACCGAGCGGTACTGGGTGCCGACATCGGCTCCCTGCCGGTTGAGCGTGGTCGGATCGTGGGTCTTGAAGAAGACCTCGAGCAGTTCCTTGTACGCGATCTTCTTCGGGTCGAAGGTCACCTGGATCACTTCGGCGTGACCCGTCCTGCCGGTGCAGACCTGCTCATAGGTGGGATTCTTCACGGAACCGCCGGAGTATCCGGAGGCGACCGCCTCCACCCCTTCCAGCCGTTCGTAGATCGCTTCCACGCACCAGAAGCAGCCGGCGCCGAGCGTAGCGGTCTCAGTGGATGTTTGCATGGTTCGTCCTTTCGTTGCGGGAGCGCTCTGTGCGGACAGGATCTCCGTCAGCATCAGCATTGCCCCGATCATGAGTATCGTTCTCATTGTGCACCTCCGCCATGTAGAACACCGGTTTCCGCCGAAAGATTTCACCGGCCCGACCGCCGTCACACAAAAAGAATGCTTGCGTTCCGTCCGTCAAATTAAGAAATTTCACAGGAATCACCAAGGAAGCCGTGCCGGTCTTCCGTTGTCACCGCGCTACCAGGGGGAACCATGAGATCCACCGCTTCGATGTTGCTGACCGCTTGTTCGGCCCTGGTCCTGGCCGCCGGATGCTCCGGGCTCTCCGTCTCCTCCGGCAGGCCCGGGACTGATTACATCTATTCGTATTCCATGCTGCAACCGGAACAGAAGAAGGAGCTGGTGTACAGCGACGGCAGCATCTCTGCCACCTTCACCATCGATGCCGCGGCGGTGATCTTCGATCTGCATAACCTCACCGACCAGCAGCTCTCCATCGTCTGGGAGCGGGTATCGCTGGGGGTGAACCGGAGGACCTACTCCGTGCGGAACGTGAACACCTTCTATTCGATGGGGCACGCCACGCCGCAGCCGCTGGTGGTGCCGCCGCAGGGATTCCTGCGCGAGACGGTGATCCCGTGGCAGCATGTGAATTATGAGAACGGCGCGTGGAAGGAACGGGACCTGTTCCCGACCAATGACAGCGGAACGCAGCGCCTGAAGGGGATGATCGAACGGAGCGCCGGGAGCGAGATCACACTGGTGCTGCCGCTGAGGATCGGGAAGGTGGTGATGGATTATACGTTCATCTTCAAGGTCGACTCGGTCACACCGCTCCCGCCCGGCACGGCGCTGCCTGAGAGGGAACGCCCGCCGATGCCGGATGCTCCAATGTACGAACTCTCCATCCTGCAGGGATACCTGCCGGTGATGATCTCCGCCGGCATCCTTGCGGCATCGGTGATCATCTTCACGCAGAAGAAGACACCTGCCGAAGGGTTCTGAAATACGAACGCCGGTCACCGGACCGGCATTCAGGGACACACCTCAACAGCCAACGTAGTTACCGCTGGTCCGTTAACCACGCCATCGCATATCCCAGATCACGGAAGACCCTCACTTCGTAGTCCATGTCACTCCTCTGCCCTTCCCACATACGGAACATCCCGTACATCATATCATTGCCGGCCACCATTCCCACCTTCCCGCCGGACAGTTCTGCGGACCGGGTGAGTACGTAGGCGGCGAGCTTCCATTGCCCCTGCACCGTGACCGCCATATCGGTCACACCGCGTGCATCGATCAATTCACGCCACGGCTTCGCCACTTGATTGAAATCGGTACATTTATAATAGTCGAGCAGTTCGTCATCGGTCACCCGTCCCGTCAGAGAGGTGACGATCATACCAGCGTTGTACGAGAATTGGATCGGCATGCAGTATCGGGTCGTTCGGGGAAGAGAATTGTTCGGAACGAAGTTCTTCATTGAAGGAGTGAAAAGCAACAGGAATATTCCGTATCACGGACCAAAAGGGCCGCATTGTTGTTGCTGCGGATCCCGGGGACCACGGGCCGTGATGGCGAGAAGGACGAGCAGAAGGATGTTGCGCAGCATGGTCCATCGATCGATGATCCCTCCCGATGAAGCAGCACCGAAGCACCCGCAAGCGATATCGATGCCGCGCAGGAGTGCACTGACGATTGCTATTGTGAAGACCCCCACAAGACAGAACAGCACAACAGCGTTCCGTCGCGGCGAGATCCCCAGCATCATCATCATACCGCACACGATCTCGATTCCGGTGATGGACACCGCCACCGCCAACGACCAGCCGTGCGGCGTCAGATCGAACTCGGAAATGACGGCTGCGAACGAACCGACGTCCGCGCCCTTGAACAGACCGCTCAAAAGGAAGAACGTGCCGAGGGAGATGTGGAAGATGCGGCGGATGAGCCGGTTCATCCTATCGTCCCGGCCAGGAGACGCTGGGTGATGATCACCATGGAAGCCTCGAACGCAACTCCGGTCACCCAGAGACCGATCGCAATGCCGTAAGCCTGTCTGTTCGTGATCGATGCGGTCACACAGAGTCCCGTTGCAAGCACCATGGTATACCAGACGGTGAACGGATTCACGGCACTCAGCACGGTATACCAGACCCTGTGCCGGTCCCTCTCCGGAAGCAGCAGATCAAGCCCCGGAACGGTCTGCAGATCCATGCTGCTCCGGATCTGTTCCAGCCCCCGCAAATGCAGCAGGAGGAGTGTCATGATGGACATGACGGCAAAGACCATCTGAGCACAGATGACGACGGCGAAGACCGTCCGGAACGGGACCGCTGAACCGGACAGACCGCGGACCGCCGCGAACAGGAGCAGCGAAACGATCCCCCACCGCACGATCCGTTCCACCGGGACCAGGGCGATGCCGATCATCCGCATCTCCCGTGTTGCCGCAACGGCCTGTGCCGCAGTGCTGCTGTCCGGGGTCCGGCCGAGCGTCAGCATCACTGCCCGTTCTGTGAACGGAATGGAAAGCCAGGCAGATGCCATGGAAACGGCACAGATGATGATGAACGGTGCCATCCAACCGGGACGCTCCCCGGCTTCACGGAAGAATTGTGTCGGATGGAACAACAGCTGTACGATCGGATGCATGCGAACGCCTCCTTTTCAACAGAGAGAAGAATGAAACGGTGCTCTATTAAAGATGCGGGGACCGCGTTCCTTCGGTCCCCGCTGCGCACGAAGTGATCAGGCGCCGTTCTCAACGGAAAGACAATACGCGGTGAGCCCGGCACAGATCAACGATGCCCACCAGACGGGTCCGATGGCGCTGATGCACGACAGCAGCAGAGCCGTACATTCCACGACATCCTTCCCGCCCACCACGGATTCCATCTGCACGGCGGTAAGGGGCTGCGACTGCGGCGGTGCGGACAGGAGTGGTGCGGCGCTTGTCAGGAGAAGCACGACCATCATCAGGATGCTGATCGATTGTTTCATGGGATCCTCCTCGGATAGTGTTGATAGGTTTTCGTGAATGGTCCCCGCACAGCAGCGGTCCGTTCGCCCATGTCAACACCTCCGCCGCGGCGGGGACCGAGCCGGCGCGGGACGATATCGTGCATGGGCGAACCTGCGGTGGCAGGGAAAAGAAGCTTGGCGGACCGGCAGCGCCGCCGGTCATGGTCGGGATGAAACGTCAGGGCGAGAAAGGAGCGGCGATGGTCACCGCTTCCAGAGATAACTGAGCGTGACCGCTTTTGCGGCAGCGTCGAACAGGAGCAGCTGGACCGTCACCGAACCGCGCTCCCACACGCGGCGCTTGCCGAGCATCGGCAGGGTCGATTCGGATGTCGGTTCACCGAGCCGCCGCGTCACATCGTTCCAGAACGCGGTCCCCTGCTGTTCCACCTGCGGCGGCTTGATGGTGTACTGCGCCATCACCAACTGAGAATCTGCGGAGGAACAGAAGAGGACGATGATGCCGCTGCGCGGAGAGCCATCCTTCAGCTGCACAGCGATCATCCCTTTCAATGCTCCCGCCATCATCGGGTCCTTCCCCGCCTCGAACGGAGACGGTTCATGCATCCGGTACCGCTTCAGCAGCTCCCGCAGATGCAGCGGGGTCCGCATGGTGTTGAACTCCGCCACGGGGTCGAACGGCGGCTGAGCATAGAGGGTGGCGGTGGCGAGCACCAGCAACAGACAGACACGCATAGAAACTCCTGAGTAAAAAGTTCGATCAATGGGCGGTTGCCGCAGCGGACGGACCGGAGGAAGCTAGGAATGAAACGATCAGCAGGGAATCCTCGCTGCGGAACAGGCGGATGTTCGGCCGGTGACGGAGGATGCGGCGTTCGTCGATGAGCAGCAGCGACGGCACCATGGAATTCCTGAAACTGCGGGCAGCAGTACCTTCGGGATCAGCCACACAGCGGAGCGGGAACCGTGCCCGGAGTGACGCCGTCTGTTCTGCAGAACCGCTGACGATGACGCTCACAGCGCTGCGTACCGACGCCGGCATCATACTGATATGCTGTAAGGCCTGCATACAATGAGGGCAGACGGGAGAGACGAACAGGATGCCGATCCGCCGCGGACCGTCCTTCGTCCAACCGCTGATCCGGATCGAATCCGGGACACGTTCGCCGGGGAGCATTGGGTCCGGGACGAGTCCGTTGATATAAATGAGCCCCGCGGCAATGGAGGCAAGAGCGATGAACAGCGCTGCAGCGCCCGCGACCGAACGGTGACGGCGGTCGGTGCGTTCCATCAGTTGATATCCGTCGGACGGGGCTCGGTATTCTGCTGTGCGGCGCGGTGCTTCCGGCGGTATTCGAGCATCGTCATGCCGGTGAGTTTCTTGAAGATCTTCGCGCCGCTGTCCTCCCGATATCCGTATTCATAACAGATGAAGAAGCAGGGATCATCCCCCATCACCAGATGTTCCTTCATCGCCTGCACCTTCTGCCGGGTGATGTAGTCCGCCAGAGCGATCTGTTCGTGCCGCAGGAATGATTTGCGAAGCGTATCGTAGTGGACCTGCAGCCGCTCCGCAACGGAGTGGATCGTCTTCACTTCTTTGATGTGCTGGTCCACGAATAATTTTACATCGGTCGTACTGTTGTACATGTAACCCCCGTATTGTGGTGAAAAATATTTCTGAAAATATACTTTCACCGGTCACATCAGGCAATCACGTGAACACGTACTTTTGCATGGAAGTCGTTGTTGGTATCGGTTTATCGTAGAGGGATAATGGAGGGAGCAGGACAGGAATAGTAACGCCGCACCCGGTGACGGGGGCGGCGTTGGAATGGAAAGGGATCAGCAGAAGGGATCAACGGCGGCGGATGGCCTTGCCTTTCTTCTTCGGCTTCGGTCCCGGTTTCGGACGCGGTTTCATCGGCAGGACACTGCGCAGGACCTTGGGTCTCTTCCGGTGGTACTTCTTCCGGAACTCCCGCATGGTCATACCGGTGGTGCGCCGGAATACTTTGGCGCCGGTATCATCCCGCAATCCAAACTCCTTGCAGATACGGTGGCACGGATCGCCGTGCAGCAGCAGATGTTCTTTGATGACATCGATCTTGGTCTGCACGATGAAATCTCCGAGGGGGATCCCTTCCTCGTACAGGAATCCTTTCCTCAGGATGTCATACGGGATGCGCAGCTTCTTGGAGACCTGCCGAACGGTCGCGATCTTCTTGATGTGCAGCTCGACGTACGCTTTGATGCGTTTAGTATCGATCTTCACGGTATGTTCTCCTATTGTTGCCTCAATATAGCACTTGTTGAATCTTCCTACAATGATAAGTCCTAAAATATTGACGGAGGGAAGAACGGCGGAGGCGCGACGAGTGGAAGGATGACCGAACTCGGACCAAAGAGTCTGCGGAAGAACGATCAGGCAGAACGGGAGAACCGCTGCACCACCTCCGCACCCGGACGGGTCGGACGTCCGGTACGCAGATCCACCGGACACCAGAGAGTCCTGGCCTTGGCCAATAGCCGCTGGTCCGAAGCGCGGAGGATCTCCGTATGGCGTTCGAAATAGTTCTTCACCGTGGTGCCGACCCAGGTGCGGATGATGACGCTGTCGCCGCGCCGGGCAGAGTAGGTATAATCGATCTCATGCCGCACCACCACCCAGGCGAGGCGCTGCTGTTCTTCCGCGGAAGCAGAATGCAGCCAATGCTCGGTTGCCGCTTCCTGCACCCAGCGAAGATAGACGATGTTATTCACATGGTCCATCACATCGATGTCGTCTACAGACACCGGCCGCGTGATCTCGAACCGTTCGGAGGAAGGATCGTTGGTCATGATGTTCCTATCGTGCAAGGAGGAGTTTTGTGGTGAATGTGCGTCCGTTCAGGCGGAGCCGGGCAAGATACGGTCCGGCGGACCGGTCCGCGGCATCCCAGACAATGGAGTGTGTTCCCGCAGCCACCGGTCCGGACAGCAGATGCGCGATGGTCCGACCCAACAGATCGTACACGGTCAGCTCTGCAACACCATCGGCCGGTGAGCGGAACCGAAGCGTCACGGACGGATTGAATGGATTGGGATACGCTGACAGCACCTCATAGGATGCCGGAACACCATTGCGGTCCGATGGCGCCGCTGCGGGAAGCATGGTGAACAATGAGACGTGCACGCGATCGAACATCGAACCGACCACCCGTCCGGCAGCCGCAAGATGCGGAGGTGCGACGGCGATCCGGTCGATGAACCTGTTCCCGACATCGAACGATTCCGGTGCGGACGCAGTGACCGCAGTACCGGCGAGCGCATAGTGGACGCGCGACAACCCCGCACCATGACGCACCACGGAGAATCCGGCGGACGAGATGCCGGAGAATTGTCCGTTGAGCACGAATGAGGAGAGCAGCGAGTCGTGGTAGAACCGGGTGAATGTTGTCGTGAAGAGCATGGTGTGCAGACGGTGATGCGGCGGGAGGAATGTTTCATCCAGCAGCGCCAGCACTCCTCCGGGCAGCAGACGGAAGTCCCTGACACTCTGTTGGTTCGAGTGGAGCGGGAATGTGCGATAACGCAGCAGCTCACCATCGGTCTTCAGCGCTGCCAGCGTCACTGCCGTGGAGGGTGTCCCGGTGATGAACGGCGAGCCGGCAATGAACAGGGTGTCGCCGGAGAGCAGAAGGTTGGCCGCCCGTTCTTCGGTGAACGACAGGTCGAAGTTCCTGCTCCACTGGATGGTGCCGCCGGCATCCCATCGGGTGACCGTGCCATTGGATGAATCGGCGACGAACGTGTTTGCGGAGAGTCCGTAGATGGCTCCATCGGTCCCGACCTCGACATCGTGCAGGGTCGTGTTTCCCGGGGAGAGCGCTGCGGAGCGGCGGGACCAGAGCAGTGTGCCGGTCGGCGAGAATTTGAGCAGCAGCGAACGGACATCGCTGGAGAAAGTGATGCCGCCGATGATGATGTTCCCCTCCTGGTCGACGGCAACGTCCTTCGGTATCTCCATGGTCACCATTCCGTCATTGCCGAAGGTGGTCTCCCACTGGACCGTTCCGTCCGCCCCCATCATCACCAGACGCACATTGAAGGTACCGGTCGTATCCTCGGAATGTCCGACGATGATGAACCGGTCCGCATCGTAAGGCCGGATGATCAGCCCCTTCTCATCGAATCCTTTCACGCGGAAATGCTCGAAGAGTTTCTGGCCTGCCGGGGTGAGTGCGGAGAGATACAATGCGATGGAGTCGCCATAATGCTGTCCGGTGGCAAAGACGGTTCCATTGGCGCCATAGCAGAGCCCGGTGACCTCCAGGTGTGATGCGGTGTCGCCGAGGATGAACTCCGCCGCCGGTTGCCATTGTGCCGCGGAACTCTGCAGAAGCAGCAGGATGAAGAGAGCCGTTCTCATCGTCTGCGGTGTCTATACCGCCGGTTCCTGCTGGCTGATGCAGTGGAGGGTGCCGAGGCCCCAGACCAGGTCCACGCAATCGATGCCGATCACGGCACGGTCCGGGAACTGCGCCTGCAGGATGGTGAGCGCTTTCAGGTCGTTGGGATGGTTGAAGACCGGCACGATGACGAAACCGTTGCCGATCAGGAAGTTCGCATAGCTTGCGGGAAGACGCTGTCCGTCGTACGCAACATGGCCCGGCATCGGCAGCTCCACGATGGTGAAGGGCTTGCCGTCCTGGTCGGTGAGCGTGCGGAGCAGTTCCAGGTTCTCCTGCAGGATGGCGTAGTTCTCATCCGCCGGGTCCTCTTCCACGCAGGTGACGATGGTGGTGGGATTGACGAAGCGCGCCAGATCGTCGATATGTCCGTCCGTATCATCGCCGACGATTCCGTCGTTCAGCCAGAGGATCTTCTCCTGTCCGTAGTATTCCTTCAGGTATGTTTCGATCTGTTCCTGCGTGAGATGCGGATTCCGGTTCTCGTTGAGCAGACACGCCTTCGTCGTGAGGAGGCAGCCCTTCCCGTTCACATCGATCGCCCCCCCTTCCATCACGATGCCGGGATGGAAGACCGGCAGTCCGAGGATCTCAGCGACCTTCGTCGGCACCACATCGTCCAGATCGAACGGCGGATATTTCCCGCCCCAAGCATTGTAGCCCCAGTCGACCACCGCCTTCTTCTGTGCGGCGTCGGGATTGATGACGAACGCCGGACCGTGGTCCCGGCACCAGGCATCATTGGTCGGGATGCGGTGGAGTGTGAAGCGGTCCTCCGGCACACCGGCGAGCGTCAGCCGCGAATGTACATCCTCGTACATCGCATCATCCTTCACATTGATGTTCACATGCTGGAACCGTGCGATGGTCTTCACGATGTTCGTGTAGACGAACGGTACCGGCTCGAACTTGTCGGGCCACGATTCAAGCTTGTGGGCCCAGGAAAGCCAGGTGGATGTCTGCGGTTCCCATTCAGCCGGGAAGCGGTAGCCGAGTTGTTTTGGAGTTTTCATAGAATTGCAACAATCAACAATTCACAATCAACAATGATCAGAAGGATGCTGGAAATCTGAAACGAGATCATTGTTGCTGTTGGATTCGTGTCGTTCGTAAGATGGAGTACAATATCCGTGATACTTCATCCGCATCACGATGAAGGGCTCCATGTGTTTCTGCATCCAGAAGCCCGGTCTCTTTCAACAGATCGAGCCAGTATTTTGTTTCCAGTGATTCTTTGTATGAGATCGACAGCTTTGCAGAAAAGTCCGCTTTCGAAATGCCGCCATTTGCCTCTGCAATATTCGCGCCGATCGAGGTGCCGCTGCGGAGGAGTTGTTTTGACAGAACATATTCCCGTTTCTCTTCTGTCAACCGCCTTGATGTGCTCACGATACCTACGGCAAG
>JABWAK010000052.1 GCA_013361065.1 Bacteroidota bacterium
CGTGACATTCGCAAAGATCAACTCCGCGTCGGGCGGTCTGCTCTCCGTCGCCGCCGGGTCGGTCACGGCCGGCAACATCTCCGAACTGAGCGTCGACGAGGCATTGAAGACGATCAACACGGAGATCGGGAAAATCGGTGCGAACGTGAACCGCCTCCAGACCAAGGAAGCGAACCTCACGACCGCCATCACGAACACCGAAGCAGCCAAGAGCCGAATCCTGGATGCCGACGTTGCGAAGGAGCAGATCGTTGCTTCCAAGCTGTCGATCCTCCAGCAGACCTCGACGGCACAGCTCGCCCAGGCGAACTCTTCGCCGCAGGCGTTCCTGTCGCTGTTCCGGTAATCGGTCCCGGAGAGGTGAACGTACGGCAGGCGCCGGGTGACCGGCGTCTGCCGACTCTTTTGTCTGAATTTCTGCTGACATGGGAATTCTCCGTGGCAGCACTGTTTTTTGTACTCAAGTTTCGGTACGAACTGCCGATACTATCTCTGTAGAACTCACGGGCATGGATGCCCAAGGCAATCACACACTTACATGGAGGTAGTTATGGCGTTCTCAACAGGCGGTAGGATCAACACGAACATTGGCGCCAACCAGGCGTACACTGCTCTCAACTCGATCAGTCGCGATCTCGGAGTGCACCAACTCCGGCTGGCGACCGGTAAACGTATCAATTCGGCTGTGGATGATGCGTCCGGGTATGTGATCTCGAAGAAGATGGAAGGCCGTATCCGCTCGATGAGCGCGGCATTGGACAACGTCGGCGACGCCCAGAGCGTCTACGGCGTGGCCGAAGGCGCGTATCAGACGGTGGCGGATATCCTGACCACGATCAAAGAGAAACAGACGCGGGCTGCAAACGGTGCGATGGGCGGCGAAGAAAAAGACGCCATCGCAGCGGAGATCAAGTCGCTGATGGACGAGATCGACGATATCTCCAACCAGACGAAGTTCAATGGCACGACCCTGCTGTCCGGGTCTGCCTATAACAACATCTTCCAGGTGGGTGAATCGACCACGGACACGCTGTCCGTTTCGTTCTCGCTGGTGAGCGCCGGCGGGCTGCTGGGTCTGACCTCGGCATCCGTCACCTCATCGACCATTGCGAGCCTGACCGTCGACGCCGGTTTGACGAAGGTCAATACCGAGATCGGGAAGATCGGTGCGAACGTGAATCGTCTTCAGACCAAGGAGTCGAACCTTACGACGGCGATCACGAACACCGAGGCGGCCAAGAGCCGGATCCTGGATGCGGATGTCGCAAAGGAACAGGTCATGACATCCAAACTCAATATCCTGCAGCAGACATCGACTGCGCAATTGGCCCAGGCGAACTCCTCACCGCAGGCGTTCCTGTCCTTGTTCCGATAGGAGCGTAACGACAGACAGAGGGAGTCCCCCGGCAACGGGGGATTCCTGCTGTTTTTCCCCTGATTTCGACACCCGCGTCCGCCTCCGGACGGTTCCGGGTTTTCCGCATTTTTCCCCCTACAGTTTCCTCCAGCGGTGCCGATAATACCCATAGAGCAGGCATTCCAACCGATACAGGCACGGAAGCCCGAATCCCCATCCTTTAAAGACGTACACGGAGGTAGTCATGGCATTCTCCACCGGCGGCAGGATCAACACCAACATCGGCGCCAACCAGGCGTACACCGCACTCAATTCCACCAGCCGTGAACTCGGCGTGCACCAGCTCCGTCTTGCCACCGGCAAGCGGATCAATTCCGCGGCGGACGATGCTTCGGGCTACGTGATCTCCAAGAAGATGGAAGGCCGCATGCGCGCGATGAGCGCAGCGCTGGACAATGTGGGTGATGCCCAGAGCGTCTACGGCGTCGCCGAGGGTGCGTACCAGACCGTGGCGGACATCCTCACGACCATCAAGGAGAAGCAGACACGGGCGGCGAACGGCGCCATGGGAAGCGAAGAGAAGGATGCCATCGCAGCGGAGATCAACTCGCTGATGAACGAGATCAACGACATCTCCAACCAGACGAAATTCAACGGCACAGCATTGCTGTCCGGCAGTTACTCCAAAACGTTCCAGGTCGGCGAAGCCTCCGCGGATTCCCTGACCGTCGCCTTCACCTCCGTCTCCGCCGCTGCGGGCGGACTGCTCTCCGTTGCCGCCGGATCGGTGACCTCCTCCAACATCAGCACGCTCACGGTCGATACGGCGCTGCAGACCATCAACACGGAGATCGGGAAGATCGGCGCGAATGTGAACCGGCTGCAGACGAAGGAAGCGAACCTCACCACCGCCATCACCAACACCGAGGCGGCGAAGAGCCGCATCCTGGATGCCGATGTGGCGAAGGAACAGATCCATGCATCGAAGCTCTCCATTCTGCAGCAGACCTCCACGGCGCAGCTCGCCCAGGCGAACTCGTCGCCGCAGGCGTTCCTCTCGCTGTTCCGGTAAGAGCGGCAGCACACACCATGAACCAACACGACAGGTATGACTATGTATGCACTCAGACAGCAATCGGCGGACAGTGATGTGGCGGTGATGCCCTCACCCGTGCAGACGGCCGCGACCAACCGTTACCGGAAGGAGGATTCTATCAACCTCACGCCGGTGCAGGTGATCGGACGGCTGTACGATGTGGCGATCCTGGCGATCAAGAAGGACGATCAGGATCTGGCCCGGCGCGCCATCAACGAGCTGATCTCCGCGCTGAACTTCGAGTACCAGGAGGTGTCGCTCGGACTGTTCCGGCTCTATGATTACTGCAAGACCTGTCTGCGCGAAGGGAAGAAGGACGAGGCATTGAACGTGCTCACCGAACTGCGGGGAGCATGGGCCGAGGCATTCAAACTGTAGGACCGTACCATGGCATCCGTCTCCGACATATCGGCGCTGGACCAGATGGTCGCCCAGTACCGCCTGAGCAAGAGGAAACCGGCACAGGCGCTGGAGACCAAACGCTCCGCCCTGAACATCCGCCTGGCGGTGCTCGCGGACCTGAAGACGAAGCTGAAGACGCTCATGACGACCGCCGAGGACCTGAAGAAGACCGGCACGACGTCCAAGTTCAACACCTTCAGCGTCGCCTCCACCAATACGTCCATCGCCACCGCTACGGCCACCACCACGGCCGATGTCGGGGCCCATTCGCTGAAGATCGCACGCCTTGCCAAGAACGATACGCTGCTGTCGGACCGGGTCACCGCTGCGGCGACCACCGTCTCCGCCGCGGAAGGGGCCGGTACGAAGACCTTCCGGCTGAGCATCAACGGGACCGATACCGACGTCTCGGTAGAAGTGGTGAACGGCGACACCAACGAGACGCTGCTGAGCAAACTCGTCACGGTCATCAATGATTCCGGTGCGGAGGTGACCGCCTCTTCGGTCGGGGACACGTCCACCACCAAGAAGCTGGTGCTCATCAGCAAGAGTTCCGGCGCTTCCAATGCGGTCGCCGTGTCCGATGTGACCGGCACGCTCATGGAGCGGTTCGGATTCTCCGCCGCCGTCATCTCCGGCAGGACGGCGAACGGCACCACCACCGCCGGGTATGCGAACTCGTCCGTGACACAGCTGAATGCCTCGTTCACGGTGGACGGCATCACGGTGGAGAAGGAGAGCAACACGGTGTCCGATGTGCTCACCGGCGTCACGCTGGAGCTCAAGGGGACGCAGGCCGATGCGGATCTTCCGATCACCCTGACCGTGGGAGTGAACAAGGCCTCCATCAAGGAAAAGGTGCAGAAGTTCATCACGGACTATAATGCGGCGCTGTCATACCTGAACATCAAGACGCAGTACGATTCGCTCACGAAGACGCGCGAAGCACTCTCGGGCGATGCCATCTTCACCTCGTTCCGGTACAATCTGCGCAGTCTGGCCACCGAGGCCGTGAGCAGTGTGAAGCCGGGGTATCCGACGATCCTGGCGGACATCGGCATCACCGCCGGGCGGGACGGGACGCTGTCGCTCTCCGATGCGACGAAGTTCGACGAAGCGCTCGATGATGACCTGACCAAGGTCTCGGACCTCTTCAACTCCACGAACGGCGTTGCCGCGAAACTCGTCACGCTCATCGACGGGATGACGAACTCCGCCACCGGCAAGATCGTCTCGGTGAAGGATGCCGCCGACTCCCAGGTGCTGAGCCTGACCAACCGCATCACCCGGTTCGATGAGACGCTCAGCAAGCATGTGGAGAAATACCGTTCCGATTTCCTGCGTCTGCAGGCCACGTACAATCAGATCCTGGCGCAGCAGCAGACGATCTCATCGATCACATCATCGTACTATTATTGACGGGGGGAGGATGAACCGATACCATGGCAACCAAGATCGCACATATCGCCCCGGCGGACCACCCCGCGACCGTCACACCGGCCACGGATGAGGTCAGCAGCAGGAACAGGAAGACCCGCGAAGAGAACCGGCGCACCCGGGAGCTCGCGGCGGAACTGAACAAGATGATGGAGAGTTCGAACACCAAACTGACCTTCGTGGTGGACGAGCAACTGAAGAAGGCGATCATCAAAGTGGTGGACGCCGAAACGAACAAGGTCATCCGGCAGATCCCCTCCGAGGATTCGCTCCGGGTGGCGAAGAAGGTCTCACGATTGATGGGGATCCTGTATGACGATGCGATGTGATACGGCGGCACCGGCCGATGGGAGCATCCTCTCCCTGCTGAACGGCATCATTGCCATCACGGAGGAGATGATCGGCACGCTGGAGGAAGGGTCGTACGAAGAGATGGAGCGTCTCACGGCGCTCCGGCAGGAATGCATCGACCGGCTGCAGACAGGACATACACCGGCTGCCGGCGCACCGCCGGCCGACGCGGCGGAGATCCGGCGGGTGATCGAGCAATTGAACGGCATCACCGCCCGGCTCACGGACCGGATGGAGGACCAATCGTCCTCGCTCATGTCCGCCATCCATGCGATGCAGCACAAGCGGTACTACGGCAACGAACAACGAGGAAGGGAGTAATCTATGGATATCAGGAAGATCGGGCAACCCCAGAACGCATACGATACCGCGAAGGTCCGGAAGGAGAAAGTGCGCGAAGAGGAGCGTGCCGGCCGCAGCGATGATTCCGTGGAACTGTCACCGGAGGCGTTGAAACTGTTCCAGGCCGAGGAGAACAAGAAGATCGATATGATCCGCGAGCGTATCCAGTCCGGGTACTACTTCCGGCCGGATGTGGTGGACCGTGTCGCTGCAGAACTGCTCCAGCAATTCACTCAACCGTAATCAACCGAACGCGAGACGTCCATGCTGCCAGACCAGGAAGCCCTCGTCAAAGGCGTACAGATCCACCGCCGGATCAACGAACTGAGCTCCGAACTCCTATCAAGCAACGATGCACAGGAGCGTGTCATCCTGTCGCCCGAACTCTATTTCACGCTGCTCGAATACACGGCGCTCATGAGCGAATCAACGGTGAACCGCGACCTGCTGCTGTGGGAGCTCTTCCAGCGGAGCGAACTCTTCTTCGACACCGGTATGTTCCAGCTGCGGATCATCGTCGACTTCTTCGCCGAGCCGAATTCCATCAGCATCGCCTGATGCGGAGCGCCGCACCTCCTTCCCGGGACTGCGTCCGCTCCGCTGCAGAACTGCCGGTGCCCCTCCCTGTACCGCACGGGGCACCGGAACACCGGCCGAGATTGCGTTTCCTTCTTTCCCCCTGATTCTTTATATTTCTGCACCCTTCGGGGCATCATGGCCTCCCCTCACATCATAACGACGCTCATCGCCGACGACCACACACTGGTGCGCCGCGGTTTCGTACAGATCCTCTCGCTCTATCCGGAATTCTCCGTGGCCGCCGAGGTGGGGAACGGACGCGATGCCGTGGAGCAGGCCAAGGCGCTCCGCCCCCGGCTGGTGATGATGGACCTGAACATGCCGGAGCTGAACGGCATCGAAGCAACGCGTCTGATCAAGAAGTTCGATCCCTCCATCACGGTCGTGGTCGTTTCCGCGTATCAGGATGACGGTTTCGTCCAGCAGGTCTATTATTGCGGTGCCAACGGGTACCTGCTGAAGACCGCCGATCCGGACCTGCTGCGGTCATCGCTGATGAAAGCGGTCGATTCGGACAGTTTTGTCTGCCCGCACCTCGCCCCGGAACACCTGCGCGTGCTCATCCATCCCGCCCAGAGCGAGGAACGGACCCCTCAGCAGCTGATCAACCAGCTGACCACCCGGGAACGGGAGATCATCCAGCTCATCGCCGAAGCGAAATCCCACCAACAGATCGCCGATCAGCTCAATATCAGCGTCCGCACCGTCGATACGCACCACAACAACATCCTGCACAAGCTGGATGTCCACGATTCCGTCGCCCTCGTTACCTTCGCCATCAAGCACCGTCTCGTGGTGCTCTGATCCGCAGATCCTAAACCGGACCTCTGACTCCTCTTCCTGTTTAAAATTACGCAATTCCGCGTATTGTGTGCAGTTGGCTAATAATGGTATCTTCGCTGCGTAAAATTGTACAGTAGTACACGAAGCGGAGCCCGTTATGTACATGACCAAACACACTCCGGAACCCCCGCCGCCAGTCACCATCCTGGCGGTGGATGATAATCCGGAGAACATCATCCTGCTGGAAGTCGTGCTGAGTGAGCTGGGATACCGGGTGATCGGCGCGGCGAACGGCGTGCAGGCGCTGGAGATCCTTCCGGCGGAGCATGTCGATCTCATCATCTCCGATGCGATGATGCCGAAGATGGACGGGTTCCAGCTCTGCAAGAGCGTCAAGAACAATCCGGCACTGAAGTCCATCCCGTTCATCATCTACACCGCCGATTACCTCGATGATGAGGACAAGGACCTGGCAGCGACCATCGGTGCGGACCGGTATGTGGTGAAGTCGGGCGGGACCGATTCCGTGGTGCTGGCGGTGAGCGAGCTGCTGAACATCGATGGTCCGAAGATCGGCTACGATCCGGACCAGCAGAAACTGCCGCTGGACGACCAGTCGTTCCTGGAACAGCATTACAAGCTGCTGGTGAAGAAGCTGGAAGAGAAGATGCAGAATCTGGAGATCTATTCCCAGCAGCTGCTCATCAAGAACGAACAGCTGCAGCGTTCCGAGCGCCGGTACCGCCTGCTCTTCGAGAAAGCAAGCATCGCCATCTTCGTCCTCGATCCGTACAACGGCCGTGTGACCGATGCGAACCAGTTCGCGCTGCATCTGCTCGGCTATGACCGCGAGGAACTGCTGGCGCTCGGCGGTCTCCCGGTGATGCAGCAGGAGAGCGACGGTCCGTCGCTGGTGGAGGCCGGGTTCTCCGGCGAGCTCACCATGCGCACGAAAGACGGCCGTGTGCTCTGCATGGAATCGGATGTCGCGCTGATCGACCACGAGGACCACTCCCACCTGATCGTCTTCTCCCGTGATACCACCGAACGCAAGACAATGGTCGAACGGCTCTTCCAGTCCGAGAAACTCTCCATGCTCGGCACCATCGCCGCCGGCATCGCCCACGAGGTGCGCAACCCGCTCGCCGGCATCAAGCTCAACCTGCAGTTCCTGGAACAGAAGTACGGTCCGGCGTTCGAGGAGTACGATGTGCTCACGCTCGCCATCCAGGGTACGCAGCACATCGAGAAGGTGGTGGAGAACACCCTCACCATGGCCCGGTCCACCGCGCCGGATGTGCATATCTCGGACATCCGGGACCTGGTGGCGCAGTCGGCGGCGCTGCTCAGACTGATGATGAACAAGAAGAGCATCGATTTCACCGCCGAGATCCCGGCGGACCTCCCGCAGGTGAAGATCGATGCGCAGCAGATGCTCCAGGTGCTCCTCAACATCATCCGGAACGCCGTTGAAGCGACGCCGCCGAAGGGGAGCATCGCCGTGACAGTGAGCGTGGAACCGGCGCGCGAGGACAGTCTCAAGCCGCGGCTCTGCTGCACCGTCACCGATTCCGGTCCCGGCATCGCGGACGAGTATCTGAAGAATGCATTCGAACTGTTCCGGACGACCAAGAGCACCGGCACCGGTCTCGGTCTCTCCCTGTCCCGCCGCATCATGCAGCAGCACGGCGGTGATATCGCTATCACGCGCCCGGCACAGGGGGGCACATCCATCATCTTATATCTTCCCATTCCTTAACCAACGACGCAGAGGGCACCATGTCCAAAGGAACCATATTTCTTGCCGATGATGAGGAGATCCTCACCGCCTCACTGCAGAAGGTACTCAGCAATGAAGGGTACGCCATCAAGGTGTGCAACAAGGGGGACCAGTTCCTCTCCATGGTCAGTCAGACGAACCCTGATATGATCATGCTGGACATCTATTACGGAGAGCACAACGGGCTCCGCCTGCTCAGCCAGCTGCGGGCGCAGGGGTTCGAGATGCCGGTCATCCTCATGACGGCGTATGCCGAGATCACCCTGGCGGTGCAGGCGATGAAGGAAGGAGCGTACGACTTCATGGTGAAGCCGTTCGATCTGAAGCATCTCTCGGCGCTCATCCAGAAGACGATGGATTTCTCCCGTCTGCAGCGAAAGGTGAAGCTGCTGGAGGAGGAGGTCGAGTCGCAGCGGCCGAAGCACGGCATCATCGGCCGGAGCAGCATCATCAAACAGCTGCTCGGCACGGCCGAACGTCTGGCCGCCGGGGAGAATACCACCGTGCTCATCGAAGGGGAGAGCGGGACCGGCAAGGAGCTGTTCGCCCGGTTCCTGCATCAGAAGAGCCTCCGGTCGGAGAAGCCGTTCATCACCATCAACTGCGGTGCCATCCCGAAGGACTTGGCGGAATCCGAGTTCTTCGGGTACGAGAAAGGGGCCTTCACCGGCGCCACGGAGCGGATGAAGCAGGGGAAGTTCGAACTGGCGAGCGGCGGCACGCTGCTGCTGGACGAGGTGGGGGAACTCTCGCAGGAGATGCAGGTGAAGCTGCTCCGCGTGCTGGAGGAACAGAAGTTCTACCGCCTTGGCGGCACCAAGGAGATCAACGTGGATGTGCGCATCATCGCCGCCACCAACCGCAACCTGCAGACCGAAGTGGAGAAAGGCCGGTTCCGCGAGGACCTCTTCTACCGGCTGAACGTTGCCGTGCTCCGCATCCCGCCGCTGCGCGAACGGAAGGAGGACATCGTTCCGATCGCGTCCGCGTTCCTGCAGGATTATTCGGTGAAGTTCAACAAGAAGGCGCAGGCGCTGCTGCCGGATGCGGTCGCCTTCCTGGAACAGTACTTCTGGAAGGGGAACGTCCGCGAACTGCGCAACGTGATCGAACGGGTGGTGCTGCTCACCGATGCGGACCAACTGAGCCGCGACAGCTTCTCCTTCCTGCAGCCGGCGAATGTGATCGCGATGCCGCATCAGCCGCAGCAGAAGTTCACCAACGGACAGTTCCAGCTCGTGATCCCCTCGCAGGGTATCTCCATGAAGGAGGTGCTGCGGGACCTGATCCTGAAGACCCTCAGCATCACCAACGGTAACCAGGTGCAGGCGTCCAAGATCCTCGGCATCACCCGCTCCAAGCTGCGGTACCGCATGGAGCAGATGGGAATCCATCCCGAACAGCGCGGATACAAGATCGAAGCATGAACCAGCTCCAGGGACTCTGATGAAGCTCTCCACACTCTCCACTCTTCGAAAAATGATCGGCGCAGTCGCCATCGGTCATTCGGTGATGATCTTTGCCATCATGGTCGTGAACATCCTCTACGTCAATGAGAGCGCCGTGGAGCTTGCACTCGGTGCAGCGCGTGCGAAGTTCGATAAGGACATGCAGTACCGCAACTGGATGACGGGCGTCGGCGGAGTGTATGTCCAGACATCGGACAGTGTGCGAATCAATCCGTACATCGAATACCATGAACGCGACGTGACGACCCCGTCCGGCAGGATGCTGACGCTGCTGAACCCGATGTACATGATCGAACAGGTCTTCCGAACCCCGAGTGATACATTCGGTACGGTTTCGCGCATGGTAAGTCTCGACACCACCAGGAATGTCGGCCGGCCGGATGCCTGGGAGCAGGAGGCGCTTCAAGACTTCGCACAAGGAGGGATGGAACGGTACACCGTGGAGACCATGAACGGGCAGGAGGTGCTCCGGTTCATAAAACCGGTCTTTGGTGTTCCGTTCGTACCGGGGAATAGTGATGCACGTCCATTGCCCTCCTATCGCGGTGCGTTGAGCTATATGATACCGCTCGCGGAGGTCGAAATACATCAGGAACGTGACTTCCTGTTCGATATCGGTATCCTTGCCGTGATTTGGGTGCTGGGCTTGGTGGGGATCTACATCTTCGGCCGTCTGTTGCGCCAGGAACTGTACCGCCGTATCCAGGACCAGGACCGGTTCCGTCAGGTAACGGAACTGTCGACGGATATCATCTATATCGTAGACAGAACGGGGCGGATCATTCGCGGCAATGCATCCTTCTACCGGCACATCGGCGCCGATGCGGAGCTCCGGGCATCGGTGCGGCTCGCTGATTTCGTTCGGCACGAATCGGAAAGTGAACTGCTCTCCCGTTTGGAGCAGCTCTTCCGGGAACCTTCCACCTTCGAATCCCGGCACCGGAACGCTGCCGGAACCGAGATACCGGTGGAGATCACCGCGATCCCGGTGACGATCGATGACGAGCGATACCTCTATTGTACCGGAAGGGATATCTCGGAGCGGAAACAGCGGGAAGAGAAAGTGAAACGGTCGGAACAGCTCTTCCGACAGATCTGGGAGCAGACGGGGGAAGGTCTGCGGCTGACCGATGCGAACGGTATCATCACCAAGGTGAATGATGCCTATTGCCGGCTGGTGGAGAAGAGCCGCGAGGAACTGGAAGGGAAACCGCTCTCGGTCGTCTATTCGCCGGAAAAGAAAGAGGAGATCATCCGGAAGCATATCTCCCACTTCGCCCACCATGTGATCCAACAGAACAATGAGAAGGAGATCGAACTCTGGAATGGCGAACGCCGGTGGGTGTATGTCAGTAATTCCTATGTGCTGACGGAAGGACACCAGCTGCAGCTGCTCGGCACGTTCCGCGACATCACGGAACAGAAACGGATCGAGGAGCGCATCCACCGCAGTGATGAACAGCTGCGTCTGGTGACCCGCAATTCCCAGGACCTCATCTTCCGGTACGAGGTCCGTCCGGCAGCACGCTTCCTCTTCGTCAGCCCTTCTGCGGTCACGATCACCGGGTACACGCCCGAAGAACTCTACGCCGATCCCGCTCTGATGGAACGCATCATCGATCCGGAGGACCGCCGCCGGACCTCGTACGCCATCGTCCGTGCACAGGAGGACCGGATCACCGTTGAGGTGAGGGTGACCACCAAACAGGGGGCGGTCATCTGGACCGAGCAGAAGATCACCATCAGCCGGGATGCACAGCGGCGGGTAACGGCGTTCGAAGCGATCGCCCGCGACATCACCGAGCGGAAACGGGTCGAGGATGAACTGAAATCGTACAACGGCCTGCTCACCTCCATGCTGGAGAACATCCCGCTCGATTTCTGGGTGCGGGACAAGGACGGCACGATGATCATCCACAGCAAGGCCGGCCGGCAGTTCTGGGGCGATCTGAAAGGGAAGCTGGTGGAGAGTTCGGTTGATGATCCCGCCATCATCCGGCGCTGGCAGGAGAACAACGAACGGGCACTGGGGGGCGAGATCGTCCGGGGTGAACGGGACTACATCCTTCCCACCAACGGCGAGCGGCGCACCATCTTCGAAGTGGTCGCACCCTTCTATATCGACGGACGGACCGCCGGTCTGCTCGGCATCAATATTGATATCACGGAACAGCGGCAGCTGAATGACCGGCTGGAACTGCAGAGCGCCGCTTTGAATGCTGCGGCCAATGCCATCGTCATCACCGATCATGCCGGCATCATCGAGTGGGTGAATCCGTCCTTCGAAACGCTCACCGGGTACCGGTCCGCCGAAGCGGTCGGACAGGATGTGAACACCCTTGTCCGTTCCGGTGTCCATCCCGATCAGTTCTATGCCACCATGTGGGAGACCGTCCGCGCCGGGAAGCCCTGGGCGGGGGAGATGGTCAACCGGAGGAAGAACGGCACACTCTATGTCGAGGAACAGACCCTGACGCCGCTGATGGATCCGCACGGTGCCATCGTCCATTATATCGGCATCAAGCAGGATGTCACGGAGAAGAAGAAAGTGGAGCGGCAGATCGTGCGGGATGAACAGAAGTTCCGGTCCTATATGGATGCTGCGCCGCTCGGTATCTTCGTCAAGGACCGGGACGGCAATTATGAAGAGGTCAACCCTGCCGGACTGCACATGTTCGGCCGCACGGCTGCGGAGATGCTGGGTGCGCACTCCTCCGCATTCATCGATCCGGCGTACCGTTCCGCGGCGAAGGAGTTCACATCCATTGTGCTCCATGGCGGTTTCGCCAGTGCCGACCTTCTCTTCCGGCGCAAGGACGGTACACCATTCTGGGTCCGCGAAAATTCGGTCCGGCTCTCCGACGGCAAGGTGATCTCGTACAAGGAGGATATCACCTCCCGCCGGGAGATGGAACGCCGTTTGTTCGATGCCCATCAGCAGAACACCGCCTTGTTCGAACAGTCATCGGTCGGTATGGCGATCGCGGGACTGGACCGGAGCATCCGCCGGGTGAATCAGCGGTTCGCCGAGATGCTGGGGTACACCACGGAAGATCTGGTCGGACGGACGATCGACAGCATCACGCATCCGGAGGACAGGGAATTGAACCGGGAACTGGCCGAACAGTTGTACGCGTCACCGGAGAACTCCTTTACCATGGAGAAGCGGTACATCCGGAAGGATGGTTCCCAGTTCTGGGTGCGGATCGACATCGTGCTGATCAAGGATGAAGAGGGGAAAGCGTCGTATCTTGCCGGCATCATCCAGGATATCAATCAGGAGAAGAACATCGCCCATGCGGTCCGGAACCTGGCGATCAATGCCGGTACGGACGGATCGGATACCGTCTTCCGGAACATCGTGCATAATCTTGCCGAAGCACTCAATGCCGATATGTCGTTCATCGGGTTGCTGAATCCCGATGACCGTTCGGTCACTACACGGTCCGTCTACCGTTCCGACGGGGATATGAGTCCCTTTACATACCTGCTGGAGGGGACGCCGTACGAACGGGTATTGGAGCAGGGAACGGTCTATGTCGCGGACAATGTTGCCGAGATGTTCCCGCAGGACCGTGCGCTCAAAACGCTCGGCATGCGGTCCTACCTTGGGATGTCCCTGGTGGATTCCCGCGGCAGGAGTATCGGCGTGCTGGTGGTCCTGTCCCGTTCGCCGATCCATGTGGTCCAGAACTACAGCGACGTTCTGGCGCTGTTCGGCGAGCGGACGGTGAAGGAGCTCCAGGCGATCGCAGCAGAAGAAGCGTTGCGCCGCAGCGAGGAGGAATACCGGTTCCTGGTGGACCATGCACAGGATGTGCTGCTCCGTATCTCCATCAAAGGGGTCATCACGTACTGCAGCCGGTCCATCGAACGGCTGAACGGCTATACAGCGGAAGAGGTCACCGGCACATCGATCAAGCGCTACATCGCGGACCGGGGCGATATCGAACGGTCTTATTATCAGGTGAAAGCAAGTGTTATCGCCCATCGACCATCCCGGATCGAACTACGGCTCCGGAAGCGATCGGGCGATGCATGCTGGGTGGAGGCGATCAGCAGCGCTGTCGATTATCCGGACGGACACCGCGAGATCCATGTGGTGCTGCGCGACATCACCGATAAGAAACGTGCAGACCAGGCTCTCCTGGACCAGCGCAATGAACTTGCCCATATCATCTCCAACCTGCCCGGATTCATCTACCGGATCTCACCCGGTCCGGATATGCACTGTCTGTTCATCAGCGATGCGGTGGAGGAGATCACCGGATACGGGCGGGAGGAATATCTGGCGGACAACATTTCCATCCATCTCGGTGCGATCCATCCGGACGATCTTGTGCGGTGCACCGAGGTGGTGCAGTATGCGGTCAGCAACAAGCAGAAGTATGAACTGGAATACCGGTTCCGCCGCAAGGATGGTGTCCAGATCTGGCTGTGGGAGCGCGGTAACCCTGTCCTGGATAGTGACGGGCATATCCGCTATATCGATGGGTATGTCTCGGATATTTCCCTGAGCAAGACGGCACTGGAAGGGCTGCAGCAGTCCGAGCAGCGGTTCCGGGTGGTGTGGGATTCCACCAATGAGGCGATGCGGCTGACCGATGCAGACGGGACCATCGTGTTGGTCAACGAAGCATACTGTACATTGGTACGGCTGCCGCGCGAGGAACTGATCGGCGCACCGATCTCGGTTGTCTATCCCCAGGAGCGCTCTGCTCATGTGATGGAACGGTACCGGGAGAACTTCGAGAACCGGGATGTGCTGGAATTCTTCGAACAGGATATCACCCTGAAGAACGGGTCGGTCATCTTCGTCCAGGCATCCAATGCATTCCTGCATCTCACGGGCGAAGAGACGCTGCTGCTCAGTGTGTTCCGCGATATCACGGCACGCGTGCATGCCGAACGCGATGTGATGCTCAGCGAACAGCGGTACCGCTCGCTCATCGAGACCTCACTCGACGGTTTCTGGGCGGTGAGCATGGACGGCAGGATCCTGGAAGTGAACGATGCCTACTGCCGGATGTCCGGATACAGCCGTGAGCAGATGCTCACGAAATCTGTCAGCGATCTTGAAGTGAACGAACGTCCGGAGGATGTCCTGGAGCGTATCCGGACGATCCAGGAGAAGGGGAAGCTGAAGTTCGAGTCGCACCACCGCACCCGTTCGGGCGAGGTGGTGCTGATGGAGATCAATACGGTGTACCACCGGGAGTGGGACGAGATCCTTGCGTTCTTCAACAATATCACCTCGAAGCGCGCCGCGGAACAGGCGCTGATCGACCGGGAACTGCAGTACCGGACGCTGATCAGCACCATGCATCAGGGGATGGCGTTCCATGAGATGCTCTTCGATGCCGCCGGAGTACCGGTGGACTACCGGTTCCTGGATGTGAATCCGAGTTTCGAATCCCTCACGGGATTGACCGCATCGGAGATCATCGGCCGTACGGTGCTGGAAGTGCTGCCGCAGACCGAACGGTACTGGATCGAGACCTACGGAACGGTGGTGAACACCGGGGTACCCTGTGTATATGAGAACTACGCGGAAGCATTGGGGAAATACTTCGAAGTGATCGCCTATCGTCCGAAGCCGGGTCACTTTGCAACGATCATCAGTGATATCACCGACCGGAAACTGTCGGAGGAGAAAGTGATCGCCAACGAACGGCGCTATCGTTTGCTGGCGGAGAACTCCACCGATGTCATCTGGACGATGACATTCGAGGGACAGTTCACCTACATCAGTCCTTCGGTGTACCAGCTGCGCGGGTACACCCCGGAAGAAGTGATGCAGCAATCGATGGAGGAGGTGATCTGTCCCGGTTCGATCCCGGTGGTCATGGAGGGATTGAAACTCCGCATCCGTCAGGCACGGAACAACGAACCGGTGCCCCATGAATATTACGAGGTCGAGCAGCCGTGCCGGAACGGGGCAACGGTCTGGACGGAAGTGGTCACGCACATCATGCGCGATGAACAGGGCGCACCGACCGGTATCATCGGGGTCTCCCGCGACATCACCTCGCGCAAACGCTCCGAGGACCTGCTCCGCGCCCGGCTGCTGCTGAGCGAGTATGCCACGACGCATACCGTGAAGGAATTGCTGCGGAAGATCCTGGATGAAGCGGAGCGGATCACGGAGAGTACGATCGGATTCTTCCACTTCGTGGAGGATGACCAGCGGACCATCTCGCTGCAGACCTGGTCGACCAACACCCTGGCGAATATGTGCCAGGCCGAGGGGGACGGGAAGCATTACCCGATCGACAAAGCCGGTGTCTGGGTGGAGTGTGTGCATCAGCGGGCGCCGGTCGTGCATAATGATTTCGCACACGTTGCAAACAAGAAGGGGATGCCGGCCGGTCATGCGCCGGTGCTGCGGGAACTGCTCATTCCCATCATGCGCAACGAGAAGGTGGTCGGCATCATGGGCGTCGGCAACAAGGCGTTCAATTACGATCAACGGGATGTGGAGATCGCATCACAGCTGGCGACCATGTCGTGGGATATCCTCGAGCGGCGCAGGGCGGAACTCTCCCTGCAGCATCAGGAACAGGCACTGGCCGGTCTTTCCACGGCGGCGGTCCAGCTGCTCCACATGAACGAACGGAACAGTGATGAAACCATCGATTCGGCTCTGAAGGAACTCGGTACCGGATTGAATGCGGACAGGGTCTACATCTTCCAGAACATCGTGGACCGGAACAACGTCCAATACACGTCGATGGTCCATGAGTGGAGCCGCGACGGTATCTCCCGGGAATTGCAGAATCCCAAGATGCAGTACCTTCGGTTCGACCTGGAACTTCCGACCATGTGGCAGGCTTTGAGTGAAGGGAATTCCCTCAATGCCTTCACGTACGAATTGACCGAGCAGGAACGGACCATCCTGGAGGAGCAGCAGATCCAGAGCATCATCCTCGTCCCCATCACCATCGAGGAACGGTTCTGGGGATTCCTGGGGGTCGATGCCGTTCGGGCGGCGCGGCGGTGGAGTCCGGATGAGGAATCGGTCATTCGCGTTGCGGCGGAGAGCTTCGGTATCGCCATCCAGCGCATCACGGCCGTGGCACAGCTCTTCGAACGGGAGCAGATGCTGAAGTTCGCTCTGGAAGCGTCCGGGGACGGCGTGTGGAACTATACCATCCCGACCCGGGAGCTCTACATCTCCCGTGAAGCGAAACTGCTCGCCGGGTATCAGGACGATGAATTCCCCAATCTCTTCGAGGCGTGGATCGATAAGATCCATCCCGAGGACCGGGCGTCGGTGCAGATCGATATGGACCGTCACTTGCGCGGCGAGGCACCGTTCTTCCTGAACGAGCACCGGCTGCTCTGTAAGGACGGCACGTACCGCTGGATGCTCGACCGCGGGAAAGTGCTCACGTGGAACAAGGACGGTACGCCGTTCCAGATCTTCGGTACGTACTCCGATATCCATCACCGGAAGGAAACGGAAGAGAAGGTGAAGGAACTGAACGAGCAGCTGGAACAGAAAGTGACCGAGCGGACGAAGCAGCTCCGCGATTCGATGCAGGAGATGGAATCGTTCTCCTACACCATCTCCCACGACCTGCGTGCGCCGGTGCGCGCCATCGATTCCTTCACCAAGATCCTCTCGGACGAGGAGGAGGCACGGCTCAGTGCGGAAGGGAAGCGGTTGCTGAACAATGTCCGCGCGAACACCTCCAGGATGGGACGGATGATCGACGACCTGCTGCAGTTCTCCCGTGCCAGCCGGGCGGAGATCTTGAAGGTACCGTTCGATATGGGAGCGCTGATGACGAAAGTGGCCGAAGAGGCCCGTGCGGTCGAACCGCAGCGTTCCATCCGGATCTCGGTGCTGCCGCTTCCGAAGGCATTCGGCGATCCGTCATTGCTGCGTCAGGTGGCGGTGAACCTGGTCGGCAACGCCGTGAAGTTCACCCGTCATCGTGCCGAGGCGCAGATCGAGATCGGCGGTGTGGAGACGGACGGCGAGCTCACCTACTGGGTGAAGGACAACGGCACCGGGTTCGACATGCGGTATGCCGACAAGCTGTTCGGCGTGTTCCAGCGTCTGCACGGTCAGCAGGAGTTCGAAGGGACCGGGGTCGGACTCGCCATCGTCCACCGCATCCTGCAGAAGCACGGCGGCAGCATCACCGTGCAGAGTCAGGAAGGGACCGGCACCACATTCACATTCACCATCCCGGCGCAACCGTAGCATGCGGCAGCGCCGTTCGCAGTGAGGAGACCATGCCCCATCATCCGTTGGAGATCATCATCGTCGAGGACGATCCGAACGATTTCGAGATCACGCAGCGCATCCTGAAGCGGCGCGGCATGGCCGGCAATGTGCAATGGCTGAAGGACGGCGAGGAGGCGCTCTCGTTCGCGGCATCGCTCCGGTCCGTCATCGCCGCCGAAGGGAAACGCCTGCCGCGCATCGTCATCCTGGATATCAAACTGCCGAAGGTGCTCGGCTTCGAGGTGCTGAAAGTGTTCAAGAGCGACGAGCTGTTGCAGTACATCCCGGTGATCATCTTCTCCTCCTCGAACCAGGAGCGGGACATCGTGGCGGCGTCCCAATTGCATGCGAACAGTTATGTCGTGAAACCGGTCGAGTACGATGCCTATGCCCGCTGCATCGATGAGATCATCACCTATTGGATGTTCACCCACAAGTACCTCTGAAAGAGCGGACCTCAATGGACCAACAGTACCATATCCTCCTGGTGGAGGACAGCCCGGACGATGCGGAGATCATCCGCTATACGCTGACCAAAGCGGAGATGCAGTTCGTTCTGACCGTCACCGATACCGAGCGCGGTTTCCTCGAAGCGCTGCAGCGGTCGGCACCCGATATCGTCCTCTCCGACTTCCATCTGCCGCAGTTCAGCGGGCGTCAGGCGCTGGAGCTGCTCCTGCGGACCTCCCCCGGCACGCCGTTCATCCTCGTCTCCGGAGCGGTGGGGGACGAGATCGCGGTCGAGATGCTGAAGACCGGCTGTATGGACTATGTGCTCAAGGATAAGCTCACCCGACTTCCCTCCGCCATCCGCCGGGCGGTGCAGGAAGCACGCAATGAGCAGGACCGTCTCCGTGCCATCAACGAAATGAAAGAGAGTGAGCAGCGGTTCCGCCGCATCGCCGATCAATCTCCGATGCTCATCTGGATGACCGATACGGAAGGGATGACGGTGTATGTCAATGCCACATGGCGGGCCTTCACCGGCTGGTCGCTGGAAGAGGAACAGCAACGGGGGTTCCTTGCCCGGGTGCATCCGGAAGACCGGTCACGGGTTGCACGGGAAACCGAAGAGGCTCTGCGCTTACGCCGCCCGGTCACCATCGAATACCGCACCATGCATCACAGCGGCCAGTACCGATGGATCTTCGATACCGGCGTCCCGAACTATCTGCCGAACGGTGAGTTCATCGGCTTCATCGGCAGCTCGCTCGACATCCAGGACCGGACGGAGGCTGAGAACCGTCTCCGGGAGAGTGAACAGAAGTTCCGGTCCCTGTTCGACAATCATTCCGCCATGAAGATGCTGCTGGACCCGGAGAATGGCAGGATCGTCGATGCGAACCGTTCCGCATCAGAGTTCTACGGTTGGTCCCATGCCGAACTGCTCGGAATGACCATCTTCGACCTCAATATTGCGCCTCGGGGTGAAGTGCAGGGGCTGATGTCCGGTGTCGTGAACAACCAATTGAAACATTTTCTGGTGAAGCACCGGAAGCGGGACGGCACCGTGCGCGATATGGAGATCTACAGCAATCCGTTGCTCATGGAGGGCAGGACGATGCTGTACGTGATCATTCACGATGTCACGGACAAGGTCCGGTCCGAGGAACAATTGCGCCTGAACAACGCCGCCCTCGACTCGGCCACCAATACTATCGTCCTCTTCGACCGTCGCGGTATCATCGTCTGGGCCAACCGTGCATTCAAGAATCTCACCGGCTATGCGCCGGAGGAGGCGGTCGGGAAGAATCCGCGGGATCTGATCCGGTCCGGCAGACAGGACACGGAATTCTTCCGCATCATGTGGGAGACCATCCTGGGGGGCGATGTATGGCACGGCGAACTCATCAACCGCCGGAAGGACGGTACGGAGTACTACGAGGAACAGACCATCACACCGCTGCTCGGTCCGGACGGCGCCGTGACACATTTCATCTCCATCAAGCAGGATATCACGGAACGCCGTGCGATGCAGGAATCGCTCCGCCGCACCACCGAGATGCTCGACACCTTCTTCTCGCAATCGCTCGATGCCTGTTACTTCATGCAGTTCCGCACCCCGTTATCGTGGACCGGCAGCGCGGACCGGGACGCGATGCTGCAGGAGGTGTTCGAGACCGGGTCGATCGCCAAGCACAACGATGCACTGCTGAAACAATACCGCATCGACCGGGACGTCCTGCAGGCGATGACACTGCGGGATATGTTCGACGGGGATTATGCCAAGGTCTCCCGCCTGCTCACCCAGTTGTTCGATGCCGGCGCATCATACTACTCCACCACCATGTGGCGGGAAGGGGACAAGGCCGAGATCGTCGTGGAAGGGAATGCGGTTTGCATCTTCGATGATCAGCGCCGCATCAGCGGGTTCTTCGGAATCCAGCGGGATGTAACGGAGAGCGTCAAGGAGCGTGCGGAACTGCAGCTCAACCGGGACCGGTACAAGAAGTTCTTCGAGGACGATATGACCGGCGACTTCATCACCAAGCCGGACGGTACCATCGTGATGTGCAATCAGTCCTTCGCACGGATCTTCGGGTTCTCCGGTATCGAGGAGGTGCTCACGGTGAAGGCGCAGTCGCTCTATGCGGATGAACGGGAGCGGATCGAACTGCTGGAGATCCTGGCGCGCGACAAGAAGGTGGATCACTACATGCTGCACGGCCGGCGGAAGAACGGCGAGGACTTCATCGCGCTCATGACCGCCATCGTGCACACCGATGCATCCGGGAACATCGTGGAACTGGTGGGGTATATCACCGATGATACGCGCCGGCAGGAGATCGAGTCACAGATGATCCAGGCGCAAAAGATGGAGAGTATCGGCGAGCTTGCCAGCGGTGTGGCGCACGATTTCAACAATATCCTCAATAATATCCTCGGTTTCAGCCAGCAGCTCATCAAGTACCATATGGATCCCACGCGGGTGCTGCGGTACAGCGACACCATCGCACCGTAGATGTGCTGGTGCTTTTCGGAATAGAAGACGTCGGCCGCGTTCTCCCGCAGGATCTCGATGGCCGTTCCGACCGCCTCGGAGTTCAGCAGCATGGCACCCAGGACCGACCGCTCCGCATCGATGTTCTGCGGCGGCATCCGGTCGAAACTGGCTGGCGCCTTTCGCTGCGTAGCCACGTTACTCGGCGACCTCCGCCTCCTCTTCTTCCGCCACTTCCTTGGTCACCCACACCTTGACCGTGGCATTGATGCCCTTGGCCAGGCGCACGGATGCCGTGTGAATGCCCAGCGTCTTGATGGGCTCTTCGAGCGTAATCGACTTGCGGTCGATCTCGCGGCCCAGGGCCTTGAGCCCTTCCGCGATGTGCGCGGTCGTCACCGACCCGAAGATGCGGTCCTCTTCGCCTGCCCGCGCCTTGATCTCGACGGTCAGACCTTCGACCTCCTTGGCGACCTTGGCCATCGCGGCCAGCAACTTCTCTTCCCGCTTGCGGATGATGCGCATTTCATGCTCGATCTGCTTGGCGCTTCCCGAATCGGCGCTCACCGCC
>JABWAK010000053.1 GCA_013361065.1 Bacteroidota bacterium
CAACCAGAACGCGGTGACGATCCGCGTCTTCCAGGGCGAGCGCGAGATGGCGGCCGACAACAAGATGCTCGGCCAGTTCAACCTCGAGGGGATTCCGCCGGCGCCGCGCGGCGTCCCGCAGATCGAGGTGACGTTCGACATCGACGCCAACGGCATCATGCACGTCTCCGCGAAGGACAAAGCGACGGGCAAGGAACAGAACATCCACATCACCTCCTCGTCCGGACTGAGCAAGGAAGAGGTGGAGAAGATGAAGAAGGACGCCCAGTCCCATGCGGCGGAGGACGCCAAGAAGAAGGAGGAGATCGAACTGCGCAATCAGGCCGACTCGCTCGTCTTCTCCACCCGCAAGCAGCTGACGGACCTCGGCGACAAGCTGGACGCCGAGACGAAGAGCAAGCTCGAAGAGGGGGCGAAGGGGCTGGAAGAGGCGCTGAAGGCCAACGCCGGCATCAAGGAGAAGATGGACGAGCTCAACAAGGTGTGGAGCGACGCCTCCACCAAGATGTACGAGGCGGCGAAAGCGGCCGGACCGCAGGCGGGCCAGCAGCAGGAGGCCGGCCAGCAGCAGTCGCAGTCCGCCCCCGGCGGCGAGACCGGCGGCAAGAAGGTCGAGAACGCCGACTTCGAGGTGGTGGACGACAAGTGACGGTGATCCGTACCGTTCATACCAACTGACAATGAAGGCGAGGCGGAACCCTCGCCTTTGTTGTCTGCACCGAACCGGTCAAACCACAGGAGACGACATGAACATCCTCATCGCCGACACGCTGCCGGAACACGCCGTGAAAGGGCTCGAAGCCGCGGGAGCCTCCGTGGACTACCGTCCGAAGACCAAAGCGGAGGAGCTCGCCTCCGTCATCGGCGATGCCGATGTGCTGGTGGTCCGCTCCACCGAGGTCCATGCCGACTGTATCGCCACCGCGCCCAATCTGTCGCTGATCGTCCGTGCCGGGGCCGGTGTGAATAACATCGATATGAAAGCGGCGAATGCCCGCGGTATCTACGTGTCGAACTGTCCCGGCAAGAACTCCGTCGCCGTCGCCGAACTCGCCATGGGTCTGCTCCTGGCACTCGACCGGCGCATCCCGGATAATGTGAACGATCTGCGCGCCGGCAAGTGGAACAAGAGCGAATATTCGAAAGCGGACGGACTCTTCGGCAAGACCGTCGGTGTGGTCGGCACGGGACAGATCGGGAAGGAATTCATCCGCCGCGCTCAGGCCTTCGGGATGGAGGTGATCGCGTGGTCCAGGTCGCTGACGCAGGAGAAGGCCGATGCGCTCGGCGTGAAACGCGCCGCATCGCTGCAGGAACTCTTCCCGCAGTGCGACGTCATCTCCGTCCATCTTGCGCTGAAGCCGGAAACGAAGAAACTCATCACCAAGGAACTGATCGCATCCATGCGGCCGAACGCCGTCTTACTGAACACCTCGCGGTGGGAAGTGGCGGATGAACAAGCGCTGCTGGAAGCGGCGAAGAGCGGTACCATCCGCATCGGTGCGGACGTCTTCTCCGGCGAACCGGAGGACAAGACATCGCCCTTCACCAATCCGCTCGCGGCGCTGCCGAATGTGTACGGCACGCATCATATCGGCGCTTCCACAGAGCAGGCGCAGAACGCCATAGCCGATGAGACCGTTGCCATCATCCGTCAGTACGCGGAGCGGGGAACGGTGAAGAACTGGGTGAACAAAGCGAAGTCCAGTCCGGCGAAGTTCCAGCTGGTCGTCCGGCATTACGACAAGCCCGGTGTGCTGGCGAACGTCTTCAACGAGCTCAAATCGGCGGAGATCAACATCCAGGAGGTGGAGAACCTCATCTTCGACGGAACGATGACCGCCTGCTGCACATTGAAACTCGATGCACAACCGTCGGCCGGTATTCTTTTGGCCATCGCAGCGAGGAAGGATGAGGTCATTCAGACACAGCTCGTAGAACTGAAGTAAAGGAACCGCGCAGGGCGGTGCACCGCATCGCCCTGCACGGAATCGGATGGAGGACCAAGGTGCTCGATATCATCGTATGGACCATCCTGGTGTGCCTGGCAGCGGCATTGCTCTGGGCGATCATCTCCGGAAAGATGTCGGATCAGGGGAATTTCGCTGCCACCTCCGTCTTCGCCGATATGCAGAACCAGGAGAAACGGAACGCCATGGAGACCGTCATCGAAGAGAAGGCGGGCAAGAAGCGGTTCGGACAAACGAACGGGAATGACCCGGACGCACCACACACGGACACAAAGGACCTATGATCATTTTTCGTATCGCACTGCTCGCCGTTCTTCTCGTCTTGCCTCTGTCGGCAGAGAAGTATCCTTCCCAGGTGAAGAAATCGGTCACCTTCCTCTTCGCTAAGGATACGTCCGGGCGCCTGACGGTGCAGGGGACCGGATTCTTCGTTCTGATGAAAGCAGACCAGGGACCCGACACCGCGACATTCGGGTATCTGGTCACGACCAGGACCGCACTCCAACGGACCGGCGGCAGTATGCTGGATTCCGTCTATCTCCGGATCAACAGAAAGGATGGCTCCTCCGATACATTGCTGGTGCTGCTCCGCGTGAACGGTGAACCGCGCTTCTTTCCGCACCCTGATTCCACCGTTGATCTTGTCGTCGTCCCGGCATTCCCGGACCTCAACCGGTATGATCTCCTCTATACGCCGGCATCGATGATCGTCACATCGGAGTATTTCGCCAGGGAACGGGTCACCGAAGGGACGCCGCTGTTCCATGTGGGGATGCTGGAAGAACAGCTCGGAACGTTCCGGAACATCCCGGCGGTACGGTTCGGTACGATCGTCCAATTCAGCGAAGAGAAATACCGATGGAACGGCATGATGTCCGAATTCTATGTGATGGAGCCCGGCACCTCCGCCGGCAGTAACGGCGCACCGGTCTTCCATTATGTGGAAGCAGCGGCCGATACGTCCGGTGCACCGCGGCCGGCACGGCTGGCGCTCTGCGGAATCATCGCCGGCCCGTTCGGGAATACACACTCCGGCCGTTCTGCGGTACGGGTGACGCCGTCACAAAAATTGAACGAACTGCTCCTTTCCCCGGCAGTGAGCGGGGAACGGGACAAGGAATTCATCCGGCTGAGGACCAATGCAGGGAAGCGGTAGCCGCCGCAGCGATACAAAGGACACACGTCAACAAGGGAACATCGAACGACCATGAATTTCAATCGTTTCACCATAAAATCACAGGAAGCATTCCAGAACGCACAGGAGATCGCCTCCTCCTACGGCAATCAATCCGTCGAACCGGAGCATCTGCTGGCGGCGCTCGTGCAGGACCCGCAGGGGATCGTCACACCGTTGCTGCAGAAGCTGGCGGTGAACGTGAACTATGTGAAGATCAAGATCACGGAGGTGATCGAACGTCTGCCGAAAGTGACCGGCGCGCAGCAGTACGCGTCCAACGCACTACAGAAGGTGTTCGAACGCTCCCAAAAGGAAGCGGAACAGCTCAAGGATGAGTACGTCAGCACCGAGCATCTGCTGCTGGCGATGCTGGACCAGAAGGAGAACGGCGGTGTGAAGCTGCTGACGGACCAGGGGGTCGCGAAGGATGGGGTGTTAAAGGCGCTGAAGGAGATCCGCGGCTCACAAAGAGTCACCGACCAGATGCCGGAGGACAAATACCAGTCGCTGCAGAAGTTCGGCCGCGATCTGAACGAACTCGCACGGAAAGGGAAGCTCGATCCGGTGATCGGCCGCGAAGATGAGATCCGCCGTGTGCTGCAGGTGCTCTCGCGCCGGACGAAGAACAATCCGGTGCTGATCGGCGAACCCGGGGTCGGCAAGACCGCCATCGCCGAAGGACTGGCGCACCGCATCATTGCCGGCGACGTGCCGGAGAATCTCCGCAGCAAACGGATCATCGCACTGGACATGGCGGCGCTCATCGCCGGTGCCAGCTTCCGCGGCCAGTTCGAAGAACGCCTGAAAGCGGTGCTGAAGGAAGTGGAAGGGTCCAACGGTGAAGTGATCCTGTTCATCGATGAGCTGCATACGCTCGTCGGCGCCGGTGCGGCGCAGGGAGCGGTCGATGCGGCGAACATGCTCAAGCCGGCCCTTGCCAAAGGGGAACTCCGCGCCATCGGAGCGACCACACTGGACGAGTACCGGAAGTACATCGAGAAGGATCCGGCGCTCGAACGGCGCTTCCAGCCGGTGCATGTGGACGAGCCGTCAGTGGAGGATGCCATCTCCATCCTGCGCGGACTCTCCGAACGGTACGAGGTCCATCACGGCGTGCGCATCACGGACGGCGCCATCGTTGCCGCCGCGCAGCTGAGCCACCGCTACATCGCGGACCGGTTCCTGCCCGACAAGGCGATCGATCTGGTGGATGAGGCCGCATCCAAACTCCGCATCGAGATCGATTCCATGCCGGAGGAACTCGATGTGCTGGAACGGAAGGTGAAACAGCTGGAGATCGAGCGCGAGGCGGTGAAGCGGGAACTGACGGCGGAGTACGCCGATGAATCGGACCGCCAGGCCATCATCGCGCACATCGACGAGATCCAGAAGGACCTTGCGGACCTGAACCAGCAGCGGAACACGCTCCGCGCACACTGGGAGAACGAGAAACGGCTCATCCAGTCGATCCGCTCCATGAAGACGGAGATCGAGAATGTCCGCACCGAAGCGGACAAGAAGGAACGGGAAGGGGACCTGGGGAAAGTGGCGGAACTGCGGTACGGCGTCCTGGCCGGACTGGATAAGAGCCTCCGGGAGGCAACCCAGCAGCTCGCCGAGATCCAGAAAGAGCAGAAGATGCTGAAGGAGGAGGTCGACGCGGAGGATATCGCCGAGATCGTCTCCAAATGGACCGGTATTCCGGTCACACGGATGCTGGAGAGTGAACGCTCCAAACTGCTCCACCTGGAGGAGCGGATCCATCAGCGGATGGTGAATCAGGAGGAAGCGGTGAAAGCGGTGGCCGATGCCATCCGCCGGAGCCGTGCCGGTCTGCAGGATGAGAAACGTCCGATCGGGTCGTTCATCTTCCTCGGCACGACCGGTGTCGGAAAGACGGAACTGGCGCGTTCACTGGCGGAGCTGCTCTTCAATGATGAGGAGGCGATGGTCCGCATCGATATGAGCGAGTATATGGAGAAATTCTCCGTTTCCCGCCTGATCGGTGCGCCGCCCGGTTATGTCGGTTACGAGGAAGGGGGCCAGCTTACCGAAGCGGTCCGCCGCCGGCCGTACTCCGTGGTGCTGCTGGACGAGATCGATAAGGCGCATCCGGAAGTGTTCAACGTCCTGCTGCAGCTGCTGGATGACGGACGTCTGACCGATTCACAGGGACGCACCGTGAATTTCAAGAACACCATCGTCATCATGACCTCGAACCTCGGGTCGCAGATCATCCAGGAACGGATGGCGCAGATGCAGAACGATGAGGGATGGAATGAGACCGCAGGGGAGCTGCGGGTGCAGCTGAACCAGCTGCTCCGTCAGACCATCCGGCCGGAGTTCCTCAACCGGGTGGATGAGGTGATCCTCTTCAAACCGCTCACGCGGAACGACATCGCGCAGGTGGTGGAGATCCAGCTGAAGCGGGTCACGGCGCTGCTTGCAAAGAAGGAGATGACCCTTGTGGTGACCGATGATGCGAAGGAGTGGATCGCACGGCTGGGCTATGACCCGAGTTTCGGTGCACGTCCCCTCAAGCGGACGATCCAGAAGCATATCATCGATACGCTCTCCACCAGGATCCTGGCAGGGGAGTTCAACGAAGGGGATGCCGTGCAGCTGTCGCTTGCCGGCGAAGGACAGCTGCAGTTCAGCAAACTGGTGCGGTGATGCGGGATGCCGTCACAGCAATGTGACGGTATTGTCCCCGCGGTACCGGATCTCGTAGAGGTCCTTCCGTCGGTCCAGCCAGTTCAGCACGCTGCCGCTCTGGCGGTGCCGCTTCAGCAGCTCCAGGTCCACATCATCCACGATCACCATCTCCGTGTTCGGCGTCGCTTCGGACTGGATGGCATCCCGCGTGAACGGGATGTCGGACGGCGAGAAGATGGCGGACTGGGCATAATGGATGTCCAGATTCTCCACCTGCGGCAGATTCCCGACCCCTCCGGCGATCACCACGTACACATGGTTCTCCACACAGCGCGCCTGCGCACAGTACCGCACCCGCATGTAGGCGGTACGCTCATCCGTACAGAACGGCACGAAGATCAGCTGGGCACCTTTCTCCACGGCGATGCGGGAGAGTTCCGGGAACTCGATGTCATAACAGATCTGCACCGAGATCTTCCCTTTGTCCGTATCGAACACCTCCAGTGACCGTCCCGGCTTCACACCCCACCAACGGCGTTCGTTCGGTGTGATGTGCAGTTTGTACTGCTTGCCGAGGGTGCCGTTCCTGCGGAACAGGTACGAGATGTTGAACAGGTCGTCCCCTTCCACCGTGAAATGCGAACCTCCGATGATGTTCACATCGTATTTCACCGCCAACTGATTGAACAATTCCAGGTACTTCGGGGTGAATTCGGAGAGGCTCCTCACCGCCAGACCGGGCCGCTCGTTCGGCAGGAAGGAGAGGAGTTGAGAGGTGAAGATCTCCGGAAAGACGACGAAGTCGCTCCGGTAATCGGCCGCGACATCCACGAAATACTCACACTGCTTCGCGAAATCCTCGAAGTCCTTCACCATCCGCATCTGATACTGTACCGCACAGACCCGCGCCGGCTGCACCGGCAGATAGACCCGCCGCACATCCGGCACATAGTCCAGATTGGTCCATTCCAGGAAGGTGGCGTACCCCTTCGATTCTCCGTCCGCCGTCAGGTAATCGGGGATGAGCCGTTTCAGGACGAATCCGTTCGACAGCTGGGTGGTCAGGACCGGATCCACCAGTGTCTTATTGATCACTTTCTCCACGTATTCCCGGGCGGTCATCGTATCGGCATGCTTCCCGTACCCGGGGATACGGCCTCCGAGGATGATGCGCATCAGGTTCCGCTCCTTCGCGATCCGCTTCCGTGCCTCGTAGAGCCGGCGGGCAAGCCGCATGCCGCGGTACTCGGGATCGACCATGATCTCGATGCCGTACAGGGTGTTCCCTTCGGGATTGTGATTGCGGATGAATCCGTTGTCTGCGATCTCCTTCCAGCTATGCCACTCGGAATAGAGGCTGAAATCGAGGATGAGGCTGCTGGAGGAACTGACGATCATGCCGTGGTATTCCACGCAGACCTGTCCCTCGGGGAAGATGGTGATCTGACTCTCCATCTGCTCCCTTGTCCACGGCTTCATTCCCGGGAAGCATCGCTCCTGTAGAGCCGTGATCCTGTCGTAATCCTCCATGGTGATGGTGCGGACGACGATATTCCGCTCGAATTCCTTCAGATCCAGTTCGGTCATGGCATGGCTCCTTTCATTCGGTGTGACGGATCGTGGGATTCCTCCTTATATTGTACCACTTTTGAAGGAAATGTCAAGGAAATGCGTTTGCTTTCGCTTCATTTCCTTTTTACATTGACCATGAAAATCCCTCCACCGCATCACTTAATTCAAGGAAATTGCCGTATATGATCACCGTTCTTCTTCCGTTCAGTTCCGAACCATCCTTCGCATCCACACTTCGTCAGTGTACCGCATCCCCGCTCGTCACATCGGTGCTCGTCGCCCATGACGGTGGCTACACCGGCAGCGAACCCAAATGCAAAGGGATCAAGGTCGATTCCCTCACGTCCGGTGCGACATTGAACAGCGTGATCAAAGGTCTCAAAACCGAGTTCTTCCTCTTCATCACCCAGGCCCAGTCCATCACCTTCAATCAGGCAGCGCTGGAGCGGTTCGTTGCCATTGCGCGGGACACGAAGGCGGGGATGGTCTATGCCGATTTCTACGAGGTAAAGGAAGGGAAACGGAGCGAGCATCCGCTGATCGATTACCAGTTTGGGAGCATCCGGGACAATTTCGACTTCGGCGCGGTACTGTTCTTCTCCGTTGCCGCGGTCAAAAAAGCTTTGAAGAGATACGGTGCGGTCGCTAAAGTGGAACGTGCGGGATTGTACGACCTCCGGCTGAAGGTCTCCGTCGACCACGAGCTGTTCCACGATCAGGAGTACCTCTATACTAAGACAGAATCGGACACCCGGAAGAGCGGCGAGAAGATGTTCGACTATGTCGATCCCCGTAACATCGCCGTCCAGAAGGAGAACGAGAAGGTCGCCACCGCCCATCTGAAGAACATCGGCGCATACCTGAGACCGAAGTTCGCGAAGGTGCCGAAGACCAAGGATTCCTTCCCGGTCGAAGCGAGCGTCATCATCCCGGTGCGCAACCGCGAGAAGACGGTCGGCGAAGCGGTGCAAAGCGTGCTGTCGCAGCGGACCGATTTCCCGTTCAATGTGATCATCGTGGACAACCATTCCACGGACGGCACGACCGCCATCCTGAGCGGACTGGCCAAGAACGATCCGCGGGTGAAGCATATCATCCCGGAACGGCAGGACCTCGGTATCGGCGGCTGCTGGAACGAGGCAGTCCTCTCCGCCCATTGCGGCCGGTATGCGGTGCAGCTCGATTCCGATGACCTGTATTCCGGTCCGGAAACGCTGCAGACCATCGTGAATGTGTTCCGCAAGGAAGGGGTGGCGATGGTGATCGGGTCGTACACGCTGGTGAATGCGAACCTGGAACCGATCCCGCCGGGACTGATCGACCACAAGGAATGGACGCCGGACAACGGACGGAACAATGCGCTCCGCATCAACGGGCTCGGCGCACCCCGCGCATTCTACACGCCGGTGCTGCGGGAGATCCTGCTGCCGAACACCAGTTACGGCGAGGATTACGCTGCGGCCATCCGCATCTCGCGCCAGTATCAGATCGGCCGGGTCTATACCTCCGTCTATAATTGCCGCCGCTGGGAAGGGAACACCGACGCGGCGCTGCCGATCGACAAGGTGAACCGGAACGATTTCTATAAGGACAAGATCCGCACCATCGAGATGCGTGCGCGTATCGCCCTGAACAAGAAGAAATGATGAAGGGGAGCATCATCATAGCGCTGCTGCTGGCGGTGCTCCTTACTGCCGTCAGCTGCGAGAATGTGCTGGACGGTGAACCCGAATACGAGGAAGCGGTCGCGTACGTGGAATCGTTCCGGGTCGATACCGTGGCCGGGCCGAACGTGACACTCTCCTTCATCTGTATGACCCCGACCCCGTGCTGGTCCTTCTCGCGCGTGGAGGAGGTCCGCAGCGGACGTTCGGCACATTTCACGCTCTACCGTAAACTGAAACGGAACGTCACCTGCATCCAGGTGATCGGTTCCTTCACACATACCATGCAGGTGACGGTGCAGGATACCGGTGCATTCACATTCAAAGTGTACCGCACCCCGACCACGACCCTGGATACAACGATCGTCTTGTAATGTCTCTTCAGCCTACATACCGACAATGGACCCTGGACGATACGAATGACATCCAGAAGGTGCTCTTCAATACCTGGCTGGCGTCGTACGCCGATTTCATTCCCATCACGGACATCCAGTGGTATTTCAATAATTACTATTCCGAGATCAATTTCGCTCAGCTGTTCGACGATCCGAAGAGCATCGCCTTCGTGTCGGAGGTGAAGGGACACATCGTCGGTTACGCACGGATGAAGATCAATACCGAACAGCAGCGCTGTTACCTGGAATCCCTCTACGTCCTGCCCGAGTTCCAGGGGAAGGGGATCGGCAGCGGACTTCTGCAGCATGTGGAGCGGAAGGCGGTGGACCATTCCTTCCGGCAGATCTGGCTGGGAGTGATGGAACAGAATGTGCCGTCCCTTGAATGGTACAAGAAACTCGGATTCACCTTCGTTGAACAATCGCCGTTCCAGATGGGGAAGACCACCGTGAACCATTTCGTCGGCTATCGCGATATCAAACTGTGACCGCATGGCCCCTCAGACGCTCTTCGCCCGTTTTCCGGAACACGACACCCATCCCCTGCACGTTCTCACCCACCGTCTCTATGAAGCACAGCAGCGGCAGTGGCCGATGCTGCAGGACGGCGTTGAAGCGCTGAAGAATGTCCGGGTCCGCACCGTGGACTGCAACGGATTCAGCGTACGCCTGCAGTTCAATCCCAAACGGATCGTCAGCACCGGCGCCAAGGTGGATGCGGCAGCGATCAGGGAACGGAAATGCTTCCTCTGCAGCGCGCATCTCCCGGCCGAACAGCAGGGGATCCTCGTCAGGGAGAAGTTCCTCATTCTCTGCAATCCGATGCCGATCTTCCCGGAACACTTCACCATCGCCCACGTCGACCATATCCCGCAATCCATCGAAGAATCGATCCTTACCTTCCTCACCATGGCGAAGGAACTGTCGCCGCGGTATTCGGTCTTCTACAACGGACCGAAATGCGGCGCCTCCGCTCCGGACCATCTCCACTTCCAGGCATCACCGTTCGGTGCCATCCCGGCGGAGAAGGAGCTTCCGTCGTATCTGCGGCAGATGAAGGAGAGCGGCGGCGTGACGGTGTCCTCGGCGGAAGGATACGGCAGGAGCGTCCTGGTGCTGAGCGGTAACGGCGAGCAGCAGATGGAACTGGCGTTCCTCCGGCTGACATCAGCGATGCGCCGCGTGACGGGCACGAACGATGAGCCGATGATGAACGTTCTTGGTTCTTATGCGGACGGGAGATGGACCGTCACCGTCTTCCTCCGGAGCAAGCACCGGCCCGATGTCTACTTCCGGGAAGGGGAGGAAAAGGTGCTGATCAGTCCCGCGTCGGTCGATATCGGCGGACTGGTGGTGACACCGATGGAGAAGGACTTCCTCCGTGCAGACAGCAGTATGATCGAATCCATCTTTCATGAGATCAGCATCCCGCAGGATGCGGTCCAGAGGATCGTTGAGGCCTTATGATCACAGCAGAACCAGTCATTGCCGTCGGTATCATTGAGCGGTACACGGAGATCAGCGGTGTATTGCTGCAGAAATACAAGATCGCGGAGGATGTCATCATCACCGGTCCGTTCCGTGCGGTGCAGCAGGGCGGCGAGGTAGTGCTCTACGGCGGCAAGGAGATCGAACTGCTGCGGGGTGAGCGGATCACTTTCACGCCGGTGAACGGCGGGTCGTTCACGCTGCATGATGTGCTGTTCGGGATCAATTTCCACTGGGAGCGGAAGGAGCACCAGACATTCACCGGTGCGTTGCGCTTGGTCGCACGGAAGGACGGCATCACCGCCATTAACGATGTGCCGGTGGAGGAGTACCTGGCGAGCGTCATCTCCTCCGAGATGAGTGCCGGAGCGCCGATGGAACTGCTGAAAGCGCACGCCATCACCTCGCGCAGCTGGCTGGTGGCGATGCTGGAGATGAAGCGGAAGTTCTCTACGCTCGGCATCCCGTCCCAGCGGACGAGCAGGACCGAAACGGAACTCATCCGCTATTACGACCGCGAGGACCACGATATCTTCGATGTCTGCGCCGATGACCATTGCCAGCGGTATCAGGGGATCACGAAGGATATCTCCAACGCCGCGAAGGAAGCGATCACTGCAACGCGCGGCGTGTTCCTCGTCCATGAGAATGAGATCTGCGATGCCCGCTTCTCCAAATCGTGCGGCGGCATCTCGGAACCGTTCCATACCACCTGGGCCGAGACGCCGTTCGCCTATCTGCAGCCGGTGCCGTGCTCTGCGGACCATGACTACAGGCCGCTGACGAACGAGCAGGAGGCATCGCAATGGATCCTCTCGTCCCCCGAAGCGTTCTGTAACACTACGGACGGCAACATTTTGCGGCAGATCCTCCCGTCGTTCGACCAGGAGACGACTGACTTCTTCCGCTGGACCGTCCGCTATACGACGGCAGAACTTTCGGAATTGGTGAAGAAGAAATCCGGCATCGATTTCGGAACGATACAGCAGCTTGTACCGGTGAAGCGCGGTCCGTCCGGCCGGATCACCCGTCTGCGCATCGAAGGGACCAAACAAACGCTTACGGTAGGGAAAGAACTCGAGATACGCCGCTGGCTGTCACCCTCCCATCTCTACAGTTCGGCCTTCGTGCCGGAGAAGCAGGATGACACGTTCATCCTCCGCGGCGGCGGGTGGGGACACGGGGTGGGACTCTGCCAGATCGGTGCGGCGGTCATGGCGGTGAAGGGATTCGCGTCGGAACAGATCGTGAAACATTATTTCAGGGAAGCGGAGTTAAAGAAGATCTATTAATTAGCAGATTGCAGATTATCAGATTACAGATTTCAGATAACAGATAGTGAGATTACTAGACAGGTAGACCGCTAGATCAAAAGATTGTTTGTGTGTTCCAGAGAGTCAAATGTTAGCTTCGCAGTTCTGCAGTTCAGCAATTCCACAATGGATCAATTTCTCACGGTGTTTTAATTCCACAATCTTATGGATAACAGCCCGAACATAAAGACCCGCTCCCCATGGTCCTGGATCCCCACCCTCTATTTCGGACAGGGGATACCGTACGTTGTGGTCATGACACTCTCCGTGATCATGTACAAGAAGCTCGGTGTCTCCAATACGGACATCGCGTACTACACCAGCTGGCTCTATCTCCCCTGGGTCATCAAACCGCTCTGGAGTCCGTTCATCGACATCTTCCGGACCAAGCGGTTCTGGATCGTGGCGCTGCAATTGATGATCGGCGCATCGCTCTCCCTCGTGGCGTTCACCATCCCGATGGAGTCGTACTTCCAGTGGTCCCTCGCCATCTTCTGGCTGATGGCGTTCAGTTCTGCCACGCATGATATCGCTGCGGACGGATACTACATGCTGGCCCTCGAGCAGCATCAGCAGGCGGCGTTCGTCGGCGTGCGCAGCACCTTCTATCGTATCGCCATGATCACCGGCCAGGGAGCGCTCGTCTATCTCGCCGGGTATCTGGAGACCCATGCCGATTCCATCGCTTCCGCCTGGTCGATCACCTTCTTTATCCTCTCCGGTATGTTCCTGTCGATCGCCATCTATCATAAGTTCGTCCTGCCGTACCCGGTCAGCGACAAGTCCGTGGTGCAGGATGCGAACGCCTCGTCCGTACTGAAGGAGTTCTTTCGCACCTTCGGTTCCTTCTTCCAGAAGAAGGAGATCATCGTCATCCTCAGCTTCCTGCTCTTCTACCGTTTCGCCGAAGCACAGCTGGTGAAACTGGTGACGCCGTTCCTGCTCGATCCGCGGACCGAGGGGGGACTAGGACTCACGACCAGCGAGGTGGGGATCGCATACGGCACCGTCGGCGTGATCTGCCTGACGCTCGGCGGTCTGCTCGGCGGCTATGTCATCTCCAAACGGGGACTCAAATTCTGGCTCTGGATCATGGTCTTCGCCATCCATCTGCCCGACACAATGTTCGTCTATCTTTCCTACGTGCAGCCGGAGAACTTCCTGCTGATCTGCGCCGCCATCGGCATCGAACAATTCGGGTATGGATTCGGCTTCACCGCGTATATGCTCTATATGGTGATGATCTCGGATGGTCCGTACAAGACCGCGCATTATGCCATCTGCACCGGATTCATGGCACTCGGAATGATGATCCCCGGAATGTTCAGCGGTGCATTGCAGGATGCGATCGGGTATCAGCACTTCTTCCTCTGGGTGATGGCCTCTACGATCCCCGGGTTCGTCGTGGCGATGCTGGTGAAAGTCGATCCGGAATTCGGGAAGAAAAAGAATTGAAAAAGAGCAATGACAATTGACAGTGGACAATGGAAAAAACAGAGTTCAGAGTTCAGAGTTCAGAATTCAGAATGAAGTAATGTGTGTCGCTGATCGCTGACAACTGATCACTGAAAGCTTCTTTAATTTTACTGTTATGAATACTCGATATTACATTGGATTGGACGGCGGCGGCACGAAGACGCATGCCGTGATGACGGACGCGGACGGTCGGATCGTGGCGGAGCATGTCGCCGGACCGTCGAACTTTCAGATCATCGGCGTGGAGAAGGCCGCTGAAACGATCATGTCACTCGTCGACCTCTGCTGCGAGTCTGCCGGTTGTACCACCAAACAACTCCGCGCCGTGGTCTGCGGACTCACCGGTGCGGGACGTGCCGGTGATCAGAAACGGATGGCGGACGGACTGAAGAGGTATGCGCGTCTGGTGAAACGGCCGCTCAAGTCGGTGATTGTGGAGAGCGATGCCCGTGTGGCTCTGGAAGGTGCGTTCAATGGCGCTCCCGGTATCATTCTGATCGCCGGGACCGGCTCTATTGCCTTCGGTAAGGACCGTGCCGGGAATGTGCACCGTGTGGGCGGTTGGGGCCGCGTGCTGGGGGATGAGGGGAGCGGATACTATCTTGGACGGCTCGGACTGACCGCCGTGACCCGACAGATCGACGGGAGAGGGGACCGGACGTCGCTCACCCGGATGATCGCGAAAGAGTTCGGGCTGACCGATCAGACTGCCATCATCAATGCGGTCTATAAGGAGAATTTCGATATCGCATCGGTCGCACCGCTGGTCCTGAAAGCGGCCGGCAATAAGGATCATGTCTGCCGTGCCATCGTGGAGAATGCGGTGATCGAACTGGCGTGGCACATCGCTGTGGCGGCGGAGAAAGTATCCGGACGGACCGTGAAGAAGGTCCGCGAAAAGGTCCATGTCTCCTTCATCGGCGGACTGATTGCAAACGATACGATCATTTCCCGGCTGCTTCGTCGATATCTGGCCGAACAATTCCCGGTCATCGAGGTCATTCCGCCGATGTCCTCGCCGGCGTACGGTGCGGCTGTGTTGGGCATGCGCACACTGTGAGCATTGATCCCTGACCGTTTCACCTTGTTCCAGATGAATTTCAACGATCGTGTTTCCGCCGAACGAATCTCAGCAGGTCCCCGATGAGACTGTCCCCATTACCCTCTCTTCTCTTCGTTCTTACCATTATCTATTTTAACGGCTGCTCCGCTCCAGGATCGGCACAATCACTTCCTCAGCAGCAGGTCCTGCCTGTACCTGCAGAGCCGGTGAAGGACTGGGTCACCTCAACCCTTGATGCGATGTCGGTCCGCCAGAAGGTGGGACAGCTCTTCATTATCTGGACCCGCGCCGGATATCTGCCGGATGACGGTCGGACGATGCGGGAGAACATCCGCTTTGCGAAAGAGAAAGGGGTGGGGGGATTCTATTTCTCGCACGGCTCCGCATATGGGTTTGCGCTGAATGCCAACAAACTGCAGCGTGCGACTGCCGTGCCGCTGCTGATGACGGTCGATTTCGAATGGGGACCGGGCATGCGCATCCAGGAAGCATCCACATTCCCCCGCGCGATGGCGCTGGCCGCCACGCGGGACACGTCGCTCGCCTCCGCCATGGGAGCTGTGACCGCCCGGGAAATGCGCGCCATGGGGATGCATCAGAATTATTCACCCGTGGTCGATATCAATAACAATCCGAAGAATCCGGTGATCAACACCCGTTCCTTCGGCGAGTCGGCGCAGCTCGTCAGTGATTTCGCCCAGGCGTTCATCCGCGGCACTCAGGCGGGACGCGTCATCGCCACCGTGAAACATTTCCCCGGACACGGCGATACCGACCTCGATTCCCATCTGGACCTTCCGTCCGTCCACTTCACGCGCGAACGGTTCGATTCGCTGGAACTCGCGCCGTTCCGCAAAGCGATCGCCGGCGGTGTGATGTCCGTGATGGTCGCACATATCCATGCCAAAGCATTTGACGAATCCGATTCCGTGCCATCCACTGCGTCCGTGAATGTCACCACCGGACTGCTCCGCACCGCTCTGAAGTTCGACGGCATGATCGTCACCGATGCGCTGGCGATGAAAGGGATCACCAATCTCTTCCCGCCGGGCGAGGCAGCGAAGCGTGCCTTCATGGCGGGGGCCGATGTTCTGCTGATGTCCCCGGACACCGATGCCGGCATCGATTCCATCGTTGCGGCAGTGGAGCGCGGAGAGATCCCCATGGAACGGCTTGACCGCTCCGTGCGGAAGATGCTGCAGTACAAGCAATGGGTCGGACTTGACACAGCCCGGTTCGTCGATCCCGATGCGGTCTCTGCCGTGGTGGCGGACAGTGAGCATCTGGAACTGGTGCGGACCATCGCGCGCCGCTCCGTAACGGTGCTCGGCAATGCCAACGGGGTGCTGCCGCTCCGGAATCTGAACGGCAAACGGGTGGTGGATGTGGTGTTTGCGGACAGTGAGGATCCGGAGACGGCCGACGATCTGCATGATGCGCTCTTCGAACGGAAGAGGATGGAACTGGTCCGCATCGATCCGCGCAGCAACCAGCAGGAGTTTGATGACCTGCAGAAGAAACTCAAAGGGGCGGACCTGATCATCTGTCAGTTCCAGTATCATACCCGTTCCGAGGCGATGACCGGGTTCCTCTCCAAGAAAGTGGGAGAGGCGATGAACGCCATCGCTGCCATGAAGAAACCGTTCGTGGTCGTCTCACTCGGCAATCCGTACATCGCCATGGACATCCCGACACCGGATGCCTATGTGGTCACCTATGGTGCCTCCCGCGCCTCCATTGAAGCGGCGGCAGAGGTCCTCTTCGGCGAGCAGCCGGCCTCCGGGAAACTTCCCATCACCATCCCCGGCAAGTATGCATTCGGCGAAGGGGTAGAGTATGCTCCGCTCGTCCTCCGCACCGCCGCTCCGGCCGAGGCAGGATTCGATCCCGATTCCCTGCGGCGTGTCGACACTATCATCGAACAGGCCATCGCCGATTCCGCCTTCCCGGGTGCCGTGCTGCTGGTGGCGAAGGACGGGATGATCGTCCACGAGAAAGCCTACGGCCGGTTCACTTACGATGCTGCCGCCGAGCGGATGACGACCGATGCCATCTTCGACCTTGCCTCTGTCACCAAAGTGATATCCACCACGAGTGCCATGATGAAACTGGTCGAGGAGAAGCGGGTGTCGTTGGACGATCCCATAGTGAAGTACTTCCCGGCGTTCGGACAGAATGGGAAGGAGAAACTGACGCTCTATAATCTGCTCGTCCACAACAGCGGACTCCAGGCCTGGCGGAAGTATTACGAGTTCTGCGATTCGCCGAAGTGCGTGCTCGATTCTATCTTTACGGCTCCGCTCATCTACCGCACCGGCGACTCCACCATCTACAGTGACCTGGGACTCATCACCGCCGGGAAGGTCATCGAACGGGTGACCGGCACAACGCTCGACCGGTATGTCGATTCGGTCTTCTTCCGTCCGCTCGGCATGAAGAACACCATGTACAATCCTCCCGCATCACTCATGAAGCGGATTGTTCCGACGGAGATCGACTCTGTCTGGAAGCGGACCTACCAGCCGGTGCGGGGAAGGGTGCATGATGAGAATGCCGCGACGCTCGGGGGCGTGTCAGGGCATGCGGGTCTTTTCTCCACAGCTTCGGACCTTGCCCGGATCCTGCAGATGGAACTCAACGGCGGCCAGTACAACGGGCGCCGGTATCTGGATTCCGCGACCATCGCGCGGTTCATTGCCCAGCAGGACCCGCGGAGCAGCCGTGCCATCGGCTGGGACACCCGTTCCTCCGGCCGTTCCTTCTCCGGACGGTTCACATCGCCGCGCACGTTCCTGCATACCGGATTCACCGGTACGTCCGTGGTCGCTGATCCGGATAAGAACACTATCGTCATCTTCCTGACCAACCGGGTCTATCCGACGCGGAATAATTCTGCCCTCACGCGTGTCCGTCCTGCAGTGCATGATGCGGTGTTCGGGGCCATCCGTCCCTGAAACCTGAAGCCAGAAACCGTGTCAAGGTTTAAAACCTTGACACGGATACCGCCGCTGTCGCCAACTTTCGGTAAGAATCACCGACATCGTTATCCTGTTACGGTAAAAACGTACGTGATCACGTGATAGCTCATCACGGCATTTTGGTGTACATTGGCGTTATGCCAAGACTGAAAGGAATTTCCCATGACCCCATTCTCGCAACTCTCTACCAATGAATTCCGCATCTCGCTGTCCCCGGAGCAACTGCGGACCGGACAGATCATCCAGCTTGCCCTCGTTGTCGCTCCAGTGCTGTACCTTCTGGTGAATCTGATCACGGCCGCCACCCGGACGATGGTACCGCCGGAGGAGGTGGACGTTGAATACGTACAGCTGTTGACAGGCATCGCGGTCGGTTTCCTTCCGGTGGCGTTGATCGCAGGCAGGCTGTTGTACAATTCGCGTTTCACCGAAGAGGAGTTGAAGAAAGGTGAAGCGAACATCCCGATGGCTGAGGATGGGACTCTTTTGAAGGACTCCCCGGCCATCCGCGCCGTAGCTGTGATACGGACTGCGATGCTGATGCAGAGCGCTCTGTCCGAAGGGGCTGCGATGCTTGGACTTGTTGTTCTGACCATCGCGGCGGCAGGCGGATACCTGCTCACCATCCCGTGGATCTGGCTCAATGCACTGCCGCTCACCGTGCATACGGTGTTGATCCTCATCAACTTCCCGACTGTGGACCATCTCACGGCGGTCTATGAGCAGAAGTTCAAACAACGCTGAGCGTCATTCAATGTAGTCATGCCATGACTTAAGTGATGCCATGACTCCTTCTCCGACAAAATTGTCTTGTAAGGAAATGACATCACGCAAACACGTGATAGCGTTTGCAATAACTGTACAGTACCTTACTTCCGTGATCACACGATGAGGTCTGTATGAAACCGCACACCTTCTTCTTCTCTCTTCTTCTCTGTACAATCTCTGCATCAGCTCAGATCCTGCAACTCACGAGTGGTCCGGGGGACGAACTCAATCCGTCGTTCTCACGCAACGCAATGTATTCTATGGGGGAATGGCTCGTTTTTGAACGCCAGACGGACGATTCATCGTTCATCGTCGGAAAGAGAAGGACCGGTTTTGGAGTGTGGGATTCATCCGAAGTGATCATCGCGCGAAGCGGAGCTTCGGAAAGACAAAAATATCCGGAAGTGTGTATGAAGTACAACTATGCCATGGCCGGCTGGCAACAATGGCATCAGGGGCGATGGACATTGTACTACAGTCTCTACTCCTCTGTCGGATCGCAATGGAGTCCTCCGGCGTTGTTGACCACCGATACGCTCGGTCAATCCGATATCCGCATCCAGGCAATCCAGCCCGATTCACAGTTCGTTGTCACGTGGCGGAGCGGTTCGGCGATACGGTATCGAAAGGCTCCGCAAGAGGGGAACGGGATGCGGGACACCATCGCCATCTTAGACAACGATTCTGATTCGTATGATATGATATCGAATGGATATACTATGGTATCGATCCTGTGGACGTCGGCGGGACCGGGCGCGATCGGCCGGGCAGTGATGCGGAGGATCAAATTCGGTGTTAAGGATTCACTCTATGTCACCGATACGGTGAGATCCTCTGTGTCCATCGAACGGCCGCGGTTCATCCAATCCTATACCTGGGAGAGGATCCTGTTTGAATCCCCCCGCTCCGCAACATTGCGCGATATCTACATCGACTATGCTGCGTCTCCGTATATTTATCCGGTCCTGCCGTTCAAGGTCTCCACATCATCGGTCTCCGCATACAATGCCCGTGGGTATTTCAGTCCTGTCGTCACAGTGCAATCGGACCGGTCGACGGTCGATGCTGCGCCGTACAACCATCTGATCGCGTACCAAGTGAGCAAGACGTCCGAGAATGCTCTGCACCGGGACAGTTCGTTCATCCGCGTCACCACACGATTGTTCTCTGATTCCATCCAGAGCAACGGTTTCAACCGCAATCCTGTGGTCGGTTCGATCGGCATGTATCATCCCGGTCCGCCTTCGGGATTGTACATCCCGGTTGTTTGGGAGAGTAATCGGGAGGGACGCACACACATTTATACAAAAATGTACTTTGTGGATTATGTTGGTGAGGTGGGGGGAGGGATGGCGGTCCCCTCATCGGTCGTCTTGTATCAAAACTACCCAAATCCATTCAATCCAGCCACCACCATCCGTTACTTCATTGCTTCAGCCGGACCGGCAACGCTCACGGTCCATGATCTGCTCGGCAGAAGGATCGCCGTCCTCGAGGACCGATACCACACACCGGGATACTATCAGACCGAATTCTCCGGTACGGCGCTTTCGAGCGGCGTCTATTTCTACCGGCTACAGGCGGGGACTCTCATCAATACCAAAAAAATGTTCCTGCTGAAGTAGTATATTGAAGTCATGCCATGACTTAAGTGATGGCATCAATCGGGCGGACAAATCCGACTGATCTATCTTGGAGGAACGGCCGCGATCATGCTGCTGATCATCATGCGGTTGGTCATTTCCTGAAAACAACGGAAAAAATTACCTCATGAACGCTGTTTCGTCAGAAAGTGTGTCAAGGTTTTAAACCTTGACACGGTTTTTGCAGCCTTGTCAGGGTTGTAAAAAAATCCTACCTTAACATTGACAAAGTTGCTTACCGATGAAATCCCACCTCTTCCGATCAAAACTCTTCACCTACCCCGGCAAAGGGGGCTGGACCTTTGCGCCGGTGCCGAAGAAGCATGCTCCCGCCGCCAAATTGGCGTGGGGACGCACACCGGTCATCGCCTGCCTTGTCAGGGTTGAGAGCAAGGTCAATCGTAACCCTGACAAGGCTATGGAGCGGATCGAGTGGCGGACGAGCGTCTGGACCGAGAAGAGCGGGCGCGTGCTGCTTCCGCTTCCGAAGAAGATCCGCAAACACTACTCGGACGGCGATACCGTCCTGCTTGAGCTGACCTATCTGCTCTGAACCCGCCGGTAGCCTTGTCAAGGTTAGGAGAGCGCTTTCCTAAAACCTTGACAAGGCTACCTGGACGACCAAGACTACCAACCCTCCTGCCAAACCCTCCAAACCCAAATATCCGGCTGCTGAATATCTTGACATTTCCTTAACATCCTTCGATTTCAGACTATTTTATCGTTTTTGCGCCCCCACATATCTTCATACCCCCTTTGCATTACTCCATCAATATTGGCCAATATGTTCTCCTTTTCGAGTGCTCCCTGGCCGTAAGTGCTTCGATTCTGAATTCTTGCATTCTGAATTATGAATTAGCACTGTTCTCCCTGTGCGTTCCTTTCTTGGCTTTAGGGGTGCCCCCGATCTCGGACCTATTGCTTCACGTTCCGATATGGTCTATATTGGCGAAAGAAAATTTTGAATATGCCAACAAAATATAATTGGAGATCCAAATGAAAAAAAATGACAAAAGCCGAACTGAATTAAAAGCGACAAGAGTAAATATAGTTCCGGAACCTAATGATTTATGGTCTGGCATAGGTGGACATTTTGACA